>NZ_JBEXGL010000017.1:0-137639 GCF_040607315.1 Micromonospora sp. NPDC005305 | reverse complement strand
CACGACGAGGCGACGACACCCGGACACCCTGCCCGCCCCGGCGGCCACCGTCACGCCGCCACACCGTCCACACGCGACCTTCTCAAACACGCACTGAGTGAGCTTGCCGGGGTGGCGCGTACTGAGCTGGCCAAGCTACATGGCATGGGCCCGAAAGCGCTCGAGATCATCCAGAGTGCGCTTGAGGAGCACAACCTGAGTCTGGGTTAGCACTCCACCGTCACTTGGCTTCGGCCTCGGGCGTGGCGTGGGCATGCAGACGGCCACCGCGTCGATCATCGATGGTTTGTGAGGACAACCGAAGATCGTGCGGTGGCCGTGGGCCACAGCGTAGACCCCGCTGGGTGGCGGGTCATCCTGGACGAGGCGGTGACGCGTGTCGCTGACCGGTTCGCACGGGCCGAGCCGCGTGCGACGGCCGGGCAGTTCGTGGCAGGGCTGCTGTCGGGGGTGGAGCGCAAGACCTGCTGGTCCCTCGCGGAGCGGGCTGGCAACTGCGATCCGCAGGCGATGCAGCGGTTACTGCGCACGACGGTGTGGGACGCCGACGACGTCCGCGACGACGTGCGTTCCTGGCTGATCGAGCAGCTCGGCCACCCCGACGCGGTGCTGGTCACCGATGAGACCGGCTTCCTCAAGAAGGGGGTGTGCTCGGTCGGGGTGCAGAGGCAGTACACCGGCACCGCCGGCCGTGTTGAGAACAGCCAGGTCGGAGTGTTCCTGGCCTACGTCACCCCGCACGGGCGGGGGCTGATCGACCGCCGGCTCTACCTACCCGAGACGACCTGGTGCGACCAACCCGACCGCCTCGCCGCCGCCGGCGTCCCCGACCAGGTCGGGTTCGCCACGAAGCCTGCCCTGGCCCGGCAGATGATCGCCGCCGCGATCGAGGCTGGTGTCCCAGCCGGGTGGGTGTGCGATCGAGAGCCGGCGGGACGGGGCCCGCATCAGCGGCAGGAAGGCCGCTCGGCATCTCCGATGTTGAGTCCAGCGATCCGGCGGGAAGGCCGCGCTGGCGTCCTGGACGAGCGTCAGAGTAGCACCGAGTACCGACACGTCAACCCGCCGTGATTCTCCAGGGTGCGGGCGGGACTGCCGGCTGCTGGCCGTGTCGGGTCTCAGGACGTGGGTGACAGATCCCTCAGGATCTCGGTGACACGTCCGGCTAGACGATCATGTGTGCGTCAGGGTAAGGGTCGAAGTGGCTCGCGCGGTCGGGCGGTGGGTCACCGCGCTGTTGATGGGAGGGTGTTGAGCGCAGCCTGGACAACGGGCTTCCACTGGGCAGCGAAGGCGTCGGCGAATCGCTCATGGTCCGATCGTCGCTGTATGTTGCCCACCTTCCGGGCACGGTGTTGGAGCAGATGATGGCCAAGCTCGTGCAGCAGTACGTCAAATCGCATGAAGTCTCGCAGCCTTGTCGCCTCGTGTTCCGGTTGTTCGTAGAGGAAGATCTCGCCTGGTGCTCTGGTCTTGCCGTAGACCACCAATCCGGGGTCAAAGTCCTCGGTCTGTCGCAACTCGATGACGCGTAGCCCGTACCACGCGGAAGGCCCAATCGCCTCCAGCACCTCACGAACGTCACGTCCGCTTGCCGGATGCACGAATCCAGGTCGCGCAGCATGAACGTGGATCCGCACCCGGTCTGGCCCCGGAGCGCGACGGAGCGCCTGGCGCCAACGGGGATCTGTTCGCAGGCTTCGGCTCA
Source organism: Micromonospora sp. NPDC005305 (assembly GCF_040607315.1). Taxonomy (NCBI): domain Bacteria; kingdom Bacillati; phylum Actinomycetota; class Actinomycetes; order Micromonosporales; family Micromonosporaceae; genus Micromonospora; species Micromonospora sp. NPDC005305. Next base: position 135,931 of record NZ_JBEXGL010000017.1, on the reverse strand, counting down.
CATCGCCCATGTTCGACGGCCCCACGACATGCAACAACCCGATTTCACTGCGGAACTTACGTCTCCTTCGTGAGTCAGGGGCCGCGAGATCGACGACCGGGCTCCATGTGCCATGCAGGTCCCGAGACCGGACGGCCGGCCGCTGGCCGGCGTGGGAGGACTTTCTGTACGTCTATCAAGGCGGGCCGCTTCGCAGGCCGCTCGCGCCGCCGACCAGGGGCCGGGCCAATTGGCCCGCCGCCGGCCGCCTTGCCGCTTCGCTCCCGGCGGCCGGCGGTAAAGCCCCCCGGCGGCGCGACATACGAAGAAGCCCCGGGCCGCCTAGGTGCTGACAGGCTCGGGGCTTGGCAGTTGTTGGTTGCAAGGGCAGTGCCTCCGGCGGGGTCCTCGGACACTCCGGGATGGTGGCGCCATCCCGACACCCTCCGTCCGGGCAGAGCCGAGCAGGCCCCACCCGCTCCACTGTGTGCGGACGAAGGCCGACGGGATGGCTAAGGGCAGGTCAGCAGGCGGACGGCGCTCAGGGTGCTTCCGGCTTAACCCTGTGTCTCATATGCTGCCGGTTCGGCTGCGACCTGGGGGCAATGGAGGACCAGTGACGGGCAACAGAAGGGGCATACCGGCATCAGTAGAGGCCGCCCTCTGGGCAATTAGCAACGGCCGTTGCTACGGCCCAAATTGCCCTATGCCGGTCATGTTCGAGGTGCGCCCAGGCGTGTACCGCAAGAACGTGCAAATCGCGCACATCTACGGTGTTCGGCCGAACGCACCAAGATACAGACTTGGGATGCCCGACTCGGAACGCGACGCCTTCAAGCACCTCCTACTTCTCTGCCTGCCTCACCACGCGGAAGTGGACGACAAGAGAACAGGGGAGAGTCTGTATCCTCCAGAGGTTCTCCTTGAGTGGAAGCGCAAGCACGAAGGTGCCAACAACGCTGCCCTGAGCCGCATCGGGCCGGTAGATGAAGACGCGTTCATGGACTTGGTTGCCGATATCTTCGAGCCTCCGTTGCAGCGCCTAGAACAAATTGCGGACCGGCTTGAAAGGACAGGCACACTTACCGCAGAGACGGCAGTGGAGCTTCGTGAGATCGTGTCAGCCTTGACGGATAATCCTGCGGGACTAGATGCGCGGTCGGTTCGGATCTTGGCAGAGACAGTGGATAGGCTCGGCGGCAGACGCTTTTCGAGGACAGTTGCCGAACTGTCCGAGGCGGCCGACAAAATGATGAGGGCGGCTCGACGCCTGCCCGAACGCTGACACCCGTGTGAGGTGCCGAAGGGCGTGCCCGTTGGATCGGTAAACAGGGGTGACGAGGGGTAACGACCGCCGCCGTCCGTTGGCCTGAACGGAGCGAAGGACCAGCCCGACCAGGACGGAGCATGCTCGATCAAGGCACCTTCCAAACTGATCGTGCGAGGATGTGCGGCCATGAGCCCAGACGCCTGGAGATTGCTCGACGGCAGAGCCGAGCGAGCAGAGCGTTCATGGTCGGAGACCAAGTCGACACTGCCTGTGGGTGCACGAGTCCGGGCACGCGTGCTCGCGACGATGCCGTTCGGCGTCTTCGCCGACATCGAAGGCCAGCCCGACGCGATAGCTCTGATGGAGATCACCACGCTTCCGAGCGGTAGCGAGCTTCCGGCTGTTGGTGTCTGGCTCGATGCGGTTGTCGTCGACCACGTCGCTCACAATTGGCAGGTGAGACTTCGACCAGCCGGAACTCGAAACCCCGACTGAGTGACTAACTGGGTGACGGTCGGGGTGTACGGGGCCGGACACCCCTGGACGGCAGCGGACGTGAGCGCCAGGGCCTGACCCCCGATCCGACCAGGTGGAGACGCCCTGATTGTTGCCTGGGGGTCAAGGGGTCATCGGCCCGAATCCGGCCGTCCCGACAGCGGCCGAGTTAGCCAGGACTGGCGGTGCATCGGGTGTAGGGAACGTTGCCTAGATCGGGGAAACCGCCCAGGTCAGAGATGGCGGTGTCACCTGCCTGTGTGTAGGTGAGGGTAAAGAGGACCGGCATTGGCGCTGGGCAGGGCATGAGCACGTCGAACGTGATCGTCAACCAGGTGATGGCGCCAGGTGGGAGTGGGTGCGGGGTCCTGGCGTCCATGTACGACAACTGACCGCAGCTTCCCCATGCGCTCGTCGTTGCTCGCAGCCCGTTCAACGGAAGGACCGGTTCGATCCGGTCAAGCGTCGCGGTGGTGGCCGATCGGTTGACAATCTCAACGCCTAGTTGCAACCTGTCGCCGAGTTGAGCCGAACACCGGTTGCCGGTCCCGGTCACCGGCTGCGCCTTGGCCGTCACAACTGAGGCGGTTGTCGGCGCGTGCGGGCCGGGTCTGGCGGTATGGTCTTGGGTCTCGGCGCGTCGGATGCCGGCGAGGTATCCCGTGATGGCCCCGGCGACGAGCGCGACAGCGATGGGGCCGGCGATTCCTGGTCCCCGCCACCATGGCAGGGGCGGCCTACGAGGCCCGATCTCGATGACGTCCATCTCGTTGTCGCGAGCTTGCGATCCGCTAGTGATGGCACCGACCTCCGGTCTGGTTGGTCCATTGGCATTGACGCCCTTCATGCACCCAACATATGTCGGACAGCCAGAACGCGTGGGCCCGAAGCAGCCAACCGAGCAGCCAAGCCTGCAAGTCGTGGCGGACACTGGCGGACGTCAGAAGAAGCTCGACAAGGACCGGGGCCACGCCGACAAGCAGGCCCGCGGCGGACTCGTAATGCGTAGGTCGTGGCGACAGCAACCGAAGCGCGTTGCACCAGCCACAGACGGGGATCGGCCGTCACGGCAGGCGACACGGCGACGGCCATCGCTCGGTGTGTGCCTCTTAATCCGCTGGTCCGGTGCGCGTGTAGCAGCGCGTGTAGCAACCCTGACGGACGACGGTGCACGATCACACGCTTCTGACAGGTCGGACGGAGACGGGCCAGCCGGAGCTGGACGCGGTCGACAGGCTGCCCAGAACTCAGACGAGGGATCGAGCCGACGAGCTGCTTCCCCCGGTTGGACGAAGGCCAGGTCGCGGACGTCGTCGGTCAGCAAGGGCGAGTCGAGTAGCCACGGGAGTAGCCAAGGCGGTGGATCCTCACGGACGAGGCCGGACCTTGGCGGACCTGGTGAGCAGCGCTAGGCGGCGTTGACGTGGCCTCGCCCGCTCCTGGCAGTGTGGGGCACAGGTACCGCTCGCGCAGACTCAACCGGATTTGACGGCCTGTGCGATCAACGCCGCGCCGGAGGCGACGAGGGTGGCCGCGACCAGCACCAGGACCAAGCGGATCAGGATGCGGCCGGGGCCCGCCCCGACGATGGGGGCGTACTGCTCCTGTTCGGCTCGGACGAACCGGCCGGGCAGCAGCAGGATGGCAAGCCAGCTCACGGCCTCGGCCGGACCGTCGCAGACGAGCGATCGCAGACCTCGAAAGCATGGGACCGCCCGTCACGGACCGATTGTCGGTCGACTAGCCGAAAGATGATCGACCGCGCGCACGATGGCGGGACCAACGCGATTTGTGGATCATGACGAAGCCGCGCAGCCTTTGCGCGACAAGTCAAGTGAGGAGTCCTGTTGTATCGTTCCCGGCTCGCCGTAACCAGCGCCGCTGCTCTGGCCCTTGCACTGGCAGGCTGTGGCAACAGCCAGCCTCCAGCCGCTGCAGGGCCGTCGACGGTTGTGAGTGCCACGACACCGGCCGCCCCCGTGAGCCCCAGCGAGAAGCCAGCGATGGGCGCCAAGGACGTGGTCGGGGCTCTCACCGCTGCTGGGCTTCCGCTGTCGAACATCGCCGAGCAGGACGAGAACACTGATCCCAATGACAAGCTCGGTCGCCCTGGGCAGTACACGTCCCGTGTCTCAGCGGACGTGCCGGGAGGTGACAAGGACGCCGAGAAGTACGGCATCGACCGCGGCCTGGTGGTCGAGGTGTTCGCGACGGCAGGGGACGCCGACGCCCGATCGAAGTTCATTCAGGACGCCCTGAAAGGCGCACAAATCCTCGGCACCGAGTACCACTATCGACCGGCGGACGGGCGGATCCTGGTGCGGCTGACCGGGAAGGTGAAACCGTCGCAGGCGAAGAAGTTCGAGGACGCTGTCGCAAAGTTGTGACCTCAGCCGGCGGACAGGTCCAGCCCGTCTCCCCGACGGGATCGCACCTGCTCGCGCCTCTCGCAGATCGATAGCAGCGGTAACAGACATCCCATGAGAGCTGAGGTCGAGCAGCGACGCCACCCTCCTGCCTCCGTCTCACTTGTCGTCTCGTTCGTGACCGTGCGGGGGCGACCGCAGACGAACGACTGGTCGAGTTCGCCTTGGTAGCGAACCGACCCGGTGAAGCGCGTACGGGGACGAGCAGACTTGGAAAGCGTGCCTGGGGTGCTACTCACGGGTGAGGAGCACGAAATGTGAGCGGCGTCGGATTCTGACATGCCCGGGATGGTTGACAACCCTGGTTGTCGAGCGGATTCTGAAGTCGGAGGCCGCTGATGAGGGAGCCGATCATGCGGGAGCTGACGTCGGACGAGCGACAGGAACTACGGCGGGAACTGGGTGCTGTTGCCGCTGACTGGGCGCAGCGGCTGCACAACTCTGATGTGGATGTCTGGAGCGGCGCTGCCCAGGAGCCGAGCTCCGCGGAGAGGATGCGGACTCACCTCGCGCGTATGGCGGCAGGTGAGCAGATGCGTCGCCTTCTCGCTGACCTCGTGTCCGCCAGTGCCGAGGAAGCGGTGCAGTACGGGGCCGGCTATCCCGAGCTTGGCGCAGCGGTAGGCGCCAGTCGGCAGGCCGCGCGTAAACGATGGCCTGGCCTGTCGAAGAGGCGTGCCTCCGAGTGGAAGCAACCGCCCGGGGGCATTGGTTGGGCCGGCAGCCATCCGGGAGGCCCGGGACCGTTTTCGGGGACCTGAGGGGCCTGGCTTGACATCCGTGGCTGACATCAACGGCGGCGGCAGAGGCCGGACGAGCGTGGACGGCTGTCGGCTCTGAGCCGAACCCGTTGGACGTCAGCGGACGTTGCGACCTTTGCCGAAAGCGCCTTACAAGCAAGGGATCTACCGCGGAAGGGCTGGCTTGCCGGGGCCAGGGTGTCGTCTCGCTCCCGCTCCGGGACGATGGTTGGACACCAGTGGGCGGTCAGATCCCCTAGCCTTGTCGCGTGCCTGAGCCGTGGTCTGTCGTGACGGAAACCGAGGTGCTGTCGTATGCCGGCGCCCAAGCGCAGGTGCTGCCGGCAGGCGACGTCAGCTACGTGGTCGGGCCGTCGGCGACGCTGGTCATCGTCCAAGCCGGGGACCGGCCCGACGGCAGCGCGGTGCAGAACTCCGACGACCTGACGCTGCATGAGCCCTTCCCAGAAGGTGTGGAAGCGCGGCTGGCCAGCTCCGAACTTCCGCGACTCGGATTCGTCCGCCTCCCCGAGGGATTCATGCCGCTAGGCGAATTGCGGCATGCGGTCAGCCGTCACGCCCCGGGCGCCATAGCAGAGAACAGTCCGTTTCCCTACCGTCTGCCAGGCGAACTCTCGTTCTGCCAACTGCACATCGCAGACCGTCTGCCGTTCCACGTTCTCGACCGGGTACGGCCCATACCGCAGCACCCGCTTCCCAGCCTCAACTGGCTCCGGTTCCTGCCCCACGACCGTGTCGCCGCGTTGCGTGAGTTCGTAGCCGGTTGGTACGCCGACATCCCACCGGGCGACGAGACGCCCGCCGACGTGGACCCGCCGCTTCCCGAACCGTTGCTTGCCTTCTACCGGGCGGCTGCCGGCCGTGAGGAGGTGTACGGGTTACACAACCAGCTCTACACCGCCGACGAGTTGGAGGACGAGGACGACGGGCTGGTGCAGTTTGGGGCGGAGAACCAGGGCGTCTTCGTGATGTTGCTGGATCCGACCGAGGCAGACCCGACAGTCCAGTACAGCGGACTTCACGCGGAACACGAGCGGGAGCCCCTGAGTGCCTTTCTGCTGCAGTTCCTCCTCTGCGAGGCGTCATATTCCAGTCCCTTTGGCGGCTTTGCAACTGTTGCTGCCGAGCAGGCGCGGCGGCTGGTCGAACCGCTGCATCAAGTTCCTCTGCAACCCATGCGATGGCCGGGCGATCCTACTCAGCACTTCGTAGCTCCCGGCCTCGTCGTCGCGACCGCAGCCTCCCCCGACGGCTCAGTAGAGATATACGCCGGTAGCCGATACCGGTCGGCGCTCCGACCGCTGCGCGATTCGGACTTCACCTGGGAACGGTTCGACGGCTAGCCGTGCCGCACACTCCATCCAGCCCGAGAGCAGGAAGGCAGCGAGGAGGCAGCGAAACGGCCGGAGGGCGTCGGCAACGTGCGACAGCAGTCAGCAACGAAGCCGCGTTTCGAGGTGCTAGAGAGCACCGGATGACATCAAACGATGCGTCGCAACCGCGTTCACACCGAAGCGCTTTCAGCCGGCGACCTACCTTGGGTCGCTGTCGACCTACTCGGCGACGAAGACGCCTACGCCCGGCAGTGTCTCCGTCATGCCCTTGATCCGTAGCACCTGCATGGCGCGGTCGATGACTGGCTCTGTCACGCCGTAGTGCTCGATCAACTCCCGCCGGCTGGGCAGCTTTGAGCCCGGCGGGAACTCGCCGGACGCGATGCGTTCGGCCAGGTCGTCGGCGATCTGCTCGTAGCGGTAACGCGGTGGCACGGTGTTCCCCTCGGTTGGCAACACGAGTAGACCACCTACGTCAGCCCTTGACTACCCAACGGTACCTATGGGAGGTCTCCGAGGAGGTCGATTCCCCCGGTTGGCGCTGTGGGCCGTCCTCGCCGGCGTGGATGTCCGGCGCATTCCCCGCGATCGGGCATCCACGCCTCCGGACACCTGCGGCACCAGGAGGCGGCAGTGCTCCCTTCCAGTTTCCCAACCCAGCGGACGGTGGCCGCGACGGCTGTGGCGAGCCGATGAAGCGAATCTCCTACGACGAGTACGTCTTGGCGGCAGCGCTCACCCTCGCCCGCCGTCATCGGCCTGTCTGGTCGTGGCGGCATTGGCGACACGTCTGCCGCTGCGGCGCGAACCTGCCGTGCCGAAGCCGTCACCGCATCCCGATCAACCGCGGCCACTGGCCCAGCCAGGACGGCCCGCGATGACGACGCACCACCCGATCAAGCCGACCTGGACGTGCGGAGGCTGCGCGGGGGAGTGGCCCTGCCAGAGCCGGCGGCGAGAGCTGCGAGCCGAGTACGACCAGGCCTCGGTATCGCTGGCCCTCTACCTGGCCGCCCAACTCGTCGACGCCGCCCAGGACCTGGCAAACGTCCCCGCCGGCCACCTGCACCACCGCTTCCTTGGTTGGAGCCGATGAGCATCCTGCGACCCGGCGACGAGAAGTTCCATTACAGCGACGGCTCCCACAAGTGGATCCCACCCGACCCGGACTACGACCAAGAGGTCTGGGACGAGCAGGTCCGCCAGCACAAGCAAGGTCACCTGAGAAACGAGCGCCCGAAGGTCCGCGTACTGCGCCTCGTCTGATGCCAGCAGTACAGCAGCGAAGTACAGCAACCAGGGCGGCCGAACTGAACCGAGAAGCGCCCCAGCAGGCCCTCTGACCTCGTACCTAGCCCGATCCGACCGGCTCGCCGAGAGTTCACACCGAAGGGGTCCGCGTCCTTGGCTCGCGTCAGACAGCCGTGCGTGTCCTGATCCAGCCGCGATCGGCTCGCCTCGCGGGTTCAATACGGGGACATGGTTCAGCCATGTCCGAGCGCCTGCCATCCGGGCCACCGCCAACTGTCGATCCGCCATTGCCTCGTCAGCGAGGGGCAGGCCCTCACTGACGAGGCAATGATCACGAGATGGCGCCGTGGGGCCTGACTACTGCTGGGCGATCGTGATCGTCGCCGTGCGGTAGTTGTTGCGCCTGTCGTTCTTCGACGGGTCGTAGTTCTGCTCGATGTTGCCGGCGCTGTCGACCGAGAACCAGTGGAACGTGGTCGTCTCGGTCACGTGGAACACCCGCCCCGGCTCACGGAACTCGGTCGCCGCGTAGCGCGGCGAATCGAGGGTGGGCCGGCTGCCGTCCGTCGTGTAGTAGATGGTGGCCGGCTCGCTCGTCTCGAAGCGCACGTCGACGGGCCCGGGGTACTTCCCGCCGCCGGGAACGAGCTGGGACGTCGGCTTCTGGTGGTCCTTGCCCCAGTCCGCCGCGATCCGGAACATCTCCATGATGCCGTTGGCGTACTCCATCGTCTCGGAGTGGCCGCTGACGAGGTCAGGGTTGCCCACCCACGCCGGCTGGAACGAACCGCCCTGCCAGTTGCCGGTGGCCGGGTTGTAGACCGAGCCGCCGACCTCCCAGCCGAAGGCGTAGATCCCGTAGGTGTAGTAGAGATCCTCACGCACGTTGCCCGCGGAGGAGTAGAGGACGTCCGACGAGCCGCCGACGTTCTCCGGCGTGACGACGGTCTGCCGGTGCGCCTTGACCTGCGACAGGATCCGGGCGGCCGACTGCCAGTAGAACGCCTCGTCGCCCAGCGGCGGACGCGGCGTGGTGATCCGCCCGTCCGCGATGTAGGCGCCCGGCTGCCAGAACAGCTGACCACCGTTGGAGTGCACCGACATCATGAACTTGATGTTCGAGTACTTCTCGACCAGCCAGATGATGTTCTTCGACTCAGGCTCGGACAGCTTCTCCGGGCCCTGGTAGGTGTCGCTGATGCAACTGTTCGACCCACCCGAGTAGCCGTCGTGAGCCGACCCGACCCGGTAGTTCCGGTTCAGGTCGACGCCCCAGGAGTTGCGCCGGGCCGGATCGGCGTTGTCGTCCGCGCAGTGGTTCGTCATGTTCCGGCGCTGCGAGGCGAAGTTGTAGAAGCTGTAGTTCGCCCCGTCCGGGTTGTTGGACAGGATGAAGAAGATGTCGGTGTTGTCGACGATCTTCTTGGTCTCCCGGTCGGACCTGTAGTTGTGCACCAGACGCTCGGCCGACTCCAGGCTGGTCGTCGCGGGCACCCATTCGCGGGCGTGGTCCTGCGCCTGGATCAGCACGCCCGGGTTCCTGCCGTCGCGGTGCTTGCCGATCCGCAGGACGGGGATCGTGGCCGGGCCGCGCGGCACCTCACCCTCCGGCGCGCCGACGCGCTTCTGGTCGAGGAAGTCGGTCAGCGCGACCGGGCTCGAGGTCGCCGCGACGATGCCGGTGCCCGCGTTGGTCCGGTACGGGTGCGCCCGGTCGATCAGGCCCTGGGACTGGCTCTCCAGTGCCGCCGCCACCTGTGCGGCTGTGCGCCGGCCCACCGGAGGCGTCCTTGGCAAGGAGGACGCGGATCGCCTTGCCCGCAACCTCGACACCGAGCGGGAGGTTCGCCCCCGGCCGGTCCACGAACTCGACGGTGATGTCGTTGCCGCCCTCGTGGCCCCAGGCAGCCGAGCTGACAACGACAGCACTCTGCCCGGTGCCGCCGATCGTGGCCTGTGCCTTGCGCTGATAGCCGTTCGTCTTGTTGGGCAGGTAGACGATCTCGGCGATGTCGGGGTACTGGCGGGCGATCTCCTCGGCGCGGGTGAAGAGCTGCTGCGGGTGCCGGTAACCGTCGACGAAGTCCCACTTGTAGGCGGGGTTCGCCGTCAGCGGCGCAGCGCCGTCCTCGAGCCAGTTGGAGACGAACCGGGTCGTGACGCCCCCCGTCGAGCTCGTGACGCGGATCTGGCTCGGGCGGGCGTCGAGCTTGAACAGGTTCCGGTGGAACATGTACTGCCCGGAATCGACGAACCGGCTCATGGTCCGCGCGGAGCCGAACGGGGTGCCCGCGCCCGAGTCGTTCTCGAGCTGCATCCCGACGATCGGGCTCGTCTGCGCCCCTTCGGTGGTCCGCGCCTCGACGTACAGGAAGCCCTGGCCCTTCGTCGTAAACCAGTCGGCACGGGCGATCCGTACCGTCTCCTCGTGGGTGAGCGGCTGGACGGCCTTCGTGCGGAGGGCCTGGAGGCCGCCGTCGGCCTCCTCGGTCCAGGCGAAGCCCTCGCCGTCGCCGAGGATCTCGACGCCCAGCGCCTGGAGTTCGGCGACCTGCTCGGCGGTCGCCACCGCCTCGCCTTCGATGCCGGTCGGCACGCGCCGGAGACCATGTTCGAGGTCGAAGCCGGCGGCGGCCACCTTGTCCAGCATGTCGGCGCCGGTCAGCTTGATGCGTACGAGGCGTGCGGCCTCCGGAAACTCGAGGTGGGATCGTTCCGAGCCTGCCGTGGCCGCCGACCCGGCGGGGTCGGCACCCGCGGGCCCGGTCGCCATGAGGACGCTTCCCACCAGGGCGGGTAGCGCGAGAAGCGCGATGCGTCGCTGTACGGGTCCCATTCTCCCCTCCTTCTGCTTGCGACGTGCGGTTGACGCGGTGGGCCGGCCTGCTGCGGGTAGCCGGACCATCCGCGACGGTCACGCCGAGCTCGCGCAGGTCTACCCGTGTGCGACGGCGGTCGCCACCATGACGGGTCGGGGAGGACCATGAGAGAGCTGGGCGCGTTGAGCGTATGCAGGTCCGTCGCATCGAAGGATCGGCCGAACTGGATTTGAGCATTACTTGAGGCGTTGCGGGGCGATCGGTGGTCAGGTCGACCGGGTCGCCGCGAACCTGCCCGCCGCCCCAGCGCCCGGCCCGGGTGGTCGGCCGCTGGCTGCTCGTCCTGCCGCAGACCGGAGGTCTTGCGGAGCAGTTCGTATACAACATACGCTCCCCGAATCGCCCACTCGAGGAGCTCCCAATGACGAACCTCAGTGAACCGAGCCTGCGAAGGCTCCATCCATTCCGGGCAGCTGTGGCGGCGGTCGCCGTCGCCTGCACCGTCGTAGCGTGCTCGCCGGTGTCCAACGACGAGGGCGGCGCCAATTCCGGCGACAACCAGGCGGCAGGACAGGACAACTTCGGTACGCCGGCGGACCCGGCCGCGGTGAAGAAGGGCGGCAAGCTGGTCATCGCCCTCTCCGCGGAGCCCGACGCGCTGGACCCGACGTTGTCGCGCAGCCTCTACTCGCGCTACGTCTTCCAGGCGATCTGCCAGAAGCTCTACGACGTGAACGAGCAGGCGCAGGTCGTGCCGCAGTTGGCCACCGCACTGCCGACCATCAGTGGTGACGGTAAGACGGTCACGATTCCGCTGCGCCAGGGCGCGCGCTTCGCGGACGGAACGCCGTTCGATTCCGCCGCGGTCAAAGCCACCCTGCAACGGCACCTGACCAACGCCCGGTCCGCGCGAAAGAGCGAGCTCGGTCCGATCGACACCGTCGACACGCCCGATGCCAACACCGTCGCGATCCACCTGAAGCAGCCGTTCGCACCCCTGGTCGGGGCGTTGGCGGACCGGGCCGGCATGATCATGAGCCCGAAGGCGCTGCAGAGCCTGGGCGACAACTTCGCCAGCGCGCCGGTCTGCGTCGGGCCCTTCAAGTTCGCCAAGCGGGTGCCGCAGAACTCCATCGACGTGGTGCGAGACCCGAACTTCTACGACGGCACCAAGGTCAACCTCGACGCCATCTCGTGGCACATCCTCAGCGACGCGAGCATTCGGGCCGCCAACCTGCGTTCCGGCGACGCTCAGGTCGCCGACAGCATCTCCACGCAGGACTACGGCGCGTTACGCGGAGATTCCTCGCTCAGCGTCCTGCAGTCCCAGTCTCTCGGGTACCAGGGTCTCACCTTCAACATCGGCAATGTCGACGGCGTCGGCACCACGCCGAAGCCGATCAACCGCCCGATCGCGCAGAACGCCAAGGTCCGGCAAGCCTTCGAGTACGCACTCGACCGGAAGGCACTGGTCCAGGCCGTCTTCAACGGACTCTTCGCCCCCGCCTGCTCGCCGATCTCGCCCGCGAGCCCGTTCTCGTCCGAGGAAGCGCAGGCGTGCCGCCAGCACGATCCCGCCAAGGCCAAGCAGTTGCTGTCCGAAGCCGGCGTTCAGACGCCCTACCCGGTGGCGATGCTCATCTCGAACACGCCCGACTCGCTGCGCCTCGCGCAGGCGCTGCAGGCCATGGTCAAGGACGGCGGATTCGACCTCAAGATCAACCCGGTGGAATACTCGTCTCTCCTCGACGAGCAGGACCGCGGCAACTTCGAGCTGCTGCAGCTGGGCTGGAGCGGGCGGATCGACCCGGATGCCAACATCACCAACTTCGTCGGCACCGGCGGCAGCCAGAACGTCTCCGGCTACAGCAATCCGCAGCTCGACGCCGCGCTGACCCAGGCTCGGCAGTCGAACGACCTCGAAGAGCGCAAGAAGCTGTACGGGCAGGCGGTGACGATCCTCCAGCAGGACGACGCGCTCATCTACCTCTACCGGCAGCGGAACCTGACCGCCGTCTCCAAGAAGATCCAGGGCCTGCAGGTCTTCCCCGACGGCGTGATCCGCGCGGCCTTCGCCGGATTCACCAAGTAGGTCGCCCGGTGGCTCGGTATCTACTCACACGCGCCTGGCACTCAGCGTTGACGCTGCTGTTGTCGACGGTCGTGGTGTTCCTCGGGGTGCGGGCACTGCCCGGGGACCCGGCCCTCGCCCTCGCCGGCGAGGACCGGTCCCCGGAGGCACTGGAGGCCATCCGGCACCATTACGGGCTCGACGAGCCGCTTCCCATCCAGTTCGCGCAGTACGTGGGGCGCGTCGTGCAGGGCGACTTCGGGGTGTCGATCCGAACCGGGATACCGGTCTCGTCGATGCTCACGACCGCCCTGCCCGTCACGGTCGAGCTGTCCCTCCTGGCGATCCTGCTCGCCGCCGCGCTGGGTGTCGGGGCCGGGGTGCTCGCGGCTGTGCGCCGCGGGCGTCCCGCCGAGTGGCTGGCCAACGGACTGGCCCTGGTGGGACTGTCGGTGCCGCACTTCTGGCTCGGACTGCTGGCGATCCTCTACCTCTCCGTGGCGGCAGGGCTCTTCCCGGCCTCCGGATTCGTGCCTCTGCTGCAGGACCCGGCGGGCAACCTGCACCACATCGTCCTGCCGGCCGTCATTCTCGGCACCGGCCTCGCCGCCATCATCATGCGGCAGACGCGTTCGGCGATGCTGGAGGCGCTCTCCTCGGACCACGTTCGCACGGCCAAGGCGAAGGGTCTCCGGCCACGGGCCGTCATCACCCGGCATGCCCTCCGGAACAGCCTCATCGTGGTGGTGACGATCGTGGGCCTGCAGCTCGGCGGCCTGATCTCCGGAGCGGTCGTCACCGAGCAGATCTTCGGTCTGCCGGGCTTCGGCAAGATGACCATCGACGCGGTGTTCCAGCGGGACTATCCGGTGATCCAAGCGGTGGTCCTGCTCACCGCGACGGCGTACATCGCGATCAACTTCCTGGTGGACCTGCTCTACTCGGTCATCGACCCACGTATCCGGGTGACGGGGGAGCCGGCATGACCGTCCTCACCGTACCGATGGCGGAGGCCGGCCCCGCCGGCATCAGCCGGCGCACCCGGGTCCTCCGGCGACTGCGCCGCAACCCGCTCGCCGTCGTGAGCTTCGTCGTGCTCGCGCTCGCGGCCGTCGTCGCCCTGCTCTCGCCCTGGATCGCTCCTCACGACGTCCAGCAGACCGATTTCGCCCACACGTTCTCGCCGCCGGGCACCCCCGGCCACCTCTTGGGGACCGACGACCTGGGCCGGGACGTCCTGTCCCGCATCATGCTGGGGGCGCGGGCCTCCCTGCTGGTGGCGCTCCTGGCGGTGGCCACCTCCTTGATCATCGGGGTGCCGCTCGGACTGGCCGCGGGCTATTTCCGGTCCTGGGACGCGGTGATCTCGCGCTTCACCGACCTGCTGCTCGCATTCCCGTTCCTGATCATGGCGGTGGGGCTGGCGGCCATCCGGGGCGCCAGCCTCACCAACGCGGCCGTGGCCATCGGGATCGCGCAGATCCCGGGCGTGATCCGGGTGGTGCGCTCGGACACCCTGCGGCTCAAGTCGCTGGACTTCGTCGCCGCCGCTGTGGTGGACGGCGCGAGTGACCTGTGGGTGCTCGCCAAGCACGTCCTGCCGAACGCGACGTCGGTGATCCTGGTGCAGGCCACCGTCGCGATCCCGGCCGCGATCCTGGGCGAGGCGGTGCTGTCGTTCCTGGGCCTGGGCATCCAGCCCCCGGCCCCCAGCCTGGGCACCATGCTGGCCTCCGCCCAGCAGTTCGCCGCCCGCGCACCCTGGGCAGCGGTCCTGCCCGGCGTCGTCATCATGGGCCTGGCGCTGGCGTTCAACGTCTTCGGCGACGCCCTTCGGGACGCCCTCGATCCGAAGGGAGACCGGCGATGACCACGGTCGAACGGGCGGCCGCATCCTCCGCCGCGGTCGGGACGCCCGTCCTGGAAGTACGCGATCTCTCGGTCTCGTTCACCACCGAGGGCGGGACCGTATCGGCGGTGGACCGGGTGAACCTGGATCTCGCGTCCGGAGAGATCGTCGGGATGGTGGGCGAGTCGGGCTGCGGCAAGAGCGTCACGGCGATGAGCATCGCGGGCCTGCTGCCCGACAGCGCCCGGGTCTCCGGCTCCGTCCGGCTGGAGGGCACCGAGCTGGTCGGCGTTCGGGAGTCGGTGCTGCGCCGCGTGCGCGGCAAGGAGATCGCCTACATCTTCCAGGAGCCGATGACCTCGCTGAACCCGGTGCTCACCGTGGGGCGGCAGATCGGGGAGGTCCTGCAGGTACACGAGCGGATGTCCAAGCGGGCCGCCCGGGCCCGCGCCGTCGAGCTGCTCTCGCTCGTCGGAATCCCGTCCGCCGCGAAGCGCGTCGACAACTACCCGCACCAGCTCTCCGGCGGCATGCGCCAGCGCGTGATGATCGCGATGGCGGTGGCCTGCGGCCCGAAGGTGCTGGTGGCCGACGAACCCACCACCGCCCTTGACGTCACGGTCCAGGCCGGCATCCTGCAGGTCCTCCGGGACCTGCGGGACCGGCTCGGCACCACCATCCTCGTCATCACACACGACCTCGGCGTGATCGCCGACATCGCCGACCGCGTCGTCGTCATGTACGCCGGGCGGGTGGTGGAGCGGGCACCGGTCACCGACCTGTTCGCGCATCCGTACCACCGGTACACGGCCGGGCTCCTGGCGGCGTCGCCGACGCCGGGCAAGCACGCCGGTACGGAGCGGCTGCAGGAGATTCCCGGTCTCGTGCCCGTCCTGTCCACCCAGCCCGACGCCTGCACCTTCGCGGATCGCTGCCCCGCCGCCGACGCGCGGTGCCGGGAAGCCGCGCCGCCTCTGGAAGCGGGCGGAACCGCGGTGACGGACCACCTCGCGGCCTGTTGGCATCCCTGCCCGGCGCCGCGGACGCAGCCGGAGGAGACAACCGCATGACGCCGCAACCGAACGCCCTCGAACTCGAGGACCTGGTGATGCATTTCGGGCCGGTACGGGCCGTGGACGGGATCACCCTCACCATTGCCAAGGGCCGGGTCACGGCGCTGGTGGGGGAGAGCGGCTCGGGAAAGTCGACCGTGGGCCGGTGCGTGGTGCGGCTCGAGAAGCCCACCGCGGGCGTGGTCCGGATCGCCGGGACCGATGTCACCCAGCTGACCCGGCGACAGCTACGCCAGCACCGCAATGACGTGTCGATCGTCTTCCAGGACCCCGCCGGCTCGCTGGACCCGCGCATGCTGGTCGGCGAGATCGTGGCCGAGCCGTTGCGGCTGTCCGGTAAGCGGATCACCCGACGCGATCGGGAGGCCCGTGTCGCCGAGGAACTCGGCAGGGTGGGCCTGCGGGCGGAAGTTGCGCGCCGGTATCCGCACGAGCTCTCCGGGGGTCAACGTCAGCGGGTCAGTATCGCCCGGGCGCTGATCTCCGAGCCCAAGCTGCTCATCGCCGACGAACCCACGAGCGCCCTCGACGTGTCGGTGCAGGCGTCGGTGCTCAACCTCCTCGCCGACCTGCAACGCGACATCGGGTTCGCCTGCCTCTTCATCACCCACGACCTGTCCGCGGTCGAGTACCTGGCCGACGACATCGCCGTCATGTACCTCGGCCAACTCGTGGAGCAGGGCCCGCGCGAGCGGATCTTCACGCGCCCGGCCCACCCCTACACCCAGGCGCTGCTGGCGGCCGCGCCGGTGGCCGACCCGGTCCGTCAACGGCAGCGTCAACCGGTGCTGCTCGGCGACGACCTGCCGTCCGCGCTGGATCCGCCGTCCGGCTGCCGCTTTCGCACCCGGTGCCCGCTCGCGTTCGACCGGTGCGCCGCGGAGGTACCCGCACAGGTGGCGTTCGGCGGCGGCTTGGCCGCCTGCCACCTGGTCCAGCCCGACGGCACCCGGCCCGACGTCCGGGCCGCCGCCGACTCGAGTGAGGTGTTGTCATGACGTTCACCACCAGGCCGACCCTGCAGGGAACCTTCGGGATGGTGTCCTCGACGCACTGGCTCGCGAGCCAGTCCGCCATGGGGATCCTCGAGCGCGGTGGGAACGCCTTCGACGCCGCGGTCACCGCCGGATTCGTGCTGCACGTCGTCGAACCACACCTGAACGGGCCCGGCGGTGAGGTGCCGGCAATCGTCGCCACCGCGCACGACCCGACCCCGAGGGTGCTCTGCGGGCAGGGGCCGGCGCCGGCCGGCGCCACCATCGCGCACTTCCGCTCCCTCGGGATGGACCTCATCCCCGGGTCCGGCCCGCTCGCCGCGGCCGTCCCCGGCGCCGTGGACGCCTGGCTCCTGCTGCTGCGCGACCACGGCACGCTCTCCCTCGAGGAGGTGCTGGAGCCGGCGGTCGGCTACGCCGGCGCGGGTCACCCGCTGATCGGCCGGGTCGGCGACACCGTGGCCGCCGTACGGTCGCTGTTCGAGGAGCACTGGCCCACCTCCGCCCAGCTCTGGCTCCGCGACGGCAGGGCACCGGCGGCGGGGGAGCTGTTCACCAACCGGGCGTACGCGCAGACCCTGCAACGACTGGTCAACGCCGGCCGGGCAGCGGGCTCGGACCGGGAGGCGCAGATCGAGGCCGCACGTCGCGCCTGGGGTGAAGGCTTCGTTGCCGAGGCGGTCGACCGGTTCAGCCGGGAACCCTTTCAGGACTCCAGCGGACGCGCGCACGCCGGTCTCGTCACCGGCGCGGACATGGCCGCCTACCGGGCCACCTGGGAGGAACCGACCACCGTCGACTGGCGCGGCTACACGGTGGCGAAGACCGGTTTCTGGGGCCAGGGGCCGGTGCTGTTGCAGACCCTGGCGGTCCTCGACGCGCTCGACGACCCCGGGGCGTACGACCCGTCGACCGCAGCCGGCATCCACGCCCAGGCCGAGGCCCTCAAACTCGCCTTCGCCGACCGTGAGGCCTGGTACGGCGACGCTCCCGTGCCCGCAAAGGCGCTGCTCTCCCGCGAGTACGCGCGGGAGCGGGCCGGCCTCATCTTTGACCGCGCGTCAGCGCAGCTGCGACCGGGCCGCCCCGAAGGCGCCGAGCCACGCCTCCCGGCTCACGTGCGACGCGGTGCCGGACGCCGGGTCGACCTCGCGGACCCCACGACGGGCGAGCCGACGGTGCAGTCGGACGGGGTGACCCGGGGCGACACCTGCCACGTCGACGTGGTCGACCGCTGGGGCAACATGATCTCCGCCACGCCCAGCGGCGGCTGGCTGCAGAGCTCTCCCACCATTCCGGACCTCGGCTTCCCCCTCGGCAGCCGGCTGCAGATGTTCTGGCTGGAGGAAGGTCTCGCCTCGTCGCTGGCGCCGGGACGCCGGCCGCGCACCACGCTGAGCCCGACCATGGTGCACCGCGACGGGAAACCCATCCTGGCGTTCGGCACTCCTGGTGGCGACCAACAGGACCAGTGGCAGCTGCTGTTCCTGTTGCGCCATCTCGTCGGAGGTCGGTCCCTGCAGGAAGCCATCGACGCGCCGATGTGGCACACCATCAGCCTGCCGGCCTCGTTCTACCCGCGCGACAACGAGCCCGGCGTTCTCGTGGTGGAGGACCGGCTGGACGAGGATGTCCTGGCGGCGTTGCGCGCGCAGGGGCACGAGGTGCGGCTGTCCGGCGCGTGGAGTCTGGGTCGCCTCTGCGCGGTGACCCGCGATCCGGACACCGGCGTGCTGGCGGCCGGAGCGAACCCGCGCGGCATGCAGGGCTACGCCTGCGGCCGCTGACGCCTCAGCGGGCCCCGTATCCGGCCTCGGCGTTTTCGTATGCGGCAGCGGAAGCGGCATCGAGATGGGCCAGTGCGGCCCGCTCGGCCCGGTCACCGTCACCCGACTCGATGGCGTCGACCAGTTGGATGTGCTCGGCCCACGAGTGTGGTGCCCGTTCCGCGGCGCCCAGCCGGAAGACCCACTGCACATGGAGGTAGAGCGCCTTGGCGATCGACAACAGCCACGGGTTGCCGCTGATCTCGAGGATCCGCAGGTGCAGGGCGCTGTTCAGCTCGGCGACCCGGGCGAGGTCCTGCTGCTGCGTCGCCTCGCGGCCCTGCTCCAGCAGGCCCCGCAGGGCGGCCACGTCCGCCGCCGTCGCCCGCTCGGCCGCCAGCCGGGCGGCCAGCGACTCCAGGCGTTGGCGGACGGCGAACATATCCGCGATCGTCGCACTGCTCGGGGAGGCGACCACCGCCCCGCGGCGGGGCAGGATCACGACGAAACCCTCCGCCTCCGCGACGCGCAGTGCCTCCCGGACCGGGTTGCGGGAGACGGCGAAGTCCTCGGCCAGCCGATCCTCGGTCAGCCGCTCGCCGGGAAGGTAGTCGCCGTTGATGATGGCGGTCCGCAGTGCGGCGAGGACCTGGTCGCGTAGCGGCAGGTGTTGAGCGCCGAGCTTGCCTCGCAGGTCATCAGCCAACCTGACCGCCTCTCCATGAATCGTCAGGCAAAGCGTATACGAAGAACAATTTGGGAAGGATAGCCGAACGTGCTGAAAACAGTGCCATCCGTCATGCGCTTGCGCGCCGCGGTGACGGGGAACCGGAACCTCGCGCGGCGGCGGCAGGCCCTCGTTGTCGTGCTCACCTTCCTGACCGGTAGCGCCGACGCCATCGGCTTCCTGGCCCTCGGCGGAGCCTTCTCGAGCGTCATGACGGGCAACATGGTCCTGCTCGGGCTCTCGGCGGGCAGCGGCGCTGCCGACCTTGCCCTGACCTCCGGCTGCGCCATTCTCAGTTTCATCACCGGCGTCCTCGCCGGCGCCCGCCTCGCTGGCTCGGCGCAGCCGGACGACCCGGTCTGGCCCCGCCGGGTCACCCACACACTCGTCCTGGAACTCCTGGTGTTCGTCGTCTTTCTCGTCGTCTGGGTAGTCAACCTGCCCAGTCGTTCGGAGCAGGTCGACCTTGGACTCCTGATGCTGTCGGCAGCGGCGCTGGGCGTCCAGAGCAGTGCCATTCAGCGCTTCGGCGTACCGGGCCTCTCCTCCACGTACCTGACCGGCACGCTCACGAGCCTGATCGCGGGGGTCGCCGCCCGAAGCCCATGGCACAGCCTGCGGCCCAAGGCCCACGTCCTGCTGGCCCTGATCACCGGTGCCGTCGTCGGTGCGCTGATGGCCAGGCACCTACCCGCATGGTCGCCGGTGCTGTTGATCGCGCCACTCGTGCTCGTCATCGCCGCGTCGGCGCGCATGGCGGAATAGCTTCCGCGCTTCCGCCGGTGGCGGGCAGCGCCCCCGGCCCGTAGTACGCACAGTCGAGGCAGGAGCGGGCGTGCCCGCGTCGCGCGCGGGTACGCCGCGGCCCCGGGGACTGGCCGGGCGTCGAGGTCACCTTTCAGGTCGACCTCGATTTCCACCGCCAAGTCGTCCCGAACCTTGAGCGCGCGAGCCGCTGACGATGGCGGACGACGCGTTGAGCTCAGGGCTGCGGGGCCGGCCGCCGCCGAGCCCTGGATTGTGGCTGACCCTTCGGGCTCGGGCCGGGTTAGTCAACGGAGGCCGGGGAGGGACCAGCGGTTTCTGCGGGCTGCCGCCGCGTTCGTTCGCCGCCTCAGGGTCTCGCAGGGTACGGAACATCAGCCAGCTCAGGACCGGCATGACGATCAGCGGCGTCAGAGCGGTTCGTAGTGACGTCGCATCGGCCAGGGCCCCGATGGCGGGGCTGGCGAGCCCGCCGACACTCACCGTCAGGCCCAGCGTGATCCCGCTGGCGGTGCCGACCCGGGTGGGCAGGTAGTCCTGCCCGAGGGTGACCTGCAACGAGAAAGGCACGTAGAGGCCGGCGGATGTCAGCGCCACGAACAAGTAGATCGCCGGTCCGGGCATCCACACCACACCCGCGATCGCGATGGCGGTAATCGAGTAGGACCAGCGGGACACCGCCACCCGACCCCACCGATGTGCAGCGTTACCACCCAGCACCGAGCCGACCACGCCGCCGAGGTAGAGCACGAACAGAGCGGCGGTGCCCGCAGCCGCGCTGCCGTTCATGCGCTGCTGGGCGTACAGGGAAATGAATGTGCTCAGTCCGACGAAGGCGATCGAGCGGAACACCACCGCGAAGGTCAGCCGCATGAACGAAGCGGTGTCATCGCGGCCGACGGGTGCCGGTTTCCCGCCCGCGGCGCTCTTGTGCTGGACCAGGGCACGCAGCACGGGCAATACCATCGCGGTTCCGGCGAGGGCTGGTACAACCATCAACGGTGTCGAGCTCAGCCCGCCGAGGAACGTGATGCCTGCGACCATCAGCGGGGCCAGGGCGAAACCGACGTTGCCGCCGGTGGAGAAGTACGCCATGGCGGCGTGGCTGCCTTCGCTGGCTTCACGAGCGATGCGTGCGGACTCGGGATGGTAAGCGGCCACACCGATGCCGGAGAGCGCCACGAACAGCAAGGTAAAGGTGTACTCGCCGCTCAGTCCGCTCATCGCGATGCCAGCCCCACCCAGCAGGGTGCTGACGGGCAGTAGCCACGGCATGGCCCAGCGGTCGGTGAGCGCGCCGAACAGCGGTTGGGCGACCGAAGACAGCAGCGATGCGGCAAGGACGATGCCGGATGCCGCCGCGTAGGTGTAGGCGCGTTCCGCGACGAACAGCGGTACCAGCGCCGCGACGCTCCCCTGATAGATGTCGACACAGGCGTGACTGACGGCGAGCAACGTGATCGAGGTTTTCCTTCGCACCATGCAAGGGTGGCAATACACCCCCTGTCTGACTTCCGATAAGCTGACAGACAATGCCGGAAATCCGCCACAGTCCCCTGGCTCCCACTCGCGCCCAGTGGCTCGCAGCCGGGAGCGAGATCGATGCACACCGCCACGACGACCACCAAATCGTCTATGCCGCCCGCGGCGTTCTGGCCGTCACGACCGACAAGGGCTCATGGATCACCCCAGGCACCCGTGCCATCTGGGTGCCGGCCGGCACCGTGCACGCCCACCGCGCCTACGGCGAACTCGAGCTTCACCTGGTGGGACTACCCGCCACGGACAACCCGCTCGCCCTGGACACCCCAACCGTGCTCGCCGTCGGCCCGCTGCTGCGCGAGCTGATCATCGCCTACACCCGCACCCCCGGCGAACATGGGCCGGAACGCGACCGACTGCGCGCCGTACTGCTCGATCAACTACGCGCCGCTCCTCAGCAGCCGCTGCACGTTCCCACACCCACCGAGCCCCTACTGCTCACCGTGTGCGCCCTCCTGCATGCCACCCTGGGCGAGAAGCGCACCCTCGCCGACCTCGGCCGTGAGGTCGGCGCCAGCGACCGCACCCTGTCCCGGTTGTTCCGCAGGGACCTCGGCATGACCTTCCCACAGTGGCGCACTCAGCTGCGCCTGCATCACGCCCTGGTCCTGCTGGCCAACGGGACGCCGGTAACCGCGGTGGCACATCAGTGCGGCTGGTCGTCAACCAGCGCCTTCATCGACGTGTTCCGCCGCGCCTTCGGCCATACCCCGGGCACCTACCCGGCTGGAGGCACCGACTTGAAAGGTCAGTGACGGGACCGCGGCTCGTAGACACCCACCGCCCGATGCCACCTCACCGAGGTACGAGATCACGTGCACGCACATGCCGCGACGCGCGCCTTCGACCAGGCTCTCGGACGTCCGACTCTGCCGACGCCCAAGTCGCACCGTTGAGCGAGCATCGATCATGGCGGTGTCGCTTCCTCCGGCCGCCGGCCCGACCCCTTTGGCTCACCCTCCCGATTTGACGGGCGTCGTGGCACCGGGGGCGGGCATGACGATCAGTATCCTGACCCGACGCGATGTCGTCGTGGTGGATCCGGACCGATTCTTGGCCGCGGCGCGGCAGGCGCTGCGCGATCGCCACCCGAGTCTGACCGACGCCGAGGCGGCCGAGGCAGAGTCCGGGCGAGGGGCAGCGGCGTGGGCACGCCGACATGCTCCACTTGCGAAGGTAACGCTTCGGGGTGGATTCACACCAGAGCTCATAACGCTGGTCCGCGCACCCCCGCAGGCGCTGCGGAACATAACCGGAATGATCTAGGCGTGCGGTTGCATGTAGTCGTATGCCTTTGTCTGGGGAGACTTCACCACCCAGACGGTCGTCCACCTTCTTGGCCACCCATCGCGCGACGTCGCCGACTTCGTCCGCGACCACGCCGCAGCGTTCACCTCGGCCGACGGCGACTGAAACCGGGGATTCAACTGCGGTACGGGGCCGTACGCCGGCCGCCTCCTATCTGGATCGAACGCCGCGTCAGGATGGGCGTCAGCGGCGCGTCGCGAGGACCACGCCGGTCAGGCAGAGCGAGCCGCCCAGCAGGGCGAGCGGCGCCGGCACCTCACCCAGCAGCGTCCACGACAGCAGCACGGTCACCGGCGGCGCCAGGTAGGTCGCGGCGGTGGTGCGACCCGCGGTCCAGCGGGACAAGACGTAGCCCCAGGTGAGGAAGCCGATGGCGGTCGGGAACACGCCCAGGTACAGCATGCCCAGGGTGGCCGACGGCGGGGCCGTGGCGAGCTCTCGGAGGAGCGTGGGGGCGAACGGCAGCAGCGCCGCGGTCCCGGCCAGCGCGCCGAGCCAGGTCATCGTCACGGCGTCCACCCGCGCCAGTAGGCGCTTCTGGAGCAGTACGCCGAAGGCGTACAGCAGGGCGGAGAGCAGCGCCAGCGCGACGCCGACCTTGTCGGCGTGCCCGGTGAAGCCGCTGGCCGCGATCAGGGCGACGCCTGCGAAGGCGATCGCCACCCCGACGCCGAGCCGGCCGGTGAGCCGCTCGTTCAAAACGAGGACCGCGGCGACCGCGACGAGGATGGGCGCGACCGCGACCAGCAGTGCCGCCGTCCCGGCGTCGACCAGCCGCTCGGCGGCGTTGAGCGCCACGTTGTATCCGCCGAACCAGGCCACGCCCCAGACCGCGATCAGCCCCAGAGTTCCGCCACGGGGCAGGGCAGCCCGGCGGGGAGCCGCGACGTCCGGCCCGGGCAGAGCGTGCTGCGGTCGTGTGCTGCGGCGTCGGACGCCGGCGGTGAATGCCACGAACGCGCTCAACGCGATGGACGCCGCTGCCATGCGGCCCAGCGCCATGGCGCCGGGGGAGTAGTCGTGCCCGGCGAAGCGGATGCCGACGAACGCCGACGCCCACAGGAACACGGTGGTCGCGGCGGCACCGACTGTCGGCCAGGAACGGGGGTACGCTGCGCGGGCGCGGTCGCCCTCGGTGATGGCCGGCCCGGTCGGGGTGGCGGTGAGCTGTGCGCGCCTCATGGAGCGATTTTCGTGCGCCCGAATGTTCAGCACCAGCGACTCTTTCTTCACAACTCTTCAGTGGGGCTTACTGTTGTGGCGTGCTCGACGTCCACCGCCTCCGTGTCTTCCGCTCCGTCGTGGCGTCCGGTTCCGTCCAGGCGGCCGCCGCCAACCTGGGCTACACCCCCTCCGCTATCAGCCAGCACCTCACCGCGCTCCAGCGCGAGACGGGCCTGACCCTCCTCGCCCGAGCGGGACGCGGCCTGCGGCCCACGGCCGCCGGGCATGCCCTCGCCGCCGAAGCGGACCGGGTGCTCGCCCGGCTCGGAGCGGCCGAGTCGCTGATCGCCGACCTGCGCACCGGCCGCACCGGCGCACTGTCCATCGCGTACTTCGCGTCAGTGGGCGCCGCGTGGATGCCGCTGGTGGTGCGGCGCATCCTCACCGAGCTCCCCGGAGTCCGGCTCGACCTGGAGCTGCGCGAACACATCCCGGACAGCCGGGAGGAACGCGCCGATGTCCAGGTGGTTGTGGCGGGCAACGGCTTCGACCCCGGTTCGGGTTTCACCGCCCACCACCTCCTCGACGACCCCTACGTGGCCGTGCTGCCCGCCGGGCACCGCCTCGCCGGGCAGGAGGAGGTGGACCTGGCCGACCTCGCCGACGAGCGCTGGATCGACAACGACTTCGCCCGGGGCTGGTGCCGCGCCAACCTCATCGAGGCCTGCACCGCCGCCGGATTCAGCCCGGCCTTCCGGGTCGAGGCGCACGACTATCCGACGGCGCTCGCCTTCGTGGCAGCCGGCATCGGTCTCACGGTGCTCCCCGCGCTCGGCGCCGCACACCTGCCCGACGGCGTGACCCGCGTCCGGGTGGTCCGCCCGACGCCGATCCGGTCGATACGGGTGGTGGTGCACGACGCGGTCGAGCACACCCCGGCGGTGCGCACGGCGGTCGCCGCGCTGCGGGAGGCGGCCGGCTCCGCGAGCGAGCAGTAGGACGCCGGTGCGCGGCGTGCCGGGCCGGCCTCGTGCGGCCTGCCGTTCTGAGCACGGGGGTGGCTGCGGCTGACCACGCGTGGGTGGGGAGAAACTTCTGACCACGGCGGGCCTGCTGGCCGACGTGACCGGCGCGCGCGAGGCCGCGCCCTATGGGTACGTGCTGGCGGTGGCGCTCGCCGCGGCCTCGATGTGGTGGTTCGGCCGGTGGATGGCATGCTCCGGGCCGATCGTCGCGGCCGCCGTCGTGGTTCCGGCGGCGCTCGCGCTGGGCGTCGCGGGCATCAGCGCCGTACCGCCTATCGGTGAGGTACTTGGCGAGGTCCGTGCCGGATCCCCGGCTGTCCGGTCTCGGGACCTGCGTGACACATCGGTATCAGGAGCTGCGTGACGCTGTCGACGGCTACGGCTTGGCCAGCTGCCCGGCCGAACGGGCCTAAAGGACGTCGAACTCGTTGCCCTCTGGGTCGGCCATCGTCACATGGTCAGGGGCGCCGTCCGGTGCGTCGACCCGGAGTACGTCCCGCCTGCTGCCACCAGTTTGTCGACGATCGCCTGGACCCGCGGCCAGCGCACCTCCAACGGCTCGTGCCGGCCGCCGCCGACGTGGATATCGAAGTGCATCCGGTTCTTGACTGCCTTCGGCTCGACTTCATGCTGGAAGAATCGGAGATCTTTCCCGAAGCGCATTGGGCAACCTCGACAAACCAGGAACCGAACCAGCTTCAGATTCCGGCCAACGCCAGCACCTGATCGAACCCGCGAAGCTGGGCTGGCGAACTCACCATCGGCAGCACCAGGGCCGGTATGCCGACGGCCACGGAACCGCCGTCGCATCCGGGATGGTCGCCAACCATCAACGTTCGATCTGGCTGTGCCGCCAGGGCTTCGACTGCGGTGCGCCAGATCCGTACATCGGGTTTGACGAAGCCGACCTCGTAGGAAAGAACGAATGCATCGATGTAGCGGTCAAGCCCGTGCCTCGCAAAGCAGATGCGAATGTCCCAGCCCACGTTGCTGACCACGCCAAGGCGAATACCGCGGGCACTCAGCGCGGCGAGAGTGGACGCCGTGTCCGCGTACGGCGCCAGCGCTTCGGCGCGCGTTTCGTGCAGGGCTCGCGCAAACGGCAAGTCCACCCCACGGATTTGCTGCAGGACAGCCAGAATCGCCCGGTCCCACACCTGTGGGTCCAAGTCCCGGGCGATGTGAGCAGGGTCCGTAGCCGTCGTCCGCAGCAACTCAGCGAAATCCGAGGCGATGCGCTCCGCCTCACCGGCGGCCACCTCCCGGCCGATCAAGGCCGCCGCGCTGCCGACCCAGCGGTTGGGGTCCCTGGCGAACAGGGTCCAAGCGAAATCGAACAGGACGGTTGTCACGGGTTTCGAAGGCACCAGGTCACCCTAGATCAGCGGGACGATTGACATTTGCCATGATGCTCCTGACTGCGCTCGACGCAGAACAGGTCGAGTTGCCCTCCGGGCCGGCCTTGGTCACCCGACCGGGGCCGCGGGATACCGGCAGTCCCTAGGTGGAAACCGATTCTTGGTTTGCGCGACACCGGCTCCAAGCGGCTGCCACTGCTGCCGGCTGATCCTGCTGACTTGGCGGGTGTCGGAAAACGCCTGCATGCTCGCGCGATTGCCGATGGCCATCCCGACGTCGCCGAGAAGCTGACCTACGTGTTTGGCCGCGCGGACTGCCCAGCATGCGGCGAGCGTTTCCGTGTTGAAGAGGCCATTACCGCCAGATGGTCCGGCTAGATTCTGTCGATCATCGTAGCCAAATGATGGCGGCGACGAGAACCAGGCAGGCGCGGCGGGCGCGCTTGGCATAGCGGGTGGCCAGGTCACGCCAGTGTTTGAGGCGATTGAAGCAGCGCTCCACGACGTTCCGGGCCCTGTAAAACGTCCGTGTTGAAACGTGGGTGGGCGTCCGCCGGTGCTGCCTTCGGCCACGCGGCGGGCGATCTGGTCGCTGCGTTCGGGGATGGTGTGTTGGGTGCGGCGGCGGCGTAACGCTCGGCGGGTAGGGTCGTGGGCGTAGGCCTTGTCGGCAATGAGCATGTCCGGTCGTTTGCGGGGCCGGCCCAGGCCAGGACCCTTGACGCGGATCGAGTCCAGCAGCGGCAGCAGTTGTGGGTTGTCGCCGGCCTGCCCGGGCGTGAGCAGGGTCGACAGCGGCCGGCCACGTCCGTCGACCGCGAGGTGGGTCTTCGTGGTCAGTCCGCCTCGAGACCGGCCGATGGCTTCACCGTCCTGCGCCCTGACCGTCGCACCGGCTGATCCGAACCTTGCAGAGCCCCCCTTTTGCGGGCAAGCGGGATCCTGATGCGCCCGCACGTTCGAGGAGTCCACGCTGACCACCCACTCCACCGGCTGGCCGTCGTCATAGACCTGGGCCCGGGCCAAGATGCAGTCCCAAGTACCGTCCGCGGTCCACCGGCGCAGCCGCTCGTGGCAGGTCTTCCACGGCCCGTACCGCTTGGGCAGGTCCCGCCACGGGGCCCCGGTCCGCAGCTTCCACAAGATCCCGTTGATGACCTGCCGGTGATCCCGCCACCGGCCCGAGCGCGCACCCGGCTTGGGCAGCACTGGCTCGATCGCCGCCCACGCCCTGTCCGTCATCTCACCCCGACCGACCACCAACGCATAGTCAACCATCGACCCATACAAGATCGGCAGGACGCGCCCTAGTCGACTGGGCGGGGTGGCGGGTCTCAAGCGAGCTGCGGTTGGCGGGTGCGCTCCCTGGCAAGGTCGGACCGGCGCTGGCGGCGCGAGCGCGCGGCGAACACGAGCAGCCACACCATGAGGACGACCTCACCGACGAATGTGACTGCGGCGACCTGGATCGCGTATTTGGTCGAGACCAGCGCTCCGATCGAGTCGGTGAGGTAGCCCACGCCGGCGATCGCTACGAGCACCGCCACCCAGGTTGGCACAGTGCGAGACCGCCATGCCAGCCCCCCGATCATCAGCAGGTGGACGCCGAACAGGATCAGACCCAGACTCCAGATCTCCTCGAATTCGGTGGTCTGCGCGTACACGTTGGGGCTGATCTGGTCGGTCGTCGCGCCGTCACCCAGGAGACCAGCGGCGGCGATCAGGTGCGTGATCGCGACGGCGAAGACGACCGCGTACACGGTGCGGCACCAGGCGGAAAGCAGTGCGCCGGTGCGGTGGGTGTCGTCGAAGAACGCCCGCAGCGCCCAGGCGACCAGCACGTCGAGGCAGGCCACCGCGAACAGAGCGACGACGGCAAGGGCGAATGCCCGTTGATTCGACAGCAGCTGGGTGGTGGTCTCGGCGGGGTCGGTGGAGACCAGCCGCTCCACGACGCCGAAGTTGGCGAGCCCAGCGAGAACTGCCATCAGTAGCAGGCCGACCCCGGCGGCCAGCGCCGCACGGCTTGCCCGGAAGCCGCCCTCCACGGCCGCCGCTGCGGTCGACGGCCCGCCGGAAGCGGCACCGGGCTTCGCAGGGGTGGCCGGCGGGAAGCCGCGAGCGAGCAACAGCAGACCGAAGACGATCTCGAACAGGCCACCCGGGATCGCCAGCACGAGCCCGACCGCGGCCCCCATCAGCTCGGCGGCCGCGCCGGCCGCTAGCAGCGCGTATCCGACGGATCCCCAGATCGCCAGCCAGCTCGGCAGCCAGCGCTGCCGGTTCAGGGCCAGGCAGAACGGCAGGCTGCCTAGCCCCAGCGACAGCATGGCCAACTGGTATGCGAAGTCGCCGGCGCCGGCGCCGACCGAGTCCAGCAGGACGATCCCGGCGGTGAGCAGGAACCCCTCCGCGGCGCGGGCGACAAGGTACGCCCAGGCGATCCCCAGATGCGGTCGGCGCAGCGCCCGGAAGACCAGTACGCCGATGGCCGCCACCATGACGGAGTTGAGCACCACGAGCGCCGTCCCGGCGACCTGCCCGGCGAGAGCGGTGCCCATGCCGTAGGAGACGAACGCCAACAGGAAGAACGCACCGGCGTATCTGCCGGTCACGCGGAGGGTCATCTTCGCCTCGCAGGCTTTCGTACTAAGTAAGAGGTACTAAGTACGATAGTCTGCGGTGGCGAGGCCGGTCAACGGAAGCACGGAAGGCGGGAACCAGAGGGTGGGCGAGCCAGCACGGCAGCTGAGTCGCGAGCGGGTGCTGCAGGCCGCGGTAGGCATCGCCGATGCGCACGGCCTGGGGGCGCTGACCATGCGGTCACTGGCCGCCGAGCTGAACGCCAAGCCGATGTCGCTGTACTACTACATTCGTAACAAGGACGGGCTCCTCGACGCCCTCGTCGACAGGGTTTTCGCAGAGATCGAACTGCCCGAGGTGGGTGGCGACTGGCGCGCCGAGGTGCGCCGGCGATGCCTCTCAGCCCGTACGGTCCTCGCGCGGCATCCCTGGGCGCTGGCCCTGGTCGAAACCCGGACCAGTCCTGGGCCGGCCACCCTGCGGCATCACGACGCCATGCTGGGCGTGCTGCGGGCCGGGGGTTTCTCGCTACAGATGACGGCCCACGCGTACGCGATCGTCGACGCGTACGTCTACGGCTTCGTGCTGCAGGAGGCCTCGCTGCCGTTCGACAATGGAGACTCCGCCAACGCCGTCGCGGATTCGATCATGGAAGGTTTCGCGGCGGGCGACTACCCGCATCTGGTCGAGTTCGCCACGCAGCACGTCCAGCAGCCTGGATACCACTTCGGCGGGCAGTTCGAATTCGGCCTCGATCTGATCCTCGACGCACTGGCGGTACGCGGCGATGCCACCCCTCCGTCGTGAGTCCTGCTGTCAGGCTCGTCGATGAAGCTGAACTGGCCGAATTCGCTGACAGTGGCAAGGCGTGTCGACGTCAGCAACGCTCCACAGCCCGAGCGCTTCAAGCATCCTGTTACTCGCCTCTGCCTGGCTCACGCTGTCATCGTGCCCACCTGGGGTGGTCTACGACCCCAGCGGCTGGCGCCGGATGAACCCTGGCCGTACTCGCGCCGCAGCCGTTCTGATCGTCTGACGCGCGACGCCGACGGGATGACGCAGTAGATGGCCACCAGCCGGCGGTCACCGCGCCCGTGCCGACCGGGCCGGCGCCGCGCAACATCTGGTCGGCCGCCGCCAGGCAGCCCCGCTTCGCGCCGAGGTCTCCGCCTGCAGGTGGTTCGGTCACGACCTGGATCAGCGCAACACCGACACGCTCGACCAATACGCCACGGAACGGTTCCAGGCCGAATATGTCCCCGCTTGCCCTCCGCGCTGGCGCTTCGTCGGCAGCTCGCCTGCCCGTTCCCGTTCCATCGGAATGCCGAG
Organism: Micromonospora sp. NPDC005305; assembly: GCF_040607315.1. NCBI lineage: Bacteria > Bacillati > Actinomycetota > Actinomycetes > Micromonosporales > Micromonosporaceae > Micromonospora > Micromonospora sp. NPDC005305. The sequence continues at coordinate 106,041 of NZ_JBEXGL010000017.1, read as the reverse complement.
GATGTCGCCGTAGCAGGTCACGGTGGTCGCCCGATACGAATGAGGCAGGGTCACCCGCCGTTACAGGAGGCTTGTCAGCAAGGCAGACCGAAGTGAACCTGGGCGCGAATGATGTCAGAGTTCCGTAACTGGCGGTTCGACCGGATCGGGTGGGGAGGAGATTCAGTTGGAGTACCAGGACTTCATCAATGCAGTGGCCACGCGGGCAAAGGTGTCCACCGATCAGGCGGCGACAGTCACGCGCGCGACGTTGGAGGCATTGGCAGATCGGATCAGCGCGGGCCAGGCTGAGGACCTTGCCTATCAGCTTCCCGACGGGCTTGACGACTGCCTGCGCAAACCGCTTAGACAGGACCAGGTCAAGGCGTCGCTCGGGTTCGACGATTTTGTGCAGCGGGTGGCGGATCGCCCGGACGTCGACCGTGCGCTCGCCGATGCGGCGGTCGGCGCGGTGCTCACCACGCTCCGTGAGGCTGTCACCCGCGACGAGTTCGAGAAGGCGGTGGCCCAGCTTCCGAAGGAGTTCCGGCAGGCGATCGAACCGGTGGGTGCCGGTGGCGGGCGGCGTCTCGGCTCGTAGCACGCACAGTCGAGGCAGGAGCAGGGGTACCGGCCGACCGGTTGCATGGTGAGGCAGCCGGCCGGCCGGCGCGTCGGCCCGTCGCGCCGCCAGCGCTGGGAACGGGCCGACGATGGGTCCGGACTGCGGCGGTCAGCCGGCCACGGACTGGTTGTAGTCCTTGATCGGCTCGGCCAGCGCCTGCTGCTGCTCCGGTGCCGCCCCCGGGTCGGTGCCGCTGAGCACCGGCGCCTGCATGGCCTGCTCGGCGGCCTTGCGGGCCTGCGGCATCGTTCGCCGCCATCGCGGTCACCGCGCTGACCACCGATCCCGCCGACCACCCCGCCACCGCATTGGGCTGTTCCTGGAGCGAACCTGGCGAGCCCGATGCCGATCAGCCGATCCTGGTCGACCAGAGCGGCTACAACCTCGGCCAGGGCAAGCGGTTCACCGCACCCCGCGCCGTCGACGGCGACCGGTTCCGGATCATCGACGCCGCCGGCACCGTCCGCCACGAGGGCACCGTCCGCGGCCAGATCGGCGACTTCACCGACTTCGACCAGGCCGAGCTCGGACCGTACACGGGGGAGGTGCGGGGCGCGGCCGGGACGGGCCGGTCCGTCCGTTCGGAATCGGCGCCGGCTGGATCGAGCGTGTCTCCTACCGCCGGGCGGTGCAGTTCATGACCGACGTGCGCTGCTACTACGGCGACTTCAGCAGGATGGTTTACGGCGGCACCGATCCGCAGAACTGCTACCTCGGCGTCGGCTGGCGCGACTCAAACCAGATGTCCTTCGAGCTGCCGTCGCTGATCGACATGTACCTGGCCAACCCTTCGGCGTTCACGCAGATCAAGGACCCGCAGGCACGGTACGTGCGGGCGCGGACCGGCTGGTCGGCGGACCCGGCGGCGGGACCCTGCTCGGCGGGCCGGGCACGGACGTCGTCGGCGGCCCCGGCGACGATCGGCTCTATGGCGGCGCTGATCGGGACGTGGTGGTCGGCGGCGGGAGCGACCTGATCGACCAGGACGGCCCGGACGCCTGACCCGGTCGCGGTGCGGTCGCCCGTCAGCCGCCGATGGCCCGCGCCAGCAGCGCGGCCGCGGTCGGGGAGGCCGGTGGTGTCCCCAGGGACGGCGACCACTCCGGCGGCGAGCGCAGTGCCCAGGCCGGCCGCGCCCGCCGGCAAGGCGCCGCGCGGCCGGCTGGCCAGGTAGCCGCCGGCGAATGCGTCGCCCGCGCCTACCGGATCCACCACCGTCGTCGCCGCGCTCGGCAGGTGCATCGCTGTGCCGTCGGCACGGGCGTGGTAGCAACCGTCCGCGCCGGCCTTCAGCACGGTCTCCCGCACCCCGGCGTCGGCCGCGGCGGCGAACACCTCCTCCGGGTCGTCCGGATCGCGTACGCCGAGGACTGGACCGGCCTCGTCGGTGCCGAGCAGCAGCACATCCACGTACGCCAGCCGTGCCCGCACGTCCGCGGCCTGCCGGTCGACGTCGCCGAGCGCGGGACGCAGGTTCGGATCCAACGCCACGGTGATGCCGGCCGGCCCGGCCGCCCGTAGCACCGCGTCGACCGCCGCCCGCGGGCCGGCGCCCAGCGCGAGCGTGATGCCGGAGAGCGCGACCAGCTGCGGCCGCACGGCGAGCAATCGGGCCCCGTCCGACGCGTCCAGGTGCGCGGCCGCCGACCCCGCCCGGTAGTAGTGGACCCGACGCTGCCCGTCCGGCAGCACGTCCTTGAGGTAGAGGCCGGTCGGGTAGGCCGCATCGACCGCCACCAGCGAGGTGTCCACACCGGCCGCCTGGGCCGCCGCCAGGACCCGGACGCCGAGCGGATCAGCGCCCACCCGGCTGCAGAACCCGGCGCGGACGCCGAGCCGCGCGGCGGCCGTGCAGAGGTTCAGCTCGGCGCCCGCGACGTGCACCTCGACGGCTGCGGTGTCGGCGAGCAACTGGCCGGGCGGCGGCTGGAACAACGCCATCGCCTCGCCGAGCCCGACTATCTCCAGGGCCGGCTCACCATGCCCGTCGCGTCACCCGCACCACCCCGCAGCATGGTCAATATCGTGCACAGTGCAGAATATGATGCCGCATGTCGCAAGAAGCTTCCAGGGAGGGTCAACATGGCGGCCGAACCGGGCAGTAACCAGAGCGTCGAACGGGCCCTGACCGTGCTCCGAGCCCTCGCGGCCGGCCGCACCGAACTCCGCGTCTCCGACGTCGCCCGAGCCACCGGACTCGGACTCTCCACCGCCTCTCGGCTCCTCGCCACCCTCGAAGGCATGGGCTTCGCCGACCGCGACCCCGTCAGTGGTCTCTACCGACTCGGACTCGACATGGTCTCGTTCGGCGGCGCGGTGCTCAACAGCCACCCCGTCCACCGCGAGGCCCGGCAGACCGCCCAGGACCTCGCCGCCGAACTCGGCCTCGGCGTCAACGTCGCGGTACGCCGCGGCGACCGGCTCTTCTACCTGCTCAACTTCGAAGGCCGGCAGGCACCCCGCCCGTTCGTCCTGGCCGGACAGTACAACCCACTCCACGCCACCGGGCTCGGCAAGGCACTCCTGACCGGACTGACCGGGGACGAGCGGCGCGCCCTGCTACCCGACGCGGCCATAGGCGCCTACACCCACCGCACCATCACCAGCCACGAACAGCTCGACGAGGAAATCGCCCGCACCCTCGCCCGGGGCTACGCCACCGAGATCGAGGAACTCGCCCTCGGCCGCGCCTGCGTCGCCGCCGCCATCCGCGACAGCTCGGGCGCCGTGGTGGCCGCCCTCTCGGTGTCCGGCGCGCTCTCCGCCATCGACCTGCCCGCCCGGGAAACCGAACTCGTCCGGTCGGTGATCGAGGCGGCCGACTCCGTCAGCATCAACCTCGGGTACGTCGGGCCTGCCCACGTCGTACCCCAGCAGGCGGTCGCCCCCGTGGTCGTGTCATGACCCTCCAGCTCGGCCGCGTCATCGCCATCATCCGGCTCCCCGGCCCCGAGGCCGTCGTCCGCACCGGCCGCGAGCTCGCCGAGGCGGGCCTGGACAGCATCGAGGTCACCCTCACCACGCCCACGGCGCTGGAAGCCGTCGCCGAACTGCGGAACGCGCTGCCCGGCACCTGCGCCGTCGGAGCCGGCAGCGTCCGTACCCCCGGCGACGTGAGCGCCGCCCGTGACGCCGGCGCTCAGTTTCTCGTCACCCCCACCACCCGCGTCGACGTGCTCACCGAGGCGGCTGCCGCCAACCTGCCCGTGGTCTGCGGGGCCCTCACTCCGACCGAGGTTGACATCGCCTGGTCGTCCGGAGCCGCTCTGGTCAAGCTCTTCCCCGCCAGCCACGTCGACCCGGCGTACCTGCGGGAACTGCGTGCCCCACTGCCCGACGTGCGGCTCGCGCCGACCGGCGGAGTCACGCCCGGGTCGGTGGGGGACTGGGCCGCAGCTGGCGCGGTCGCCGTCGGTGCCGGCAGCGCACTGGTCAACCCAAGCGAGGTGGCTGCCGGGGACTGGCCGGCGCTCCGGCGCCGCGCCCGTGCCTTCCTGGACGCCGCCGCAGCGGCATCCTGGCCCAGGTGAGGTCCCGCCTCGGCTCAGCTCGGGAAACCGTCCGCTCGCCGCCCGGACCTGGTGTCGGGGCCCCTGGTCAAGCGCCGGCCAGGGCCCGTACGACGTCCTCGTCGACCGCGATGCCGAGGCCGGCGCCGCGCGGCACGTCGCATCGCCCCCCAACTGGCGTGACCGCGTCCGGGGCGACGGCGGTGAGCGGGTTGGTGCCGACCCAGTGTTCGAGCACCGCGAAGTTCGGCATCGCGGCGGCGCACTGCACGCTGGCGTACCAGTGCACCGCCGAGCCGATGCTGACGTGCGGGGTGGCCTGCGCGCCGAACGCGTCGGCGAGCGCGGCGATGCGCATCGTCTCGGTGATGCCGCCGGCCCGGCACACGTCGGGCTGGAGCACGCGCAGCGCGCCGGCGCGGAGGAACTCCAGCGCCCGGTGCCGGGTGGCCAGGGAGTCCAGGGCGAGGGGGATGTCCAGGCGGGCGGCGAGGGTGGCGTATCCGTCGAGGTCCTCCGGCGGCAGCGGCATCTCGAAGAACCCGACGCCGGCCTCCTGGAGGGCGCGGCCGACCCGCAACGCCTGTGGCACCTCGTACTGGCCGGCGGCGTCGGCGTAGACACCCGCCTGGTCGCCGAACACCTCGCGGACGGTCTGCACGGACGCGATGTCGTCCTCGGGACGGGCGCCGATGGCCACCTTGACCGCGTCGTACCCCAGGTCGCGCAGCCGTTCGGCTTCCTGGCGCACCCTCCGCTGGCCCTCAACGCCGGAGCCGGCGGGTGCGGCGGGTACGCCGGAGGCGTACAGCCGCAGGGTGTTGCGGTAGCGGCCGCCGAGCAGGGTGTGCAGCGGCTGGCCGAGGGTGCGGGCGAACGCGTCCCACAGGGCGATGTCGAGGCCGGCGAGGGCTTCCAGCCAGAAGCCGCTGTCGTGGCCGCGGACCCGCATGCCGGTGTAGACGCGGTCCCAGGTGCGGCCGATCTCGTCGAGGCGGGAGCCGACGGCGAGCGGCGTGATCAGGTCGTCGAGGATCGCGGCGGTGGCGCGGGCCCCGACGGGTGCCTTGGCCTCGCCCCAGCCGACAACTCCGTCGGCGGTCTCGACCCGAACCAGCACGGCGTCGATGGTGTCGCTGTAGACGTAGCGGCGGCGTTCCATCGGCGGGTACTCCACCAGGGCGCTGCCGTGGTCGGCGCTCCACGCGCGGGCGCCCCAGTACGTCTCGGCCGGCTTGGCGCGTACCGCGTAGCTGCGGACGTCGACGACCTTCATCCGTTCTCCTCAGTGGTGGTGCGGTCCAGGGCGGCGTGCAGGAGCGGGGCCTGGCCCCAGGGGAAGACGCCGAGGGCGCGGTAGTGGTAGTCGCGGGCGGTGCCGACGGGCGTCGCCTCGGACACGGCGAGCGCTCCGCCGGTGAGCCTGCGGAGGGTGGCATGCCAGGCGCGGTCGGCCATCGCCCGGTGGGCGGGGTCGACCAGCCCGGCGTTGATTGCGTGCGGCACGACCCAGGCGAGGTACGCGGAGGTGCTCGCCTCGACCGGGGCGTCCGGGTCGTCGACGACCGTGGACCACTCGCCGTCGCGCTCGTGCGCGGCCAGCGCGTCGACCAGGCGGGTGAGTCGCTCGGCGAGCCCGTCGTCGGGGGCGTGGATCAGGGTGTCGGTGAGGCCGAGCAGCGCCCACGCCTGCCCGCGCCCCCAGGCGACGCCGTTGCCCCGTTCGGCCCGGGCGTCGTAGCCGTGTTGGAACAGGCCGTGGGGCAGTTGCAGCGCGTCGGCGTACTCGGTGGCGTAGGTGACGGCCTCGTCGGGGTGGCCCAGCGCGGCGAGGCCGGGTCCGTCGGTGTGCATGCAGTCGACCCAGACCGTTGACGACCAGGGTGGCAGGTCGGGGCGGTGCAGGCGGGGTCCGCCGGGATTGGCCGGTCGGGCGTGCCGGACGGCGGTGAGCCAGCGGCGGCAGGCGTCCGTCACGTCGATGTCGGGTCGGCGGCCGGTGAGGGCGAGCAGTGCCTCGACCGCGATGAGGTGGTCGGTGGGGTCCGGCGGTGCGGTCAGCGACGGCGTGACGAGGTCGACCACTCGCTGGGTGAGGTCGGGGCGGTGCAGCGCGTCGCCGGCGCGGAGCAGGGCGGTGAGCGTACCGCCGATGCCGAAGCCCCAGATCCGCGGCGTGGTGGCGGCGGTCGCGTCCGCGATCGCCGCCACCAGCGGGGTTCCGTGCGCGGTGGTGGTCACTTGATGAGGGCCTGCACCGCCCGGCCGGCCTCGCGCATCGCGTCCGCCGGCTTGCTCTTGCCGACCAGTACGGCTTGGACCTGCTCGGAGATGGCGGTCTCCATCTGGGCGTACTGGGGGTACTTCCAGAACGGGTTCGGGGTGGCGGTGGCGGTGATCCTCTCGCTGAACCGGGAGGTGAAGGCGTCGCTCTTCACCTGCTCGGAGGCGAGTGCCGTCGTGGTGGTGGGCGGCAGGGAGAGGTCCTTGAAGTAGCCGAGGACGGTCTGCTCGTCGGACGTGAGCCACTTCGCGAAGTCGGTGGCGGTGTTGGCGCCCTCGCCCTCGACCACGACGACGGCGTGGCCCCACTGCACGGCCCGCGGCTTGTCGCCGGCGTTCTTCACCGGGCGGGCGATCGGGTCGAGCTTGTCGGCGATGGACTTGTCTGGGGAGCCCTTGACGACGAAGTCGCGGCCGACGATGGCGTCGTCGTACATGGCGGCCTTGCCCTGCGCGAACAGGGTACGCGCGTCGACCCGCTCCACATCTGGAGCGATCAGCTTCTCGTCGTACAGCTTTTTGTACCAGGTGACCGCCTCGATGCTGGCGTCGTCGCCGACGGTGACTTTGCCGCCCTCCAGCAGCGGGCTGCCGAAGGTCTGCATCCAGATGAGGATGTCCTTGAGCTGGGCGACCTTGGTGGACGCGGCGTACGGGATGACGCCGGTGCCCTTGAGCGCCCGCAGCGCGGCCTCGAAGTCGGCGATGGTGGCCGGGGCGGTGGTGATGCCGGCCTTCTGCATCAGGTCCCGGTTGGCGATCAGGCCGATGGCGGCGGTGGTCCAGGGCAGGCCGAACTGCTTGCCCTCGACCTGCCCCGAGGTGAGGGCGGCCTGCGTGTAGCCGGCGTCCTTGGCCACGTTGCCGAGGTCGCGGAGCTTGCCGAGTGCGGCGAGGCCGGCGAGCCAGGCGATGTCCATCTGCGCGGCGCCGGTGAACTGGCCGCCGCGCACCTGGAGCGTGAGCTGGTTGAGGTAGGTGTTATACGCCAGTGGCACGCCGTTGACGGTGACGCCCGCCTTGCTGCCGTACCCGCTCATCAACTGTTCGATCTTGGCCTTGGAGGCGTTGTCGGCCAGGCTCCAGGACGCGAAGGAGAAGTTGGTGGCGGACTTGGCGGTGTCCCCCTTCGGGCCTTCCGCGCTCGGTGCGCAGGAGGCCATGCCGCCGAGGCCGAGGGCGCCGGCGCCGAGTCCGACGAGGCGGAGCATGTCCCTGCGGGACAGGTTGCTGTTCATTTGCTGTACCTCCGGGACGGGTGGGTTTATCCCTTGATGGCGCCGGCGGTGATGCCGCCGACCAGGAACCGTTGCAGCGCGATGAACGCGACCACGACGGGCAGCGACGCGAGCAGCGAGGCGGCCATGAGTTCGGCCCACTGCGCGGTCGCCTCGCCGAGGAACGCGTTGACCAGGCCGGGTGGCAGCGTCGTCTTCTCGCGTCCGGCCAGAGTGAGGGCGAAGATGAAGTCGTTCCAGCCGCGGACGAACGCGAACAGTCCGGCGGCGATGAGGCCGGGCGCCGACAGCGGCAGGATGACCGAGTGGATGGTGCGCAGCCGGGAGGCGCCGTCGACGCGGGCGGCCTCGACGAGGGTGTCGGGAATGGTGTCGAAGAAGCCCTTGAGCATCCAGACGCAGAGCGGCAGCGTGAAGGTGGTGAACGACAGCACCAGCGCGGCGTAGGTGTCGAGCAGGTGGTAGGCGCTGAACAGGGCGTACAGGGTGACCAGCAGCAGCGCCTGGGGGAACATCTGCGAGGACAGCACGAAGTACATGAGGCTGCGCCGGCCGCGGAAGCGGAACTTGGAGAAGGCGTAGCCCATGTATGCCGAGACGATGACGCTCAGCACCGCGGTGACGATGGAAACGATCAGGCTGTTTGCCAGGTAGCGGGCCAGGTCGGGTTCGTCGGCGAGGCGGGCGAAGTTGTCCAGGGTGGGCTCGGTGGGGAAGAACGACGGCGGGTAGCGGAAGGTCTGCTGCGCTGGGGTGAACGCGGTGGCGAGCATCCAGTACACCGGCAGCAGCCCGAAGCCGCCGAGGATGACGACGGCGGTCCAAGCCGCGGCGCGTGAACCGCGGCTCTCCCGTGCGGAGCGCTTGTTCACAGCTGTCCCTCCCGCTCGGACCGGCGGATGTAGAGCGCGACCATGGCGAGCAGCAGCACCATCCAGAGCAGGCCGAGCGCGCCGGCGCGGCCGAGGTCGAAGCCCTGAAAGGCGGTCTCGTAGACCGCGGTGGCGAAGGTTTCGGTGGCGCCGGCGGGGCCGCCGCCGGTCATCACGTAGATCAGGTCGAAGTGCTGGAAGTTCCAGATCAGTTCCAGCAGCAGGACGATGCCGATGATGCCGCGCAGGTGCGGCAGGGTGACGGCGAAGAACCTCTGCACCGCGCCGGCGCCGTCGGTCTCGGCCGCCTCGTGCAGCTCGACGGGTACGGTCTGCAGCCCGGCGAGGAGCATCACCATGATCCATGGGAAGCTTGTCCAGGTCTTGGCGACGATGACGGCCGTCATCGCGGTGCCCGATCCGGCAAGCCAGGCCTGCGGGGCGTCGATCAGGCCGAGGGTCTCCAGCGCGCCGTTGGCGACGCCGTAGTTCGCGTTGAAGATCCACATCCAGAGGAACGACACCACGACGCTGGGCACCAGCCACGGGATGAGCAGCAGGCCGCGGAGAGTGGCCCGGCCCCGGATGCGGGTGTTCAGGGCGAGCGCGAGGGCCAAGCCGACGAGGAACGGTGCGACCGTGGCGCCGACGGTGAAGACCAGGGTCTGCCGCAGCAGCCGCCAGAAGTCGCCGCCGAGCAGGTCGGTGATGTTCTGCAGGCCGACGAAGGTGCGGCCGGGTTCCACCAGGCTCTGCTCGAAGAACGCGGTGACCAGGGAGGCGATCAGCGGGTAGACGACGATCGCGGCGAGCATCGCCAGGGCGGGAAGCATGAGCAGCGCGGCGAACGCGCCGTCGCCGAGCCGCCGCGGCGGCCGGTCGCCGGCCGGCGGGGACGCCGGCACGCGGGCGGTGGTTCCGGGAGGGGCTGTCTCGGTGCTCATCGCACGGCCTGCATCCGGGAAAGGACGCGGTCGGCGGGGCCGAGGTAGCCCAGGCCGGTGCTGATGGCGTCGGCGGCTTCAATGACGATGCGGGACAACTCGGCCTCCCGGGTGTCCAGGGCGATCGCGGAGAGCGGTCCGGAGACCGACAGTGCTGCGCAGACGGTGCCGGTGTGGTCGAGGATCGGTGACGCGATGCAGGCGCGGCCCAGCGACAGTTCCTCGACCTCGGTGGCGTAGCGGCGCTGGGCGGCCTGAGCGACGGCCTCGTCCAGGGCGGCGTGGTCGGTGATGGTGGACGGGGTGTACGCGCGCAGCTCGGGCAGGAGCGCCCGGCGCTGTTCGGGGTCGGTGCCGACGAGCAGGCACTTCCCGATCCCCGTGGCGTGCAGCGGGTTGTGCTGGCCGATGAGGACGAACGACCTCGGGGCGAGGGCGCCCTCGAAGTTGCACAGGTAGAACAGCGTCGCGCCGCTGCGGATGGCCACGTTGGCGCCGAGGCCGAGCTCGGCGGCGAGATTCTGCGCCCGCTGGCGAGCCTCACGGTGCACCGGGTGGCTGTTCAGGGCGACGCCGGCCATCGTGATGAGAGCGGGGCCGAGCTGGTAGAGGCCGCTGACCTGGTCGCGCTGCACGAGGTCGCTGGCCTCCAGTGTGGCCAGCAGGCGGGACGCGGTCGACTGGCCGAGGCCGGCGTGACGGGCGACGTCGGAGACCCGCAGCGCGGGCTGGCCGGCGAGGAAGGCGTTCAGCACGGCGGCCGCCTTCTCGACGCTCTGGTTGGTGCCCTGATCACTCGCCATCCGGCAGCTCCTTCTGGACGTCCCATCCATTGCTGTGTCAGAGTGGCCCTCATGTTGCATCATGTCAACCGCCGATTGCATACGAGTTGCAGAAGCGTGTTGCAGGGGCGCTCCCATGGCATCTGACTATGCACAATCGCCCGTCGATCGGACCGTCGAGCCGTTCGATCGCACCATCGAGCTCGACGGTCGCGGCCACCCGGACGGGCAGCACCTGCTCGGCGCGCCGCTGCCGGTGACGATCGGCAACCACGCGGTGCGCACCGCGGTGCGGCTGCCCGAGCCGCGGCACGGCGCCGATGTCAGCACCGCCGAATTGCGGGTCAACGCGGACGCCGCGCAGTGGTACGCGGTCCGCCTGCGGGTACGCACCGGCGTGCGGTACCTGTCGGTGCTCCGCCACGCCGACGGGCGCGACGAGGTGCTCGCCGACGACATCCTGGCCTTCGACTTCGACCGGTGGCTCCCGGTCGAGGTGACCGTCGTCGACGGCCGGATCACCGTCACGGTCGACGGACGGACCGCGGCGACGACCACCGACCCCGACCCGCTCGAGGGGGGCGCTGTCGGGATCGGGGCCACCGCCACCATTGCCGGCTTCGGCCCGGTCGAGGTGATCGAGCTGGGCCCCCGCACGACACCGGCCACGGGACGTCCGGCCACCGATGTCGACCTGGCCGCCGCAGTGGTCGAGCCGCACACCGCAATCGAGGGCGCCGCGTACCGCCTTGAGGTCGCGAGGGTGCGGTGCGGTGACCGGTCGGGGTACGCCGCGCAGTTGCTGATCCGGGGCGAGCACGGCTGGGAACGCGCCAGCGAGCCGCTCGGCGAGCGGTGGCTGGTGCTGCACGGCGACGGCGGCAGCCGACGCGATCTCCAGCGGACCCTCGACGTGCACCCCGTGTGGTTCGACGCGGTCGAACCGCTCGGCGGGGACGCGGTGCGGCTGCGCGGCGGCGGCGAGCTGTTCACCCTCACGGTCACCTGGCGGTTGGCCGGGCCGCGCCCCCTGGTCGACATCGTGCTGACCCCGCGGGTCGACGGCCGGTTCGTGGTCGTCTACCGAGCGTTCGCCGCCGCGCCGGAGGACGACATCGACGAAGTGCTGTGCGGGCCGTTGCGGCACGCCCGGATGATCGGCGGGCCCGCCTCCGTCGGCCGCGACGAGCTGTTCGCGCCGATGTGCCTGGTCCAGCGCGGCTTCGTCACCGCCGGCCTGTTCGCCCCCGCCGCCGAGCTGCCGTTCGAGTACGAGTCGGCCCGCGGCGACGACGACCAGCCGTTCGGGATGACCTTGCGCGCCCCCGACGGCCGGGTCCAGCCGACCCTCTACGCTCCGCAGTACGGGCGGCGGGCCGACCTGTGCGCCGGCGAGCCGTACCGGTTCACCGTCGGCGTTTACGCCGCCCGCACCGAGCTGTACGGCGCCTACCGTGACCTGCTGCGCGGCGAGTACCGCTACGCCGCATACCGGCGCAACGTCCACGCCTCGCTCACCGAGACGGTCCACCACCTCATCGACCTGATGAAGGCCGGCCGGACCACCGACGACCGGGTCGACTACCAGGGCTCGCCGAGTGGTTGGTGGAGCCACGCCAAGGGGTTCATCGACATCGAGAACGACCAGGCCGTCCGAGCCACCACCACCTCAGTGCTGCTCGGCGCCTATCTGCTGACCGGCGACGACGAGCTGTACGAGACGAGAGCGCTGCCGACGGCCGAGTTCCACCTGTCGCGCAACGGGTACGGCTGGACGCCGAGTGAGGACGCCACGGTCTACGGCGACCCGACGAAGAACATGCTCTGCGGCACCCCCTTCGGTGCGCCCGCCCTCGCCCCGCTGCACACGCTGTCCCGGGGTACCCTCACCGCCGCATGGGATCTGGCGCTGTCCGCCCTGGACGCACAGGACTACTGGCTCAAGCGCACCCCGATGAGCGCGCCACTGGCCGCGTACCGGATGACCCGCGACGCGAAGCTGCGGCAGCAGGCGGAGGAAGCCGCCGACCGGTACGTCGCCGAGGAACTCGACCAGCCGTACGACGGCGAGGCCGACCCGCACGAATTCGCCATCTACTACTGCCGCGCCTGGGTCGACCTGCTGGAGATGTACGAGGAGACGGGCCGACGCCGCTACCTGGACGCCGCGTACGCCGAGGCGAAACGGTTCGTCACCATGGTCTTCGCCCGACCGGTGCCCGACGCCACCGTGACCGTGCCGCAGCGGCCGCTCTTCGTCGACCGGCAGATCGAACTCACCGGCTGGTGGGATCCCGCCGCCCTGTTCCCGTACCCGGTCACCGACGTGCCCCACGAGGAGGTACCGGCCTGGCAGGTGTCCCCGACAGGGCTGAGCATCGAGGCCCTCAATACCTACCGGTTCAACGGGTTCACCCTCAACCCGGCGTGGGCGCCGTTCCTGCTCCGGCTCGCCGCGCACGCCGGCGACGACCTGCTGCGGGACGTGGCGCACAACGCGTTGGTCGGCCGGTTCACGAACTACCCCGGCTACTACTACCGGCAGTTCACCGTGCACCACCTGCGCCCGGAATTTCCCTACACCGGGCCGTTCGGCAACACCACCATCTACTACCACCACGCGCCGGCCCAGCTCGGCATGGCCATCGACTACCTGATCGCCGAGCACGAGACCCGCTCCGGCGGTGCGATCCGCTTCCCGGCCGAGTTCGAGCAGAACTACGTCTGGTTCGCCTACCGCGTCTACGGCCACGCACCCGGCCGCTTCTACGGCGAGGACGGCGTGTGGCTCTGGCTGCCGAAGGGCCTGGTGCGGCTGGACTCGGAGCAGGTCAACTGGATCGCCGCCGAGGGCGGTGACCGACTGTGTCTCAGCCTCACCAATGCCGCCTCGACCGCGACCACGGTGACCGTGACGCTCGACGCGGCACAGGTGCGGATGCGACCCGCCGTGCCGTACCGGGCGACGGTGATCCGCGACGATGGCGCCCCGGAGCAGGCGAGCATGGTGGACCACCGGCTCACCGTCGACGTCTCCGGGCACGGCATCACCGCGGTCGTCATCCACGGCGTCGGCCCGCTCGACGTACCGCTGCACCCCGCCGCCGCCCCGGTCGGCGCGCACCATTTCGGCGATGGCCCGGTCGGTCCGGTGCGGGGGATCCTGATCCCCAAGCCGGATGGCAGCCGCTACCACGCCTACGTGCAGGCGGCCACCCGCGACCCCGCGACGCTGCACTGGTCCCTCGATGGCGGCGCCACCTGGCAGCACCAGCACCGGGCGACCTGTCCGAACGAATGGACCGTGGCGGTGGACGATCTCACCGCCGCGTTCACCTACCGGGTGCAGGTCGGTGAACGGTGGAGCCCACCGAACCGGCTGGCCTGCGGGAAGGAAGCGTGATGCGCGTACGCGAGGTGCACGCCCATGTGCTGAAGGTGCGCGCCGACGAGGCGTACCTGGGGCCGCTACGCGACGGGAACGCCATCGCGGACGGATACCAGGTCCGCGAGCCGTGGCGCAGCCTGTATTCGTCACGGTACGAGACGCTGTTGGTGGAGGTGGTCGCCGAGGACGGCACCACGGGGTGGGGCGAGGCCTTGGCGCCGGTGGCGCCCGAGGTGCCCGCCGCGATCGTCGACCTGCTGCTCTCGCCGGTGCTGCTCGGCATGGACGCGACCGCCCCGCGGCCGGCCTGGCACCGGCTGCGCGACCTGATGCGCGAACGCGGGCACCTGGTCGGCCACCAGGCCGACGCGCTCGCCGCCGTCGACATCGCGCTCTGGGACCTCGCCGGCCGGCTCACCGGGCTCGGCGTCGCCCAACTGCTCGGCGGCGCATTCCGCACCCGGCTGCCCACGTACGTCTCCGGGCTGCCCCGGCCCACGGACCCGCAACGGGCGGCGCTGGCCCGCGACTGGGTCGACCGGGGCGCGACGGCGGTCAAGCTGCACCTCGGTCACGGTGTCGCCGCCGACCTCGCCACCGTCGACGCGGTCCGCGACGCCGCCCCCGACCTGCGGGTCGCGGTCGACGGGCATTGGGCGTACGGGGTTGACGACGCCGTCGGGCTGGCCCGGGGGCTCGCCGAGCGGGGTGCCTGGTTCCTGGAGGCACCCCTGGCACCGGAGGACATCGCCGGGCACGCCGAGCTGGCTGCCCGCGGCACGCTGCCGGTCGCGGTCGGTGAGGCGCTGCGCAACCGGTACGAGTTCGCGCAATGGCTGGACGCCCGGGCGCTGCGGATCGCCCAGCCGGACGTGGCCCGCACCGGCATCACCGAGGCGATGGCGATCGCCGAACTGTGCGCCGCCCGACACGTGCCCGTGGCGCCGCACCACTCGGTCGGCATGGGTGTCTCCCTCGCCGCCGGCCTGCATCTCGCCGCGGCGGTCGCCGACCTCGCCGCGTTCGAGTACCAGCCGACCTCCACCGAGGTCGGATCCCGCATCCTCACCGGGCCGGTGCCCGTGCACCCGGCCGCGTTCGATCTGCCCGCGGGACCCGGTCTCGGTGTCGACGTCGACGTCGAGACGGTTCGCGCCCTGGCCAAGGAGTCCTGAGTGACCCACACCGTGCACGGCCTCGTGCCGATCCTCGCCACCCCGTTCGGGCCCGACGGCGCCCTCGACCTGCCTAGCCTGCGCCGACTCACCGAGTTCCAACTCGCCAGCGGCGTCACCGGCGTCGCCGTCTTCGGCATGGCCAGCGAAGGCTTCGCGCTCACCACCGAGGAGCGGGCCCGGATCCTCACCACCGTCACCGAGGTGGTCGCCGCCGCGGTCCCGGTCGTCGCCGGGATCAACGGCACGTCGACGGTGACCGCGATCGAACAGGCCGGCGCCGCGGTGGCCGGCGGCGCGTCCGCGCTGATGGTGCTTCCTCCGTTCATGGTGAAGCCGACCCCCGACCAGCTGCTCACCTTCTACGGCGACGTGGCCGCCGCCGCCAAAGTCGAGGTGATGGTCCAGGACGCGCCCGGCGCCACCGGCGTCACGATGCCGCCCACCCTCATCGCCGAGCTCGGCAAGCTCGACGGCATCACCTCCGTCAAGGTGGAATCGCCGCCCACCGCGCCCAAGGTGGCCGCGGTGGTCGCCGCCCGCGCCGACGACCGCTTCGCCGTGCTCGGCGGCCAGAACGCCCAGTTCTGCCTGGAGGAGTACGCCCGCGGCGCCATCGGCACCATGCCCGCCTGCGAGTTCCCCGACCTGCTCGGCCCGGTACTCGCAGACTGGCAGGCCGGCCGGCACGCCGATGCCCGCGCGGAGTTCGCCCGGCTGCTGCCGCTGATCCTGTTCGGCCTTCAGCAGGGCATCGCCTGGGCGGTGCACAAGGAGGTGCTGGTACGGCGCGGCCTCATCGCTGACGCCACGGTACGCTCGCCGGCCCGCCCGCTCGACCCGGCCAGCCGCGACTCGCTCGCCACGATCCTCGCCGACCTCGGACTTGCCCGGTGAGCGGACGCGGCATCCTCGTCATCGGTGCCTCCTCGCCGATCGGCACCGCGATCGCCCGCGCCTTCACCGATTCCGGCGATCGCGTGGTGGGCGTCTCCCTTGAACAGCACAGCGACCCCGCCTTTGCGGCCGAGCTGACGGCCGACTGCGCCGACCCGGACGCTGCGGCCCGCGCCGTCGCCGATGCCCACCGCACCCTCGGACAGCTCGACGTGGTGGTGCCCGCCGCCGCGGTCATGCCCGTCGCCGCGGCGACGCGGACCACCGACGCGCAGTGGCGGGCGGCCCTCGACGCGACCCTCGGCTCGATGTTCTACGTCGTCCGCGCGGCCCTGCCTCTGCTGCCGCGCGGCGGCGCCGTCGTCGCGGTCAGCTCCGTCAACGCCACCCTCGCCGCGCCCGGCCTGCCCGGCTACGCGGCCGCGAAGGCCGGCGTGGAGGGACTCGTCCGCCAGCTCGCCCTCGAGTACGGTCCCGCGGGCATCCGCGTCAACGCCGTGGCCCCCGGCATGATCGGCAAGGCCGATCTGCCCTCGGTCACCGAAGGCTATCCACTGCGGCGGGTCGGCCGACCCGACGATGTCGCCGCCGCCGTGACATTCCTCGCCTCTGCGGCGGCGGACTTCATCACCGGCGTGGTTCTGCCCGTTGACGGTGGCCTGTCGATCGCCTCTCCGGCGGCGTGGCTCCGCCCCGACCTGCGGGCGAGATGGCTGTGACAACCGAGGACTGGTCGGTGCTGGGCGACCTGCGCTGTGAGCTGGGGGAGTGCCCGGTCTGGGACGAGACTTCTGCCCGCCTGTACCTGGTGGATATCAGCGGCCAACGGGTCTGGACCCTCGATCCCATGGCTGGCACCGCCTCCGGCGCGACCTGCGACCGGCCGGTCACCGCCCTGGTGCCGCGGGCCGGCGGGGGATGGCTCGGCGTCTCCGGGCGGGACGTCGGCGCCCTCGACCCGGACGACGGAGCCTTCCAACCGCTGCTGTCCCTACCCGGGCCGTCCGACCTGGCACTGAACGACGCGGTGTGCGGGCGCGACGGCAACCTCTACGTCGGTTCGATCGACCGGACCCGGGCCGAACGCGCCGCCTTGTACGTGGTGGAGCCGGGCCTTAACCATCGCGTCCTCGCCGGGCAGGTGGGCGCGTCCAACGGCGTCGACACCAGCCCGGACGGGCGCCTGCTCTACCACGCTGACAGCTTCGCCGACACGGTCACCGCCTACGGGCCGCACGGCCGATCGGTTGCCGCCGTGCGGATTGCGCACCCCGACGGGATTGCCGTCGACGCCGACGGCGGAGTCTGGGTGGCCTCGTGGGGATCTGGCATGCTGTTCCGCTATACGCCCGACCTCGCTCCGGACCGCGCGCTGTGCGTGCCCGCGCCGCTGGTCACGAGCGTGTCATTCGGCGGTCCTGGCTATCGGTGGATGTTCGTCACGACCGCAAGGTCGGACGGCGCCGAGCTGTCCGGAGCCGTGTTCACCGCGGACCTCGGCGTAGCCGGTCTTCCGCCCGCCCGCTTCGACGTGCAGCGCTGACGGCCGCGCCTTCGACGACTAGGTGTTCTTGCCCAGAGAAAGGTTGGGGAGGCGGCTGGCGGGTGGGCTGAGCAGGACGGGTAGCGGAACTTGCCGGCGCGGAGGAAGTCGGTGAGCGCGCGCCGAGGGTTTCGCCGGAACGGGCTCCGGCGCAACCGCATCCGGGCCGGGAGCGGGCACGGGACCCATCTCAAAGGCGTTGGAGTAGTCACGCGAGGAGGCCGATACGAGCTTGGCCAGCGCGACCGCACCTCCGTCGTCACCGACAGCAGTTGCGCCGCCGTGTCGGGCCGCTGGTACAGCCCATACGACGGCGCCATCTGGTGCGCCGCCTCCGATGTCGACATCGGCCACGTCGTGCCTCTCGCCGAGGCGTGGCGGTTCGGTGCCGCCGGGTGGACCACCACCCGGCGGCAGAGCTTCGCCAACGACTTGAACCAGCCGCAGCTGATTGCCGTTACTGACAACGTCAGCCAAGCCAAGGGCGAGCAGTACCCGTCCACCTGGCAGTCGTCCCTGTCGAGGGCTGGCACAACACCCGCCGACGGCACTGCACTCTCGGCTACCTCGGCCCCGCCGCCAACGAAGCCGCCGCCCCCATCACGGGCAGTATGGTGGCCTGACACCACACACCGACCCTGTCCGTCACAGCGGGTCAACCCAGTCGTCGGCATTCGCCGGATCTAGGTTGGGAGACGTCCCCGTAACCTCGAGGAGGCCTGGTGGCAGCTTCGACCGGCAGTGACGGGCGGGCGGCGCCAACCATCTACGATGTGGCGCGAGCGGCGGGCGTTGCCGCGTCGACGGTGTCCCGGGCATTCGCCCGCCCGGGGCGGGTCAACGCCGACACCGCCGGGCGGATCCGCAGGATCGCGCTGGAGATGGGCTACCGCGCCAATCCCGTCGCTCGCGCGCTGCTCAGCGGGCGTTCCTCGATGATCGCGCTGGCCATCTCCGACATCACCAACCCGTACTACTTCGAGATCATCCGTGGTGCTCAGGCGGCGGCGATGGGGGCCGGCTACACGATGCTGCTCGTTGACGCGCAGGAGTCCGACCAGCTCGAGCGGGAGGCGTTGGACCGGGCCGTCCAGACGGTGGAGGGCATCGTGCTGGCCAGCACCCGGATGTCCGACACTTCGATCCGGATGACGGCCAAGCTCCGGCCGCTGATCGTGCTCAACCGGGCCGTCGCGGGTGTGCCGTCGGTGGTGACCGATCACCGGCGCGGCATGCGGCAGGCCGTGGATCACCTGCACGGCCTTGGTCACAGCCAGATCACCTATCTGGCCGGGCCGGAGGCGGCGTGGTCGGACGGGATCCGCTGGCGGGCGTTACGTGAGGCCACGGTCGAACTGGGCCTGCGACTGCACCGTCTCGGCCCGTATCCGCCCACCGTGCTCGGCGGTGTCGCCGCTGCGGACGACTTCTGGCGACGACCGACCAGCGCGGTCATCGCCTACAACGACCTGATGGCCCTGGGACTGCTGCGCGGCCTCTCGACCGTCGGCCTGCGGGTACCGCAGGACGTCAGCGTCGTTGGGTTCGACAACATCTTTGGTACCGACCTGGTCACGCCCGGCTTGACCACTCTCGCCGCGCCGCTGCACCTCCTTGGCCGTACCGCCGTACAGGGCCTGCTCGCTCTCATCTCCGGCGCCCAGCCGCCGGTCGATAAACCGGTCACGATTCCGACCCACCTGGTGGTCCGCGCTTCCACGGGTCAACGGCGCCCGGCCCGGATTGCACCCCCCGCTGACTAGGCGGAACTCCCTGGCCCGCAGCAAGACGGTCGGCCGGGATCACCACCGGATAGGCTAGGCCGGACCCCGGAGCGGACCGCCACCGGCGCGGTAGCAGCTGAGTGTGAGCGGCCGCCGACTGCCGCGCCCACTGCCCACGATGTGTGGATGTCGAGTGCTGACCTCCAGCAGACCTCACCTCCGGGTGCGACCCGTGACCTCGATCCCGACCGGCTGCTCCCGGCGGATCCGGGCGTTCGACGCCCATCCGGCCGGAAGGTACGGCAGCGTCACCGCCTCTGGCCTCTTGGCAAGGGCCAGGGCAACTCACGGCAACTGATGGTCTGCGGGCCCGCCGCGGAACTACGGTCACGTGCGACTCCTTCTCGCGGTCGGCGAGCCGACGCTGCCGGGCAGATCGAAGGTAGAGGTCGAAAATCGTGATGAACGCCAGCCGCACGACATTTCTGGGAAGCGCTCTGACGGCGCTGGTGCTGTCCATCGCCCCACCCGCCTTTGCCGCAGGCGGGCAGCTGCCTGACGCGGTGCCCGCACCGGTCAGCCGCGCCACTGCCCCGGATTCCGTGTCCGTCGTCCCCTCGGCAGAGGGCGTCCACATCCTTGACATCTCGAGCAACACGATCACCCTGGCTTCCGGTGACACGTTCATTTACACCGTGGACACTCCAGAGGGTCAGGGACGCACCACGCTCGAGGTCAACTCGGTGGACCAGCTGCTCAAGGAAATCACCGCCAAGGACGGGTCCACACAGACCTACACGGTCGAGGACTCGCAGGGTGCTCAGAAGCGGCCCACGGACCGTGTCGTGCCGGGCGACGTCCTCACCGTGACCGCAGGACACAAGACACACCACTACACCATCGAGATCGTCAAGGGCGCCGTACGCGGCCGGCTCGAGCTGCAACAAAAAGAGATCACGGCGAATGCCAATTCCGACGTGGTCGTGAACTTCACCGCCGGTATGAGAAGTCCCGCCACCGACGTGCGCGTGAAGGTGCCACGGGGAATCCGCGCCACGATGGACAACACGACTGTCAACGTCATCGGGCGGGGAGAGGTCAAACTGTCCGGGCTCGCGACGCAGTCGGTCGGCAGGGTCGGAGCGGGCTACCGGTTCCAGAGGGTGGGGACGGCCACGATCGAGGGCCTTAAAGACGGCGGCCAGATCATCACGTTCCATGGGCTCGACCTCAGGCCGTCGAACGGTGTCGACCTGCAGATCCGGTTCACGCACGTCTCGGTCAAGCAAGGCAGCTACTCGTTCGAAGCCTCCTACACCACCTCGGAGCCCGAGGAGCTAACGAGCCCGGCAGCCGCGGCCACCCTCCAGGTCGTCAGGACCGTCAGCGACCTCCACAGGGTGCTGGACAAGAGCCTGACCTACCGGGAAACCCCGGACACCTACACGAAGGCGCGATTCCGGTGGACGACGCCTGAGCACGCGGCGTCCGTCAGGTTGCTGCAGTCGACGGACCGGGGCGCAACCTGGACGCAGAGCAGGGCCACGGTCGACGCCCGCGCCGGCCAGGTGGACGTCGAGGACCTGACACCGGACACCGAGTACAACTTCAAGCTGGACGTCAGAGGCGGTCGGACCAACGGCGAGTCGAACGTCGCTTGGTTCTACACCGGCAAGCTGAACGCCAGGCTGATGGGGGCCAAGGGCGACGGGCTCGCCGACGACACCGATGCGATCAATCGGGCGATCCGCTACCTCAACGACATCGGCGGCGGGACGTTGCTGTTCGACAACGGCACGTTCAACGTCCGGACCGTGCATCTGCTGAGCAACGTCTACCTGTATGTCGACAAGGACGCGACCATCTCCGCGATCAAGGGCGCCGACGCGCCTGAGGCCCTGTACTTCTCCGACAAGGCCTATCGCTCGGGTACGTCGCCGACCGACCCGGGGCCCTACGAGGATCCCGAGAACTACACGACCAAGCAGGATGTCGGCCACACCTACTTCCGGAACAGCATGTTCTTCGGTGAGAGGGTGGACAACATCAAGATCATCGGGAACGGCCGGATCACGGGCAACGGCAACATCGTGACCACCGACAAGGTCATGGACAATGCCCCGGATCTCAGGGCCGACAAGATGGTGACCCTGAAGCTCAGCACCAACGTCGAGTTCGGCGGGCTCAACAACGGCTTGGACCTCTGGTACGAGGAGACCGACTCACCCACGACCGACCAGCCGTACTACATCAAGAGCCTGACCAAGGACGGCACAACCGAGTCGAAGCAGACAGACATCAGCAACATGCTGAAGGTCGACAACGCCGGACACTTCGCCCTTCTGGCCACCGGCACGGACCACATCAACACGCACGACTTCTACTACGACAAGGGCAAGGGCGGCCAAGCCCGGGACGTCTTCGACTTCATGCAGAGCAGCTACGTCACCGCCAAGAACATCTACGCCAAGGGGACATCCGACGACATCGTCAAGCCCGGTAGCGACTCCTCCCTAGGGTTCACCAGGCCGGCGACCGACTTCTACGTCCGGAACGTCATCGGCGACACGAACTGCAACCTCTTCCAGATCGGAAGCGAGACAGCCGACGACATCAGGAACGCCTACGTCGACAACATCTATGTGCTGGCCGGCAACAAGGCCGGTTTCTCCATCTCCACGAACGACGGCGCGACCGTCGAGAACATCTACCTGAACTCGGGTAGGACCGGGCCGGTCCACCACCAGGCGCAGATGCGACGCACACGGGCACCCTTCTTCATCTCGATCTCCAACCGCGGCCGGGTGATCGGCGGGCAGGCGCAGCGAACGAAGTTCATGGAAAACGGCGTGCAGCGGGACGAGTTGCTCAGCACCAACGTCAACATCGGCCATGTCCGCAACGTCCACATCAAGGACGTCAACATCGAAGAGGTCTACGGGGGCAGCCAGTACAGCGACCCCTCGAAGCGGTGGGTCCCCTACACCAACCAGAACAAGGCGACGCCGATCATCGCCGGCTACAAGGTCGGGGAGGGCGGACCGGCCCTCCCGGACGGTCGCAGCATCGGCTACGTCGAGAACGTCACGTTCGAGAATGTGAACCTGCTGGTCAAAGGCGGCAACAGCTACGAGGACTCGCAGATCAGCCCTCCGGAGCTGGGCGTGGGCAAGTACAACGTCGCTGACTTCGGGGTGCAGCCCTCCTACGGGTTCTGGGCGAGGCACGTGCAGGGGTTGAGCCTCAAGAACGTGACGACGAACTTCGAGAGCAACGACGACCGCTACGCGTTCGTGCTCGACGACGTCAAGAACGCGGAGCTCGACGGTCTGACGATGGTGAGGGGAACGAACAACCCCAGCGTCATCCAACTGAAAAACGCCAGCAACATCACCCTGCGTGACTCCGCCTTCTACGACGGCACCTGGGGGCAAGAACTGACCCCCCTGCAAGACCTCACCAACGTGACGGTGCCGGACGCCCAAGCCTATCCGCCGAGCGTGAAAGACCCGCACAACATCGCCATCCAGCTCAAGCGGAGCGGGCACGAGAACGTGACGGGCTTGGACACCCAGTCGAGGGTCGTCACGACGGTGCTTGGATCCACGGTGGCCGACCTGACCACGCAGATCGAGTCGACGGACGGCACCGCCCAGACGTATGCGATCGCCGATCCCGACGGCAGGCCGAGGAGCGCGGACGCGTCGCTCGACACCGGGGACACCCTGGTCGTCACGGCGCAAGACGGCACAACGCGAGCGCAGTACCGGATAGTCGTCACACCTGACTTGGTGATCGAGGGGGAGTCGCAGCTCGGCTCGGTCGAGAGGAGCATCCCCAGCATCACCCTGTCGACCTCCTCGACGAACGGGAGGACGTACCTGCAGACCAGCTCGGTGCCCGCCGGGGAGTGGATCCAGTTCCTGGTCGATGTTCCCATCGCGGGCAACTACGACGTCTCGTACCAGTACAAGACGAACACGGCCGGGAGGGCGACGGTCCAGGCGTACGTGGACGGCGCCGCGAGAGGGGCGGCGGTCGACCAGAACAGCTCGACGGCCAACCAATACGTCCCGGTGAACCTGGGGCGGCTCACCTTCGCGGAGGCCGGGCAGCATCCGGTCCGCTTTGAGGCCGTGAGATCAGGGTCGATCGTCATCGACTACATCAAGCTCACGAGGGTGGGCGCACAGGGAGGTTCCGCGGCCCATAGCCAGGCGTAGCCCGTGTTGGGAACGTTCTGTGTCGATCCTGGCACACGAACCGCATCCCAACGGCATCGCCAGTCCGTTGGCTCTCGCTACCCGGGGCGCCAGTTGCAGGCCACGGTTGATGGCGACCATGGATGTCCGGTTGCCGTCGCCCCTCGGACACAAACCATTACCCCACGGTGCTCGCTGAGATCCACTGAGGCGTGCACCGTTTGCGTTCCCGGCTGGTAGGTGAGCCAAGGGCCAAGCGGGCGGTGGCGTTACACCGATCCTTCGACAGACCGATCGTTTTCACGCATCAAGTGAAGCCACGATGTACGCATCTGTGAGACTCGCGGTGGCGGTCCTGGTTGGACTGGTGCCAGGATCGGTGTCGGGTGATCTCCACGGTCAGGTCGATGTCGTCCCCGGTTGCCACTGGCGCTGCAGCGACGAGGGCGTGCCCGACCGGCAGTGGGGGGTGTCGGCGGTGTTGCCGACAGCGGCCGGCGGGGCTCGGGAATGGTGTTGGTCAGCGCCGGCGGAAGCCGCAGAGGCAGCTGCTCCTCGGCAGGCTAGGCGGTGAACCGTCGGCCGGGGACGCAGGCACTGGTGCGGCCGTCGCGTGTTGTATTCGTGCCGGGAGACGTCGATGGCGGCCCGGCTTCCTCCGGGGTGGCCCAGACCTCAGTGTCGTCGAGGAGCTCCCGTTGCAGGGTCTGGTGGAACCGCTCGACCTTGCCAAGTGGTGG
The DNA here is from genome assembly GCF_040607315.1 of Micromonospora sp. NPDC005305. Lineage (NCBI taxonomy): Bacteria > Bacillati > Actinomycetota > Actinomycetes > Micromonosporales > Micromonosporaceae > Micromonospora > Micromonospora sp. NPDC005305. Next base: position 82,140 of record NZ_JBEXGL010000017.1, on the reverse strand, counting down.
CTGAGCGGGGCTCGGTCAGCCGGTGGGTGATGCCGCTTCTCCCGGCCGATCCGGTTGAACGTCACCTTCCCGCCGCCTCGGCCGAACAGGGCCGTGAACTGTTTGCCGTTGGCCCGCCATTTCTCCCGGCCGGGGGGCCTTGAGCTGCCGCTACCGATGTTTGGGTGCCGCGGCCTCGAGGTCGGCGATGCTCCCGGACATGATCGTGCGGATGTGCTCGGTGATGTGCTGATGTGGCCAGTCCCACCAGGCGAGCGCCAGAAGGCGGGTGATGTCCTCCTCGCTGTAGCGGCGGCGGATGAGCCTGCCCGGGTTGCCACCGATGATGCCGTAATCGGGGACGTCATCGACGACGACGGATTCGGAAGCGATGATCGCTCCGTTGCCGATACGGACGCCGGGCATCACCGTGGCGCGGTGTCCGAACCAGACGTCGTTGCCCACCACCGTGTCACCCCGTCCAGGTAGGCCGGTGATGAGATCGAAGTGCTTGACCCACGAACCACCCATGATCGGGAAAGGGAAGGTCGAAGGGCCGTCCATGCGGTGGTTGGCGCCGTTCATGATGAAGCGCACGCCCTCGCCCAGTGCGCAGAACTTCCCGATGATCAGCTTCTCCGGCCCGTAGTGATACAGCACGTTGCGGGTCTCGAAGGCAGTCGGATCATCCGGGTCGTCGTAGTAGGAGAACTCTCCGACCTCGATCAGCGGAGAGGTGACCAGCGGCTTCAGCAGCACCACACGCGGCTGCTCGGGCATCGGGTGCAGCACGTTCGGATCGGCGGGAACATCTGGCATCACGAGTTGCCTCCTCTCGGTCGCAAAGTGATGTGTGACGTAAGCATGATCGCAAGCCCCGCACCGGCTGTCACCAGATCAAGATCGTCAAGTCGGACGTGTCACGTACGTCCCGAGACCGATCCGCCACGGGCGCGTCCCGAAACGTCAGTTGGGACCGCTGGCGGGCGCGTAGACGCCGGCACGGGCGGCTGCCACTGCCGCCTCGGCGGCCCGGTCCGCTGCAGCCGCGTCAACGGGATCTCCGCTGATGAGCAAGCGGTAATAAAGGGGTGCCGAGACGGCGCGGACAACTTCGGCGGCATCCGTACCTGGCGGCAGCTCCGCGCGCTGTACGGCCTGCTCAACGCAGGGAGCCCATTCGGCCCCTCGTGTCGGTGGATTCCAGGTCATGGCCACGGTGCCGGCGGTGAAGGCGTTGTCGGCGGTGGAGGTGTTGCTGTCCAGCTTGGGCGCCAGCTCCTCGTAGCGGATCTTCTTCCGCCGAGCGAGCGGCTTGACGTGGTCGTCGGGAGCGAGCTGCACGGTCGTGCCCCGGTTGCGGCCGTTGCCTTGGTCGCAGTACTCCTGGTTAAGGGCGACGGTCCACTGCTTCAGGATCCGTAGAGTGCGGCGCCGGAAACCGTGCTGGCCCACCTGCCCTGGATCCTGCTGGCCGGCCAACCGCCGGGCTCAACCGGGTGCTGCTGATGCTCGCCGGCCGGGTGATCAACCTGGCCGTCGTTGAATGGCCGCTGGGCAGGCGGCCGGCCAAGCCAACCCGCGGCATCCAGCGCCGTGCCGACGCTCCCGCCGGCGTTCCTGCCAGCCGATGACGGGGATGCGCATGCAGCTATCCGGATATCTCGACGGCGGTCAGGTCAGTCGCTCGTCTCCGAAGAACACCCGGACCGCCGTCAGTACCTCCTGCGTGTCGTTCGCCATGGCCGTACGAGCCTGGGCGAGCAGCGCCTGGGGTTCGGCCTGCCGCTGCCGGTCGAGGTCGGCCAGCAACTGGTCGATGTCTGGCACGTGCCGTTCGCCGGTCAGTGCGCGGGCTGGTGGCCGGAGTTCCATGAGGTGGCAGAGCAGTCGCAGCGGCCGGTGCCCGTACACCCGGGTGCCGCTGGGCAGCGCGGGCAGGCCGTAGGTGCGCAGCCGCGTCACGGCGCCGTCGAGCAGCGAGGTCGCCCAGTGGGCGTTGTCGAACAGGCTGTTCGAGGTGGCCCGCGGCAGGCCGAGGCCGGCCACCACCTGGTTGACCTGGTCCGCTGCGGCTTGGGCGACGACGAACACGTGGGGTGAGATGCGGCTGCGGTGGAAGACTTCCGACCACACGCGGCCCGGCTCTGACGATGTCACCGTGGCTCTATGCGAGGCGCTCACGTGAGGGTCCCCCCTGGTTGTTTCGCTGACGGGCGATGTCGAGCAGGCGGCCGAGGGCTGCGCGGGTCCGGCCGGTTGCGGTGGCGAGGGCACCGAGCGGGTCGGCGTGCCGGCGGCTGGCGAGGTCCTCGTAGACCGCGAGCAGGTCGGCCTCGAAGCCGTCCGCGGTCGCACCGCGGGTCTGGGCCAGCTCGGCGAGCCGGTTCTCGATGTATCGGCCCACCATCACCTGGTAGGCGCCGACGCTGGGCATGTCGTGGAACTCCGCCACCATGTCGTCGACCTGCCGGCCCGTCCGGTGCAGGACCGCCGAGGTGATGCCGTGCCGGCGTACCTCGGGGCCTGCCTCGTCTTGGATGCGGATGACGACCTCGTCCGGTCCGTTGATCTCGTCCGATCCGGTGTCGCTGTGCCAGCGGGCCGTGACGACAAAGCCGTCGTCCCGCCGGGACAGTTCGAGGGACGGGTCGGGCACGGCGTGGAGGGGATTCTTCGGAGACATGCATTCCTGTCTTTCCGGCGGCCTTGTGGGCGCCTGTTGCCGGGCCGCGGTGGCGGCTGCGTGTCACACCTGTTGTTCCGCCCCGGTTCAGGACGTCGGGGTTGCCGCGGTCAGGACGCTGCCGAAGAAGACCATGACGGTGAAGAGGATCATCGGGCCGACGAAGACGTAGCCCAGGACGAGACCTGCGACCGCCATGCCGTGCCCCGACCGCATGCCGTCCCGGGTTTCCCGCAGGGCGAGGTGGCCGAGGATGACCGCCAGGACGCAGGGCAGCCCGAACAGGCACCAGCCGCCGAGCACGCCGAGGATCCCGAGCACCAGCGACGCCGTCGCCATGCCCGAGGCCAGGATGGGCTGGACGGTGAGCCGCTGCCCGCCGGGCGGGTAGCCGCCGCCCTGGTAGGGCAAGGCCGGGACCGGCGCGTACGCGCCGGTGGGCGCGGACACCGGGGGATAGGGGCCCAGGACGGCGGGCAGCGGCGGCTGCGGGCGGGTGGGGTCGAGGCCGGGCTGCGGGTAGGTCATCGGTGCGGTTCCGTTCTTCCATCGAGGTGGGTGAGCAGGGCGCTGACCTCGGTGTGCAGGCGACGCAGCTCGGCGGCCGTCGGCGCCAGCTCGTAGCAGTGGTGGTGGGCGGCGGCCGACAGGGCCGCCCAGGCGAAGGCGACCCGCCGGGCGACGGCAGGGCCGGGCCCGAACCGGCCGCGCAGCATCAGCTGCTTCGCCCGGCCCTGCCGGCACGCGGCCACCACTGGTCGGGTACGCCGCCAGTAGGCGTCGATGCCGCCTTCGAGGGCGAGCCGGATCAGGCAGGCGCACGCCCGCGGCCACCACCCGGCAGTCACCGCGGCCGCGCCGAGCGGGCCGGCGCCGCGCAGCATCTGGTCGGCCACCGCCAGGCAGCGCCGGGGCGTCGGCGCGGTCACGACCGCACCTCGGCGCCGTCGCGGGGCGCGGGCACGGCGTTGACGTGGGCCCGGAGCGCCTCCGCGAGGTGGCGGGCGTCGGAGACCAGGACGGGCAGGTCGAACAGGTACGCCCCGTGCACGCCCTCCTTGCACGCCTTGTACGCGCCCACCGCCCGCGACCCGTGCCGGCGACTCAGATACCCGAGGACGTCGCCGCCCCGGTTGGCGTCGTCGAACAGCGCCAGCGCGACGATGGTGGTGAGCCGCCGGGACGCCGCCACGACGGTGTGCTCGATGTCGTCGTGCGGCACACCGCGGGCCACCCGTCGCCGCCACACGATCCGGTGGCAGGCCGCCTCGATCGCCGAGCGGCACAGCTCCGCCACCACCGGCCCGCGCACCTCGGAGGCGATCTCCTCGGTGCGGGCCAGCGCGTAGGCGTCGTCGAGGTAGCGGGTCACCGGGTCGGAGCCGGGCCGCAGGGTCACCACCGACCGCTCCGCGCGGGTCACCTCGACGATGCGGGACCGGCCGAGGTCGAGGCGGGCGAGGGCGTCGGGCAACCGGGTGTCGTGGGTGAACACCACCACCTGCCGCTGCTCGGCCAGTTCGGCGAGCACCCGGGCCAGCCCGTCCACCTTGGCCGGGTCCATGCTCTGCACCGGGTCGTCGACGACGATGAACCGGAACGGGCTCTCCGGCGCGCAGCCGCGTGGCAGGAACGTCGCCAACCCGAGGGCGTGCATCTCGCCCTGGCTCATCACCCCGAGGGCGGTGCCGTTGTCGGCGCCGTCCACGCTGACCGGGATCACCACCCGCCGCCGGGTGTTCATGCCCGCCAGGGTCATCGCGCCCAGCTCGACGTTGCTCTCCTGCCGCAGCTGCGCCCAGATCCGCTGCGAGTGCTCCGCGAAGGGCGCCACCCGCTGGTTGCGCAGCTCCGCCCCGGTCTCCTTCAGCCACACCCGCGCCGCCTTCAACCGGGCCAGCGCGTGCTCCTGCTCCGGCAGCGTTGCGGCCGACGCGATCCAGGCCCGCAGCTCGCCGGCCACCGCCTGCCAGCCGGTGTCGCGCTGGCGGAGCAGACCCTTCGCGTACGCCTGCGCGGTCTCCGCCGCCGCGAGCACCGCCGGGTACCGGGCGGTCAGGTGGTCGGCCAGCTCCTCCGGCCCGCCCGGTGTCAGCCGCAGCGCCGTCACCGCGGCGTGCAGGTCGGCGACCGGCACCCCGTCGGCGTCACCGGTGGGCACGTCCAGGTCGTCGATCAGGTAGTGCGCCCGCTGCAGCAGCGCGGTCAGCCGGGAAGCGGCGGCCTGGGCGGCGAGGGTCCGGTCGCGCAGCTCCGCCAGGGACGCCGCCGCGCTGGCCCGCCAGTCGCCGTCCAGGCGGCCCGTCGCGCAGACCGGGCACGGCCCATCACCCCGGTCGTCGTGGTGCTCGATGGCCAGCCGGAGCAGCTCGGCGCTGCGCAGCGACGCCCGCGACCGGCCGCCGTCGTGCCGGCGCGCCGCCGCGGCGGCCTCCCGCAGCTGCCCGGCCAGCCGGGCCACCTCGTCGGCGTCGGGCAGCTGCATCGCCACCAGCCGCCGGCAGAGCAGCACCGCCTCGTCGGCGGTCGGGTCCTCCGGCTCGTCGAGGATCGCCGTCAGCATCGCCAGGTCGGCCGCACCCCGGGTGCGCAGCAGCGCTGCGGCCCCCCAGGCCCGGTCGCCGTCGATCCCGGCGAGGCTGGCGGCGAGGGCGGCGCGCTGTCCGCGTACCTCCCTGATGGCGGTGTCGATCGGGCGCGCGGCGGCCATAAGGCGGCGGTCGGCGTCGGTGATCGCCTCCAAGCCGAGGATCGCGGAGATGGCGTCGAAGAGCTGGCTCTGCGTGCCGGCGGTGAGCCGGCCCAGCTCCGCGGCGGTGAGGAACGGCCGGTACAGCTCCAGCGGCCGGGCCAACCCCAGCTCGGCGAGGTCCCGGTGGGTGCCGCGCGCGCTGGTGACCGCCACCTCGGCGTCGCCCAGCTCCGCGTCCGGTGCCCAGGAACGGACCACCCGGGTGGGCGTGGCCACCCCGTCGACCCGCAGCTCGACGGCGATCCGGCACGGGTCGCCGGCGTGCAGGTTGCGCCACCCGGTACGCCACACGCTGTTGCGGTCCGCCCAACGCGCGCTGTCCCCGGTCAGGGCCAGCTCCACGGCCTCGGCGAAGCTGGACTTGCCGGAGCCGTTGCGACCCACCACCACAGTCAACCCCGGGCCGGGCTCGATGGCGAGGGTGCGTTCCGGGCCGACGCCGCGGAACCCGGCGACGGTGACGGAGGAGAGCCAGATCCGCTCCCGCGGCTCGTCCGCCGCCGGACGCTGCGGCTCCAGCGCGGTCGGCGCGCCGGCGAGCGCCGCGGCCAGGTCGGCCTCGCCGCTCAGCGCGGCGAGGACCACCTCGGCGGTGTCGTCGGGTACGTCGTCGGTGGCGAGCCGGTCGAAGATCAGCTCGACCAGGGGTTCGGTGTGGTTCATCAGGCGACCTCCAGGGAGGGCAGGGAAGGTGGATGACTCCGACTCGGGCCGGTTCGCTGGCGGTGGTGGTGCGACGACGGTGTGCAGTCGCCTTCTGTGGAGTGATCGGCGTTCAGGCCGGCAGTGCAACAGGACAGTCGGGGCCGGCCGACGGCGTGAGCAGGCCGGCGACGGCCTGTCGACTACCGCAACGACCCGCCGAGCCGGACGGTCGGCGCGGCGCCCGGCACTCCGACCGACTGGTGCGAGTGGAGTCCCGGAAAAGCCCAGAGGGCTTGTACAGAGGTCATCGTCTTTTCCTCCAGGCGCGTGGTGTCCGCGGGCCGATGACTCGTCGACCCGCCCGGTGGGTGGTGGGGAAGCTGGTGCGCTGTGGTGATCTGTCGGCAATGGATCAGCCGGCGGGCCCGGCGGATCGACCGGCGGGGCTGGGTCAGTGGGGGAGGGCCGCGTGCCAGTCGTGCAGGAAGGCGTCGACCAGGGCATGTGCCCGTGGACGAACGTCGAAGGTCTCCTCGAGCCGGCGGCGGGCCATGTGCGACAGGCCGTCGGCGGCCTCGTTGAGGGCGTGCCCGCTGTGCCCCTTCACGTGCTGGAAGGACAGGTCCGGCCGGTGGCTTACCGTCTCGGCGAGCCGGACCAGCGTCGGCCGGTCGGCCCACCGGCGCTGGCGCAGGCTGTAGCCGGCCGGCATCGCCGACACCTCGCCGGCCTGCCACCGGCGCAGCCAGCGCAGGGCGACCGTGCTGTCCAGCAGCAGCGTCATCCCCGCCGGCGCATCCTCGTACGCCGAGAGCAGGAAGTCGACCGCGCGCAGCTCGTTGATCAGCACTCGGGACGCGCCGGTCGGGTCGAGCCGGCCGGTGCCCCGACCCTGCAGGCCGTAGTGGCCGTCGCTTACCACGTACGCGATGCCGCCGGCGCGGCCCTTCCAGCTGGCGTCGGTCGCGGCGACGACCGGCGCGGACGTCGCCGCCCAGCGCCCGATGCGGCCGCGACCACGCTCCTGGTCCGGCTGCGGCCGGCAGGCCGTGCCGTGCGCGGCGGCGAGCCGCTCGGCGGTGTCGAGAAGCTCGCCAGCGGAGTCGAGCTCGTCGTAGTTCGCCGCGGTGAGCGCGAGCGTGACCGCGTCGCCGATCCGCTGGCAGTCCGTGCAGGTGGTGCGGTGGACGTAGCGGCGCAGGGGGAGGGCGCGGGCGTTCAGGGGACCGGGGAGCAGGTCCAGGGCGCGGAGGAACTCGTCGGGACGCACGAACTTCTCCCTCAGAACTCGGCGACGTCAGTGACGGCGGCGGTCAGCTTGTCCCCGGAACGCTTGGTGCTCGCCATCTCCTCCTCCTGCACGGAGGCGGATTCCCCGGTCACCTCGAAGGTGTTGATGATCGGGTCCTCGGCACCCTTCACCTGATAGGTCACCTCGTACGTCTTGGACGGGTCGAGACCGCTGCCGGTGTACGTCACGTCGATCCGGTAGGTGACGTTGCAGCCGGCGCTGCCGAAGCACTGCTTGCGCAGGATCTTGACCTTGAGCTTGAAGTCGTTCTTCGTGGGCGTGTCGTAGAGAGGAAGGGCGGGGGCCGTCGTCGCGGGCGCGGTGGTCGGTGCCGACGTCATGGGCGCCGCGCTGGTCGGATCGGCCGTCGTGATGCTCGGCGCGGCCGACGACGCAACATCGGCGGCCGGCTCGGCATCGCCGTTGCTCAGCGCGGCGATCCCGACCCCGCCGCAGCAGAGGGCGATGACGAGGGCGATGCCGCCGACGATCCAGGCTCGGGCGCTGGAGCGCTTGGCCGGAATGGTCGGGCTGGGCGAGCCGGCGAGCGTGGCGTCCTGCGGCTGGGCGGCGAACGGGGGAGCGGGGGCACCGGGCGGGGTCGGCGCCGACTGTGGCGGCATGGCGGCCTGGTTGTCAGGCTGATGGGGCGGCATGGGCTGGGTCGGGTCGGTCACGACGGTCTCCTCTGTGAACAGTGGTGGGGATAGGAGAAAGGGCGGGGCGGGCGGTGGCGCCCGCCCCAGGCCGAGCGGTGGATCAGGTGAGGGACACGGTCACGCCGCCGGAGAACATCGAGTCGTGGAGCTCGAGCTTGGTGAGCTTCACGTTCTTCGGGATGTCGAAGACGAACACGCCGGTCACCTGGTTGCCGGGGTTGATCTCCTCGAAGAAGGTGCTCGCCTCCTTGTTGGCGTAGAGGCCGGCCTCGGTGTCGGAGGAGTACTCGGTGCCGTCGGCGGCGAGGGCCTTCTGGCTGCTGCCGTCGAGGGTCTGCGCCTCCTTGCCGATGTTCTTGACGTTGACCGTGATCAGGCAGAACTGCCCCTGGGCCTTGTCGCCGATCATCGACGTGCCGACCTTCGCGACACCGCACTTGGACGACTTGACGGTGAACTCGAACTTCCCGTCCCGGGCCGGCTGGCCGATCTTCGCGCTCTTCGGCTTGTCGTCGCCCTTGGTGCCGCCGTCGGACTTGCTGCTGCTGCCCTCGCCGGTGCTGCCCGCGCCGCACCCAAGGGCGACGAGGCCGGTGGCGATCAGAGCCAGAGTGGTGGTCTTGCGCATCGTTTTCCTCCTGCTTTCGACGTGGCGATGTCAATAAGACCAGAGCGTGTTAACAGTGTCAACACGCATCTTGGCTGACGGGTATGACACCGCGGAGGTTGCGCGGAAACTTGACCATCACGGCAGCGGAGATCGCCAGGCTCGCGGGGAGGTTGGTCGTGCGGCGGTGGAGCAACTGGCGCAAGCGGTACGCCGGCTTCCCCGCCCGATGGGCGGCACGACGGCCAGCCTGGAGTTCGACCTGTCCCAGGTCGAGCAGTGGCTCCGCAATCCAGGGCAAGGTTCCCCAGGGTGTTCCGAGCCGACCGACTCTGGCGGCACCTCCCCCGTGGCGAAGGAAAGCCGTGCCGCGGCGTTCGCCAGCATCGGGAGTACTTGCTGGCGCGGCAACGCGGCGAGCGACCAGCTCCCAGGCAGGTCGACAAGCAACTCGCCGACCTGCTCTCGAGGTCGACGCCTTGGTCGACGAGCTGGGTCCGCAGGGCGCCTTCGGCGAGCTGTGGCAGGGCTTCTCCGCCCCCGGCCCGGGTCGCCCCTCGCCACCCCCGATGACCTGGCCGACCTGATGGCCCGACTGGCCGATGTCGGTGGAGGCGCGGTCCTCGATCCGGCTGCCGGCACCGGTGCTGCCCTCCGTGCCGCCGTCCGCGCCGGCTGTACCGCCCCATACGGCCAGGAATTCGACGAGGACCTCGCCAAGCTTGCCGAACTCTGGCTCGCACGACGCGAGGTACCCGGAGAGGTCCGCCCTAGCGACTCACTGCGCGCCGACGCGTCTCCGTGCCGACGACACCCGGATCTCTGAACTGCAGCGTGATATCGGACCGCTGCAACTTAGCGTGGGCCGGCGGAAAAGCGCGAGGTCCGCCGTTCCACATGCGACCGGCTGCCCACAAGTACCGCCGTGACGGCGTTCTACACGAAAAGAGCCCATGGGGGAGCAGGTTCGGCCCGCTCACATGACACGCGCCGCCTGCTGGTCGGTGTGGCAACGGTTGCCAACGCCACGCCCACCGGGGTCCACCGCACCCGTGGTGGCGAGCGGGTTCCAGGCGTGAATGTGGGAGACCACGATCAAGCAGCATTGTCGTGCTGCCCGCATGCGGCGTGGGTCCGAGCCTTGCGCTGCTCTACGCGGTGACCAGGCAGAGCGGTGGTCATCCTTTGCCGGCGAGCTTGAGGCGGGTCAGGATGTCGCCGATCTCTCGGCTCTCCTCATGGTCCGGCCCGTACACCAGGCAGAGGTCCTCGTACAGCGGAAGAAGCACCTCGTTGGCCTGGTCGACGTTGCGTTCGCCGAGCAGGAGCATGCCAATGTCGCGGCGTAGTTCCAGGGCCGTGGTTGAGGCATCGCCCTCGACTGCCCGTACATGTGCAAGAACCTGCCGGAACTGACGCAGCGCCGTGGTGGCCTGACCAAGCCCCGCCCGGCAGTGTGCTGCCTGCCGTAGGCATGCCATCGCGTCGTCGCTGTTCGGACCCTCAGTACGTGCGAACGCCGCGGCGAGCGAGTCGAACTCCGGCAGCGCCTCACGGAAGTCTCCACCGATGACGAGGATCGCCGCCCGGCGCTGACGAAGCTGAAGGACGCGGGGGTTCTCCAATCCGAGTGCTGCGGCGGCAGGTTCGATGACGTGCTGCAGGGCCTCGGCGGCCTGGGCGTAGCGTTCGTCGGCGAGCAGGTCGTTCGAGTGCGCTACTGCGTCGTTGATCGCGTGGCCCAGTGCCGTGGCGGGGACGGCGTCCGGCGCTTGGGAGGGAGTGCCTGCGCCGTGGGCGACCCGGGGCGACAGGGCCGTCCGCGGCCGGGGTGAGTTGGGGCGGCGGTACAGAAGCGTCGGGTCCGGGATGCCCGCGGGCAGCTGCTCCGCCGGCGGCGATGCGGCACCTGGCGGTGGAAGATAGGGCAGCAGCCGTTCGTAGACGTCGTACGCATCCCTGGGCCGCTGTTCGGCGCTCTTGGCCGCCAGTTCCAGTACCAGCTGTTCCACGGACTCCGGTACGTCGGGGCGCAGCTTGCGCAGGGGCATAGGTGCGTCGTAGACGTGCTGCTTCATGAGCTCGAATTCGTTGCCGCCCTGGAACAAGGGCATGCCGACGAGCAGTTCGTGCAGCAGGCACCCGAGCGCGTACAGGTCGCTCTGGGGGGTGATCTGGGCGCCCTGGATCTGCTCGGGCGGCATGTACCGGTGGGTGCCGAGCGCCTGGCCGGTCGCGGTGAGGCGGGTGATGTCGGTGCGCAGGATGGCGGCGATGCCGAAGTCGAGAACCTTGACGGCCCCGGCATCGGTGACCAGCACGTTGTCGGGCTTGAGGTCGCGGTGCACCACGGGGATGGCATGGGCGTGGGAGAGCACCGTGCAGATCTGGGCGGCGACCGCGGCAGCCCAGGAGACCGGGAGCGGCTGAGCCGGCTTGATGTAGGCCCGCAGGGATGTGCCGCGCACGTACTCCATGACCAGGTAGACCCGGTCGTACGACTGGTCGAGCACCGCGTCGTAGACCTGCGGGACGCCGTGGTGTTGGATGCGGGCGGTGATGCGTGCCTCGCGGCGGAAGCGCTTGGCGAACTCCTCGGCTTCCTCGGCGGAGGAGATGACATCGGTACGGATCAACTTGACGGCGATTTCCCGGTCGAGAACCCCGTCGTAGCCCCGCCAGACCTGCCCCATGCCGCCGGAGCTGATCTGCTCGACCAGCTCGTACCGGTCGGCGATCGGCTCTGGCCGCACTGCTACCCCCAAGCACCTCGCTCAGCACTATTGCGTTGACAGTTTTCCCGCTTGCAAGTCAACAGTCCAGAGCCGCCGGGTCACCCTAGGTGGACGAAGACCCGGCGGCTCCGGTAAGTGGCAAGCTTCATGCTGCGTCGTCGACCACGCCTTCCTGCTGACGGATCATCCGCCAGGCGGCGCTACGGGCACTGCGGTTGAGGGAGCTGCGGAAGTCCGGCTCGCTGTTGCTGAAGTACCTGTTGCCGAGGTCCGCGACGGTGTCGAAGTGGTCCATCATCTTCTCCTCGAAGACCGGCTCGAAGACGTGCCCGAAGCCGTCCTCGTCGTTGGCGACCGCGGCAAGACGCACCTTCGGGTCGGCCAGCGCCTCCTCGAAGGGCTTGATGACGTCCTGGTCGGTGAAGTCGGTGCCGTACTTGTCGTTGAACTTCTCGATCAGCTCCGACAGCAGCGACTTTTCCGCGTCCTTGGCGCCGCCGGACCCGTCGCCGAAGCCGGGCAGCTCGGCGGTGCCCTCTGTGGCGAGGCTGACGTCGTGCTCGCCGGTCCTTTCCACTCGCAGGTGGCTCAGGTCGACCTCGCCGATGTCCACGCCGCCGTCATCACGACGGGGCAGCCGGTTGAGCAGGTGCCGGCCGTAGAGGTAAAGCCGTTCCAGTTCGGCGTCGGCGTAGGGGACGATTTGCGACAGAAAACTGTATTTGCGGATATAGTCGTTGAGGTTGGACCGGAACGCCTCAGCTGTCGCGTGGTCCTCCTCGTCGTCGCTGTCCACCAGCCTCGTGAAGCGCTCCACCGCCAGCCCCATGTGCCGGTAGAGCTCGGCGTGCAGCTTCTCCCACTTGGCCGTGTTCCCGGCGGCCTGCTCCTCGGCTGCCAGGTAGGCCTCGACGAACTCCTGCATTTCCGACTCGACGAGCAACGCCGCCTGCATCACCTTGCTCTGCGCGGTGTAGAGCAGGTTGGGGTCGGTCGGCAGTGTCTCGGCATCCTCGTAGTACGGCCGGAACGACTCCTTGATCTCCTCGGCCTCGTTGACGAAGTCCAGCACCGCTAGGTCGGCCTGGCTCTTGCGCTCGGCGGTGCGGTTGAGCCGGGAGAGGGTCTGCACGGCGGCGATGCCGCGCAGCTTCTTGACGACGTACATGGTGGTGAGCAGCGGCTGGTCAAAGCCGGTCTGGTACTTCTCGGCGACGACCAGGATCCGGTACTCGGGTTTGCTGCCGGCCTGACCGGTCTTGTCATCGGCGCGGGTGTAGGCGAACTCCTTCGGCAGGGCGCTCTCCGACAGGCCACCGTTCTCCTTGACCTCGGTGGTCTCCTCGCCCTCATAGGTGAGGCTGTCCGAGAAGGCGACCAGCACGCCGGGGTCTGAGTAGTCCCGGTCGCCGATGTAGCGCTTGATGGCGCGGGCCATCTGCACGGCGCTGTGCCGGGACGCGGTGACGACCATCGCCTTGGCCCGGCCGCCGAGCCGGCCGAGGGTGTGGGTGCGGAAGTGCTCGACGATGATCTGCGCGTGCTGGGCGACGGTGGAGTCGTGGGTCACCGCGTACCGGGCGAGAAGTGTGTTGGCCTTGCCCGGGTCGACCTCCCGCTCGTCGGGGTTCTGGTTGACCAGCTTCCAGTACGTCTCGTAGGTGACGTAGTTTCGCAGCGGGTCGAGGATGAACCCTTCGTCGATGGCCTGCCGCATCGAGTAGGTGTGGAACGGGTGGTACTTGCCGTCCTCACCGCGAGTGCCGAAGAGCTCCAGCGTTTTGGCCTTCGGGGTGGCGGTGAAGGCGAAGTAGGAGAGGTTCGCCGCCCGCTGACGCTTCCTGGCGTTGGCGGTGAGCTTCGCCTCTGTGTCGGGTTCTGCGTGGGCGGTGGTGGCGCCGGCGTCGTCGGAGTCGGAGTCCAGCCCCAGGTCCCGCAGCACCTTCCGTACGGAGGTGGCGGCGTCGCCGGACTGGGAGGAGTGCGCCTCATCGACGATGATGGCGAAACGGCTGCCCTGGATCTCGGTGGGGTTGCGCTGGAGGTAGTCGACCAGGGCCGGGAAGGTATGCAGGGTGACCGTGACGATCTTGCCGGTCTCCCGCGAGAGCGCCCCGGCGAGCTGTTCGGACTTCGCGCCCTGCTTCTCGTCGATCTTCACGACCAGCCCGGCGGTCTGCTCGAAGCTGCCGACGGTCTCGCGCAGCTGGGCGTCCAAATTGCGCCGGTCGGTGATGATGACGACCTTGTCGAAAACGGGGGAGCCGGGCTTGAGTCCGGCGGCCACGGCGTCCGGATTGAGGTCGGGGACCTTCGTATGGGTGTGCAGGGATGAGAGCCGGTGGGCGAGCCAGGCGATGGTGTTGGACTTGCCAGAGCCGGCCGAGGCCATCACCAGGTAGTTGTGGCCGGCGCCGTGCCGGGCGGCGTGGGCGGTCAACCGCTTCACTGCGTGCCACTGGTGGTACCGCGGGAAGATCACGGTCTTGCGGGTACGCCCATCCGCGCCCTTCTCCTTGGCGAGGTGGACGAAACGCTCCAGCAGGTCGAGCCAGTTGTCCCGCTGCCAGATCTCCTCCCACAGGTAGGAGGTGGCGTACTTGCCCGAGAGAGTTGGGAGCGGGTTGCCCTGGCCGCCGGGCCTGCCGGGACCGTCGGAGCCGGTGTTGAACGGCAGGAAGCGGGTCGACTTGCCGCGAAGCTGGGTGGTGACGAAGACCAGATCCGGGTCGACGGCGAAGTTGGCGACGACCCGCCGGGAAAAGATCAGCTCAGTCGGGTCGCGGTCGATGCGGTACTGCTCCTTGGCCTGCTCGACGCCCTGCCCGGTGAGCGGATTCTTCAGCTCGGCGGTGGCGACGGGGATGCCGTTGAGGAAGAGCGCCAGGTCGAGCCGGTTGCCCTGGTCGGACTGCTTGGTGGCGTACGCCAGCTCCTTGACGACCGTGAGCCGGTTTGCCCGGTAGTCGTCGAGGATGCTGTCCGACTCCACAAGCGACGGCTTGAAGTACGCCACCCGGATGCGAACGCTGTGGTCCTTGACGCCCTTCCGGAGTACCTCCAGCAGCCCGTCATTCGCGATCGCCTTGTCGAGCTGCTTCGCGAAGCCGGCCCGCGCGGCGCCCTGGTCGTCGCCGTAATAGGTGACCAGCTGGTCCCACTCGGTCTGTTGGGTAGCACTGATGAAGGTGAAGAGCTGCGCCGTGTCCAGGCCGAGGTCGGGTCGGTAGTCGGAGTTGCTGCCCAGCTCCCAGCCGTTGTCGAGGAGCGAGGCAACGATGGCGTCTCCGAAAGCCGACTCGTGATGGATCATCGCAGCCCCTCTTCGGTTACTCGGCCACTGGCGGCCGAAACGTCGAACTGGCCAGTGACGGCGGCCGTGATTAGCCCTTGCCGTCGTTCGGCAATGAGCTTCCGATGTCTTGCAACCCGTGTCCGAAGAGCCTCGTGTTTGTCGAGCACTCTCGAAGCTTCGGCAGCAAGCGTAGTCTGCTGAGCTGGCTCAGGCGTTGGAATCAGCACCCGCTTCAGGTCCCAAATGTTGATGCCCTTGATCGTGGCGCCTGTCACTCTCTGTTGGATCTGGTAGACGACGGCCGGGGACTCAAGGATGAGGCGGAGCCAGGTCGGGCTTACGCGGGAGCCGATAGATATCCTTGCCGCGTCCTGAGTTAAGTTCGCGCCGGTCAACTCGTCTGGAACGACTGCCACCTCACCCACGCTGCCCCGGATCGCGATGACGAGGTCTCCTCCTTTGAGGCGTGACCGAGCGTAACCCGCCTCGATTTCCCTCGTGGTTTTGTTCAAGCTGGCTAGGGAAAGGCGATTTGCGGCCACATCCCCACCCTTTACGATCGGCACGCCATCATCTACATTCGGGCCGGGTAGCACGATGCCGTACATGATCTGGCGAAGCTGATCGGTCAGGTGCATCAACGGAGTCCAGCGCCAACCGTCCGGCAGGGACTCGCCTACACGAGCGCTCTGGCCATTGAGAAGCGTTCCCAGGATGGCTCGCTCCCGCTCTTGAACGTCTCGGTCGAACTGATTTAGGCGGCCGCTAAGTCGATCCATGCGGGCTGTCTCGTTGTCGAGGAAGTCGGCGACGCGGATCTGCTCCTCCAACGGCGGTACAGGAATCGGCGCACCTGCCAGTCGGTCGCCATTGAGCTCGATCTGGTTGGTTGCACCTACCACCAGAGCTGCATAGACGTAGCGCTGGAAAGGCTCCGATCGCATCCAGTAGTAGCCGAATCGCGGATGTACAACGTCGGGCGCGAAGCGGCTGATTGTCACGTGACTGTCGGCCATGCACGGCATCTCGTCTGGGGCCACGTTGAAGAACCCGACTCGTCCCAGCGTTCCCGTACCTGTCGAGTTGACAATGATGTCTTCAGGCTTGAGATAGCCCTTGAGCTTTGTGGGGTCGCCGCTGTAGTCATGGAACCTGGTCCTTGACCAGTCAATACCACCGTCTTGGTTCGCGGCTTGACTGAGAGCACGAACGGGCCCGATATCAACGTAGTTAGGGGCCGAGCCGCGGTTCAGCATGACCGTCACTCGCTTCAACGGCGAAACGGCCCAGTGTTCCGGCAGAGACGCTCCGAGGATCTGGCTCACTCAGTCACCTCACTGAGGAGCGACTGGATTTCGGCTTCCAGCGCCTTCAGTTCGGCGTCGATCTCGGCGAGCGGTCGCGGTGGCTTGTAGACGTAGAAGTGGCGGGTGAAGGGGATCTCGTAGCCGATCTTCGTCTTGCTGTCGTCGATCCAGGCGTCGGGGACGTGCGTCAGCACCTCCCGGCGCAGGTACTCGTCTACGTCCTCGTTCAGCGGCACGTTCTCGAAGTCGCGCAGGTCGGCGTCCGGCTCGGGGGCGCCCTTGATAAGCTGCGCCTCGCCCTCCGGATCCCGCACGCCGATGGCGTCGCGTAGCGCCTTCTGGAACGGCGCACCCGACGGCCAGAGCACGCCGGCCTCAGCCATCGCCGAGCGAACCGCATCCCACGCCGCCCGCTTCGTTGTCCAGACCTGACCGAGCAGCGGCTTCAACGCCGCCGTGAACGCCTCGACGTCCAGCGCCTTCTGAATCGGCTTCGACTCGCGGACCTGGGCCAGGGTCTCGTCGGTGATCTCGAAGCGAAGCTTGAGCGGCCGTTCGACAGCGATGCGGTGGTAGCCGAAGTCGTCGTTGTCGAAGACCTTCACCTTGCCGTGCTGCGGGTGCTCCGGGTCCTGTGCGGCGTGCAGCGCCTGCCCGTAGAGCCGGGTAATTTCGGCGATCTGGTCGTTCGTCAGGTACTTGCGCTTGTCGCCGAGCGACTTACGCATCCTGGCGAAGTGCTCCCGCGCGTCCAGCAGGATGACCTTGCCCTGGTGGTCCTTCGACTTCCGGTTGGTCAGGATCCAGAAGTACGTCGAGATGCCGGTGTTGTAGAAGAGCTGGTCCGGCAGGGCCACGATCCCCTCCAGCCAGTCATTCTCGATGATCCACTGCCGGATTCGGGACTCGCCGGACTCGGCTGCTCCGCTGAAGAGCGGGGAGCCGTTGAAGACGATCGCCACCCGGCTACCGCCCTTGCCGTCAACGACCGGCTTCATCTTCGACAGCATGTGCTGGAGGAAGAGCAGCGAGCCGTCGTTGATCCGCGGCAGGCCGGCGCCGAACCGGCCGCTGAAACCGAGGGCCTCGTACTCCCGCTCGATCTCGTCCTTGACCTTCTTCCACTCCACACCGAACGGCGGGTTGGCGAGCAGGTAGTCGAACTGGCCGCCGCGGTGGCCGTCGTCGCTGAACGAGTTGCCGAACTTGATGTTCTCCGGGTCCTGACCCTTGATCATCATGTCGGATCGGCAGATCGCCCAGGACTCCGGGTTCAGCTCCTGACCGAAGACCTGCACCGTGGCATTTGGATTGTGCTGGGTGATGTGCTCCTCAGCCGCACTCAGCATGCCACCGGTGCCGCAGGCCGGGTCGAGAACGGTGCGCACCACACCGGGAACGGTGAGCGCGTCGTCGTCCGGGGCCAGCAGCAGGTTCACCATCAGCTCGATGACCTCGCGCGGGGTGAAGTGCTCACCGGCCGTCTCGTTTGACTGCTCCGAGAAGCGGCGGATCAGCTCCTCGAAGATGTAGCCCATCTGGTGGTTGGAGACGACGTCCGGCCGCAGGTCCAGGTCGGCGAAGCGCCCAACCACCTGGTAGAGCAGGTTGGCGTTGTCGAGGCGCTTGACCTGGGCGGCGAAGTCGTACCTGTCCATCACCTCTTGCGCGTTCTCGGAGAACGCGCCGATGTAGGCGAGCAGGTTCTTCGCCGCGTATGCGGGGTCGTTGGCGATCGCCTTCAGCGAGTATCCGCTGACGTTGTAGAAGCTGTGCCCCGACGCCTTCCGCAGGAACTTCGAGACGTCGATGTCCTTGTCCTTGAACTTCTCGTGCGTCTCCAGGACCTTGTCCTTGGTCGGCGCGAGCACGCACTCGAGGCGGCGCAGCACGGTGAATGGCAGGATCACCTTGCCGTAGTCGGACTGTCGATAGTCGCCACGGAGGAGGTCGGCGACCGACCAAGCGTGGTTCGCCAGTTCGGTGTGCTTACTGGTGTTCAAAGGGTTCCTTCCGCTGTGCCGTCCCGGCAAGGACGGGTGGGGGTAAGTGGTGCTCGTCCAGGCCCGTCGGCCGGCGTCAGGTTGAGGGTGGGGCAGTGTCTGGTGGGAGGAGTGCACCGCCGGTGAGGCCGGCGGCCAGGGTGCGGGCTGCCTCGTCGGCGAGGCGGTTTGCGATGTCCGCCGCGAGTCGGAGCGCGTGGAGTTGGCGGAACGCCTTGCCGTACCGCTGCTGTTCGGCGAGCGGGAGCAGGGGGATCCGCAGGCGTCGAGGGTCGACCCGGACCACGGTGGTGCCGGACGAGGCGGCGCTGAGGTTGTCCTCGGCGGCCAGGAATCCGGCAAGGAACCACGGGTCGATGCGGGCGGGGTCGGGGCGCAACAGGTAGAGGTGCCGGCCGAGGAGATGGCCGACGTCCCGCGCGTCGGCGACGCGGGCGGTGCCGACGCCTTCGTGGAGCATCTCGGGGAGGATGACGTCCCCCGACTGGATGGTGATGTCCTCATCCGAAGGTTCCTCCTCGGCGGGGGCGCCGGAGGCCGGCCGGCGCGACACCACGTCCCGGGCGGTGAGCGTCCGAGGCGCGTCGGCGTCCTGCATGGCGGGGGTGGAGCTGCGGATCGCGCCTGGAGGGCGGAGGAGCGTGAGGGCGTCGCCCCGCAGGAGGTCAGCGACACTGGCGGTCCGCCAGGACAGGGAAGTGGCACCGGCCGGGGGCCAGGCTTGGCCGCCGCTGAGGGTCATCAGCCCGGTGGCGGCCCGGCGTAGCCGGCTTCGTAGCTCGTATGTCATCTCGGCGAGTTCGTCGGGCTTGGCGGGAACCGGGGCGGCCCGGATGTGGCGGGCGGGGCTGAGGTCGACCGACTCGTCGAGCAGGTCAATGACTGGGACGGCCCGCGCTGTGCTGGGGATTGGTTCGAAGTTGTCGGGGTGCCGGTCGAAGTCTTTCCAGGCATCGAGCACTGCGCCGTGAAGCGCAGACCAGTCCGACGGCGGGCGCCTACCCGAGCTTTCCTCGGTCCCGAGAGCGTCGATGGCGGCGGCGTCCACCAAGAGAACCGTCGACGGCAGGGTCGCCTGCGGGTGCGGCCGTTCAAGCAGCCACAGCTGCAGGCCGATGTGCAGCGGCTGAGCGACACCGACGGGTAGAGCGATGACGGCTCGTAGCGCTCCGCTGCGGACCATCTCGGCTCTGATTCGCCGCCCTGAGGGCCGAAAGGCGGAACCAGGCGGCATGAGCAGAACAGCTCTGCCACCTGGGGCCAGGTGGGCGAGACAGTGCTGCAGCCACGCGAGTTCCGACTCACCCTTCGGTGGCAGGCCGAACACCCATCGCGGGTCGTACGCTAGGTCCTCGTGGCCCCAGTCGCGGTGGCCGTAGGGCGGTGCGCAGAGCACGGCGTCGGCGGCCAGCGCCGGGAACGCGTCGATACGTATGCTGTCGCCGACCTGAATCTGCGGCTTTGTTCCCTCGGTCTCTACGGCGAGGCGAGCGGCGGCTTGGGCGGCCACCAAAGGCACGATGTCCTGGCCGTACAGCTCCCGGGCCCCGCGGCCCGCGGCGGCCAGAAGCAGTCCGCCAGCACCACACGCGGGGTCGAAGACCTTGTCCGGGTACGGCTCGCCGGGGCCACCGAGGAGATCGGCCATCAGATCAGCTATTGGCGTCGGCGTTCGATAGGCGCCACCGGCCTTGGTGTCGTTGACATCGCCCTCGGCGAACACCTCCAGCGTCCGCGCCGCGCCTTCTTCGGCGACGCAGCGCAACAGCGTGCGAAGCAGTTCGGCATCTTCGGGTTGATAGGCCAGGTCATCGGTGCCCGGGATGTCGTCGGCCTTCGACCCGGTCGTCTGCTGCGCCCATTCGGACAGCCGGTCATCGGGAAGCCCGACAGCCTTGCCCACCTCGGCGTCGGCAATGCGACTCGCCGCGACAATGAGCGGGAGCAGTCTGCTTCGGTGGGCGAGGTCGGATGCGCTGGCGCGCAGGGCGGTGCGCAAATCGTCTGCGGGAGAACTGACAGGCAACTGTCCGCGCGCGGCGAGCCAAGCCCGGACGGCGTCCAGGTCGTACGCCGGGCTGGCCTCCGTCCCACCTGTCGGGGTTGGGAAGTCCGGGTGACGCCGGCGCCAGTTGCTCACCGTGGCGCGCGTGACGCCGGCCAGCCGGGAGATCTCGGCGGCGGTCAGCTGGGCGGGTTGCGGCATGGCTTGTTCCTGTCGGTTGGCGCATGGTCCTGCTCGCCGCTCACTGTACACGATGCTCGAGCCGTTTAAACGCGTTGACATCGCTTTCACTCGTGAGTGTGCTACTCTCGTTTTCAGCGAGCCGAGCTTGTCCGGCGGCTGTCGATCCCCCTGCCTACGTCTCCAGCGTGTGGGCGTTCCACCCCTTCAGGAGGGCCTCTTCGTGTCCATCACCATGCCCACCGCGCCCGTCGAGGGCATCCAGCTGACCGTCACCCCCTTCCGCACCGATGCGGTGATCGGCACGATCGGGCTGCCTGCGCTCCTGCAGCTCGTCCCCTCGCCGAAGCTGGAGGAGGACAAGCGGGCGATGAAGTTCTCGCCCGGTGCGATGCGCCGGCACGCCGAGATCCGCTCCCTGGTCCAGCGCACCCTCAAGTCGACCCAGAAGGGCCGCAACGTCGCCGGCTACGCCCGCTACATCGCCTCCGGCATCAACGGCGACTTCGGCTCCGGCTGGTCCACCCCGCCGATCACTCTCTGGCTCGCCGGCGAGCCCGGCGCGGTCAGCGACGAGCTCATCCCTGGCAGCGGCATCCGGAAGATCACCCTCCTCGCTGGCTCCCCGGTAGTTGCGATCGACGGCGAGACCCAGGTGACGGCCCTGCACGAGCTCTACGACGACCCCGAGCAGTACGGCATCACCTACGAGGCCCTCGGTGCCGTCCGGCTGCCCTTCGAGCTCTACTGGGGGCTCAACGTCGAGGACGCCCGGCAGATTTTCTACGACCGCAATGTCGAAGGCGTCCCGGTGGCCAAGAACCTGGCCATGTCCATGGACCAGCGGGACTTCGGCACCCAGCTCGCGCACCGCATCGCCGAGGCCGTCAAGGTCGAACACGACGGCAAGATGATCCCCTTCAGCAAGCTCGTCCAGTCCCGCAAGCGGCAGCTCACCAAGACCGACCCCGAGCTGATCACCCTCTCCGCGCTGCGGGTCCTCGTCATCACCACGATCTACGGCCGGGCCGGGCTGGGCCTGTCCTCGACCACCATCCGCCCGACGGACCTCCCCACCGGAGCGACCGCCGAGCAGATCGAGCGCCGCGTCGTGCCGCTGCTGTCGGCTCTGCTCACCCACCTCTACCCGCAGCTCGCTGCCCGGTCCGCGGCCTCCGCGCCGGCCGTTTTGGCCGGCATCGGCATCGCCGCTCACCAGGCCACCGACTGGGCCACCGCCGGCATCCCGCTCACCGACACCGAGCTGCTGAACCTGCTCTCCGGTATCCGCTGGGAGCGGGAAGCCCGCTACTGGGACGGCATCGCCGCCAGCGCCAACGCTGCTGGCGTCCTGAACTTCGGCGGCGGCGCCAAGGACTCCGGCGGCCGGGTCGCCGACGCCGTTCTCTACCCCGACACCGAGAGCGGCCGCAAGATCCGCGGTCAGTAACCTGCCCCGCGCCACCCCCGAGACGCCGTGCGTCGCGCCACCAGCCACCCGCTGGTGGCGCGGCCACCCGTCCCCTCATCCCCCGTGAGGAGGAACGACGTGACAGACGACCAGACCGGCACCGTCGACCAGCTCATCCTCGACCACCTCGACCACGCCAACCTGCCCGAGACCGCCGAGGACCTCATCATCGCCGCCCTGCTCGGCGACGAGGACCTCGCTGCCGTACTCGGCGGAACGGCGCCGCAGCGGCCCGAAACACCCGCCGCAGACGAGGCGGCGTCCGAGCCGATCGGCACCTATCTCGCCAGCATTGAGGTGACCGGCTTCCGCGGCATCGGCCCCACCGCCACCCTCAACCTCATCCCCGGGCCGGGGCTGACAATCGTCACCGGCCGCAACGGCTCCGGCAAGTCCAGCTTCGCCGAAGCCGCGGAGTTCGCCCTCACCGGCAACAACAAGCGCTGGGCCGGCCGAACCGCTGTCTGGCAGAAGGGCTGGCGCAACCTGCACGCCAGCACCGACCCGCGTATCCGCGTCCGCTTGGGGGTCGAAGGCCACCGCGACGGGGCCACGGTCGAATGCCACTGGGCCAGCGACGCGAACCTCACCGAGTGCACCACCTTCCTCCAGGCCACCGGCCAGCGCCGCCAGAGCGTCGCCGACCTCGGCTGGGCCAAGTCCCTGGAGCTCTACCGCCCGTTCCTCTCCTACTCAGAACTCGGCGGCCTCCTCGGTGGCAAGGACAGCGAGATGCACGACTCCCTGCAACGAATCCTCGGACTCGGCCGCCTCGTCGAGATCGAAACGATGCTCAAGACCGCCCGCCGGGAGATGGACCAGCAGCGCAAGCGGGCCGCCGAAAGCATCCCGCCATTGAAGGCGGCACTGGCGGAGCACCCGGACCCCCGCGCCCGCCTTGCCGAGCACGCCCTCACCGGCCGGCTCGCCGACCTCGACCAGCTCGAAACCCTGACCACCAGCGGCGAAGCGACCGACGACACGACCGTCGTGCCGCTGCGCCAGCTCGACGTCCTGCACCTTCCCAGCCACACCGAACTCAGCACCGCAGTCGACCGGCTCCGCACCGCGCTGCGCCAGATCGACGCCCTGGCCGGCACCCCGGCCGAGGAGGCCAGGGCACTGGCCGGGCTGCTCCGCGACGCGCTGCGCCACCGCACCAACCACCCCGACCAGCCTTGCCCAGTGTGCGGGGGTCGCACCCTGGACGAGGAATGGGCCGCCCAGGCGCAGACGCAGCTACACCGGCTGGCCCAGCGTGCCGAGCAGCTCGACGGCGCCCACCGCACCGAACTCGAGGCGCGGCGCGCCCTGCGCCAACAGGTGCCCGCCCTGCCGGCAGCCCTGAACCTCGACCTCTCCTCCGAGCAGGTCCACACCGGCGACGCTCGGACGGCCTGGCAGAGCTGGGACGACCTGCTCGCCGCCGCGGACTCCACCACGATCGCCGAAACCGCAATCGGCGCCTTCGACACTCTGGTCAACACCCTCAGCCCGGTGCGAACCGCCGCCCGGGACGCCCTGGAGCGTCGTCGGCAGGCGTGGCAGCCGGTCGCCGACCAACTCCGCACCTGGATCGACACCGAACACGCCAGCCGGCACGCCGCCACCATGTTCGCAGCCCTCAAGACCGCTATCGCCAAGCTGCTGGAGTTCGGCAACGAGATCCGCGCCGACAAGCTGGCGCCAGTCGCGGCAGAGGCAACCACCATCTGGAACACCCTGCGGCAGGACAGCAACGTCCAACTTGGCGCGATCAAGCTGGCCGGCACAGGCACCACCCGCCGGGTCGACCTCGACGTGGAGGTCGACGGCGTACCCGGAGCGGCCCTCAGCGTCATGAGTCAGGGGGAACTGCACTCCCTCGCCTTGGCGCTGTTTCTTCCGCGCGCCACCATGCCCGAGAGCCCGTTCCGGTTCCTCGTCATCGACGATCCGGTGCAGTCCATGGACCCGGCCAAGGTCTACGGCCTTGCTCAGGTCCTCGCCCAGGTCGCGAAGCACCGGCAGGTCATCGTCTTCACCCACGACGACCGGCTCCCCGCCGCCGTCCGGCACCTGCAGCTCGACGCCCGGATCCTCGCCGTCAGCCGCCTCGCCCGCTCCCAGGTCACCGTCACCGGTGACCGGGACGGTGATCCCGGACAGCGCTACCTCACCGACGCCCTGGCCATCACCCACGACGAGAACATGGCCGCCACGGTGCAGGCCACCATCGTCTGCAACCTCATCCGCGATGCCCTCGAGTACGCCTGCCACGAAAGGATCCGGATCCGTGGCTTCCGCGCCGGAACCTCGATCGCCGACACGGAAGCCGCCATCAGCGAGACCGAGGGGCTGCGCCCCACGCTGGCCCTCGCTCTGGTGGGCGACCGCAAGCGCGTCGGTGCCCTGCCTGCCGAGTTGAGCAAGCTCGGTCCCACCGCCGCTCGTGTGGTCAAGGCGGCGAACAACGGCTCGCACGGCGGTGCCACCAGCGACCTCGCGGTCCTGATCGAGGAAGCACGGCACCTGGTGGGGAGGCTGCGCCGCCCATGACCCCCGAGCAGCTCCTCGACGAAGCCTCCACCCTGCTGCACCGTCCCAGCCGCAGTATGCGCCGCTGCTGGCAGCGCGGCTGCGCCTGCCTCACCCGCCTCGCACTCGAACAGGGATTGCGCATCTATTGGGACCAGGTCGCACCCAGCGTCATCCGATGCCCGATGCGGCACCAACTGCTGGCCCTGCCGGCCTTCGTCGATGCCTCGACGGCGCTCCTCGCGAGGACGGCATGGCACGGCCTCTCCCGCGCCATGCACCACCACGTGTACGAGCTGGCGCCCACTGTGGCGGAACTTGAGAGCTGGCACCGGGACGTCACCTGTCTCCTACCGCAACTCCATGCCGTGAGTTCCGCGAATAACACCACCGGCTCTGATTAAGCCGCTGCAGGCAACCCTTGGCACAGCGAAAACGACTTGTCGTTCCCCCGACCGGGGCGACGGCACGAACGATCTTGGTGGCACCGGTGGGCCGATCGGGCAGGGCACGGGCTGTGACCTGCTGCTCGTCTTGTGCTGACCACGGCTCACTTGCATAGTCGCTCTACGGCTGCGGCCGCGTTCTAGAGGGGAAGAACGTGTCACAAGCATCTGAGTTCCTCCGCGACCGGGAACGCGCCTGGGCACCAGCCCTGTCCGCCGTGTCGCTCGTCTCCGAAGTCGGCGCCCTGGAAGAGGATGTCAAAGAGGTCATCCGCCTACTCGGCAGGGTCTGCGGAGACTCCGGCCTGTACGACCGCCGGCTGCTCGCCTATCGGTACCCCGCGTGCCTGGTCACCGGACTCGCCGGCATCGGCGCCGTCGGCTACGAACACGGCAACTACTGGGGCGCCGTACACCAGCTGGCGCCGGGCAGGATCGACCAGAGTCTGTGGGGCGAGCTGTTCCGCGCCAACCTCGACCGCTTCAAGCTGGCCCGATTCCCGGGGCTTCCGCAGGTCAACGTCGGCGAGATTCTCATGCACGCCGGCGTCCCCGCGTACTGCATCGGCGACCTGTTGAACCTCCTGCTGCAGCGGCTGGCCCGCGATCCGGGCATGTCCGCGGAGCACTTCCTGGCCTGGGCACTGACCCCCGGCCGCGAATCCCGCCTGTTCGAGCTCGACAAGCCCGTGCAGCGCTTCATCCAGTACGGCGGCGACTACGCCGAGGATCTCATCGACCGCTGCATCGACCTGCTGGAGCGACTCCGCCAGCCGGTGTTCCACGCCGACGGCCTCGGACTGCCTCCACATCTGATCGCCAAGGCGCAGCACCTTGCCGAGTCGGGCCAGCTCGACTGGACCGGTGCGACCGGCCGGGCCCAGATGGGGACCCGGATCACGCAGGCCCGCCCCCACCTGGAACTTGAGCCCTTCGGTCGGGGACTCCTGCTGTGGCTGCCCTCGGTGCCCGACGCGGCGGACGGCCATGTGGTGTGGCAGGTGCGCATCGACGGTGAGGCGCAGACCGTGGTCAGCCGGTCGATGTGGCCGGGCGTGCGGGAAACCGTACCCGCGACGGCACTGCCCATCGCACGCCCCGCGCGACAACTCACCGTCGAACTCGCCGCCTACGACCAGGAACACGAGATCGAGGTGGTCGACCCGCGGGATCCGCTCCTGGTGTTCACCGACGACGGTCGACGCGTACCGGCCACTGCCAGCCTGCCGCCGGAACCCGCCTGGCTGCTCTACCCCCACGAGAGTGACGCCGGTGAATCGCTCGAGCTTCACATCACCGGCGACCTGCACGATCTCGGCGACGTCCCCGCCCCCTACGGCTGGCTCGGCTGGAGCCTGCGGCGTGTCGACCTTCGCCAAGTGGCCGAGCTGCGTCTCGGCGGCGGCACGCCCCGACGAGTCAAGGGCGCCCGACGGGCTCAGCTGCACCTCGACCCGCCACTCCCCGGCGTGTGCAGCCTCACCGGCGCCCCGGTCGTCACGGCCGCGCCGAAGCTGACCCTGCCCACTGAGCCGGGCGTCACGACCGAGTGGTCCATCCGGATCCGCAAACCCGGATCCGATCAGCTGATCACCGAAGTCATCACCATCATCCGCGATACCACCATCGACCCCTGGCATCGGTTGCCCCGACCCCTTGTCGGCACGTACGAGATAACCGTCCGCGGCCCCCTCGGCCGCGGCCTGTCCCGCACCCTCGAACTCGTCGAGGGCCTGAACGCCCGCTCCAACCCCTCGTGGCGGGAGATCCGCGCCGACGGTCTGGAACCAGCGACCGTGCGGGCCAGCGCCAGCCTGCACGGCCTGACCGTCACACCGACGACGGTGCAGCTGGGTCCGAAGGACACCGCCGCTGAGGTGCAGATCGACAGCACTGCCGGATCAGCGACCGTGCGGGTGACACCAGCGCACATGGCGGTGCAGCGGCTCGGCGGCAACGGCCGCGGTGACTGGTCCTTGCAGCCGCTGCGCCTGGACACCGAGACGGTCGGCGAGGGGGAGCTGCTGGTCCGGCTTCACGAGGTGGCAGACGCCCAACTCGTCGTCAAGGCCGCCGGTCGTGAGCTGCAAACCGTCGCCTCTGGATTCACATATGGGCAGCCCTTGGCGCGGTTCCCTCTGGCCGCCATCGCCGACACCGTCGGCGTCCACGGCATCGCACAGCTCGATGTCCGCGTCGACGGCCAGGACTTCCCGGTGGCCCGCTGCACCCCGAGGCGCCTCGCCAGCTCCGTCCACCTCGACAGAGACCGGCTGGTCCTCGTCGACGGCGTGCATGCAGAGGGCCTGGTTGCCGGTTTCTACCGGATATACGCGCCGTGGCAACCTCCCCACGTGGTGACCTTCAACCAGGACCTGGTCAGTGATCCGCTTCCCGAGGAGGTCACCACCGCCGGGCCTCTGGTGGCGCTGCTGCGCATCGAGGATCCGTGGGTGCCGGCAGAGTGGCCCGATTGGCCCGCGGCCGACAACGTTTTCGACATCGCCGGCCGTGAGTGGAAGCCCAGCGGAGAGGACAGCGCCGACGACGCCGTGTCGGGTTACCTGGCGGGAGCCGGCGACCTGCCCGACCACCCGGACATCGCACCGCTGCTGATCGACCTGTATCACCGGGCGGACGGCCTGCGCGGCAGGGTGACCCGGGACGTCCGCAGCACCTCCGCCATCCTGCGGCGCTATCCCGCGCAAACTCTCATCGCGCTGACAAAGACCAGGACCTCGGCCGACCGGCTGGTCGCCCCACTCGTACACTCCGGTCTGATCGCCGCACCCCCCGACGCGTACGTCGGGGAGCGTGACGCAACCAAGCTGTGGGGGATCAGCCCTCTGGCAGGCATGCTCGCCACGGCCCATCGTCTCGGCGAGCAAGACGGAAATGAGGAGCTACGCGAGCAGGTATCGGCAGTCTGTGGCGAGGTGGCGCTGCATCTGCTCGCCGGTGGCATCGACCCCTACCGGACGGTTGGCCGGTTCGATGAGTCGGCTCTACGCCTGGCCGAGCTTCCGATCGAGGTACGTAACCGGTTGTGGAAGGCGATGCGCGTCGTGCCGGGCGGTCTGCTCGACGCCGACGAGCGTTTGACGGCAGCGCGGCAACTGTTCGATGTGCGGATACAGCCGGGCCTCGGCAGAGTCTCCAGCGCCGCCAGGGAGCTACTCCTCGTTTCGCGCCAACAGATCCATGCCGTCAGCGGGCAGCGCGTAACGGACGCAGTCCAAGCGCGAAAGCCAACCACAGGCTGGTGTGCACTGCCCGCGGTGTCGCTCGTCCTGGCTTTCGTCGCCCGCCTGGCTGCCCGTGGACACAATGGCTGTCAGCGGCTGCTGCCGCGCACCCTGCCGCATCACGCGACCCTCGCTCGCAGTGCACCCCGCCTCGTCACCATCGATCTTCTGCTTGCCGAGTTCACCCTGATCGGATCCGGAGCCGCCCGATGATCCTCGACCCCATTGCCACCAGTGACGCGGTCGTCGCCACCTACCGGCGCTACCTGCGCACGCTGGTGGAACCGAAGGACCCTCGTCTGGCGGCCGCCCTGGAAAGCGCGATCAGCGAAGCGATCAACCAGGACATCACCAAGGGCCCCCTGCTCGAAGCGACGCCGCCCTACGTCACCTCATCCACCCCACGTCAGCTCATCGACACCGGCATTCTGGATCCCGGGATCGCCACCCTCGGCAAGGGGTTCAACCTCGACCGACCGCTGTATCGGCACCAGGAGCGGGCGATCCGCAAAGCCGCCGCCGGCCGGAACCTGGTCGTCGCCACCGGCACCGGTTCCGGCAAGACCGAAAGCTTCCTCCTGCCGATCCTCAACCGCATCATGGCCGAACGCTCGGCAGGAACGCTCGGCGCAGGCGTCCGGGCACTGCTGTTGTACCCGATGAACGCGCTCGCCAATGACCAGATGAAACGGCTACGCGGCATCTTGGCCGAGGCGCCGGACATAACCTTCGGCCGGTACACGGGGGAGACCCGGCAAACCCGCCGCGAGGCCGCCGAGATATTCGAACGGCAGAACCCTGGCGAGCGCCCGCTGCCCAACGAGCTGCTCAGCCGCGAAGACATGCAGCAGCGGCCGCCACACCTCCTGCTGACCAACTACGCCATGCTCGAATACCTGCTGCTACGCCCCCTCGACATGGACCTGTTCGAAGGAGAACACGCCGGGCACTGGCAGTTCATCGTCGTCGACGAGGCACACGTCTACGACGGCGCCCGCGGCGCGGAACTGGCCATGCTGCTACGCCGCCTGGTTGACCGCGTCAACACCGACCAGCCGGTCCAGTGCATCGCCACCAGCGCGACCGTAGGCGGCGACATGAAAGCGGTCGCGGAATTCGCCGCCTCCCTGTTCCCGGCACGGTTCGAGTACGACCCTGCCGACGAAACCCGGCAGGACGTCGTCACCGCCGACCGTGTGGAACTCCCACCCGGACCGGAATGGGGACCCCTGCCCGCCTCGGCGTATGCCGAACTCCTGGACGCCGACGACCCCGCCGCCGCCATCCTGGCCCGCGCCCAGCAGCACGGGTACGCCACCGACGACCCGGCAGACGCCCTCGCCCGCGAGCAGCGCGTCCGCAGGCTCAAGGCACTCCTCACCCACGGGCCAATGCCACTACCGCAAGCAGCACACGCACTATTCGACACCGGTGACCAGACCGCCTGCGCCGCGATGGTCGCCCTGGCCAACAGCATCCACGACACTGACGGCGCCCCCGTGCTCTCCGCCCGCTACCACCTGTTCGCCCGCGCCACCGAAGGCGCCTTCACCTGCCTCGGACCCCACGGCCCGCACGTCAGCCTCACCCGACACGAGCGGTGCGAACGCTGCGGCGACGCCGCATTCGAATTCGGCACCTGCCGCCGCTGCGGCACGGTCTACCTCTCCGGCACCCTCGAACGGGTCGGCGCCCACGCCGTCTTCCGCTCCCGGCGCTCCCGAGATGAACAGCAAGTCTGGATGGCGCTGGTCGACTCCGTCGCCACCGACGAAGACGAAGAAACCATCTCCAGCGGCGCCCAATCCGCCGGCGAACGGGGTGGCATGTGCAGCCGATGCGGAGTCTTCCAGACCGGCCCAGCGACCACCTGTCCCCGCTGCCCGGACATGCCCATGCGCCAGGTGCGATTCCTTCGGCAACGGACCGACGAACTCACCGCATGCCTGTCCTGCGGCGGACGCGGTGGCGGTCTGATCCGTCTCTTCTCCAGCGGAAACGAGGCCTCCGCCTCGGTCCTCGCCACTGCCCTCTACCAGAAGCTGCCCGTAGCGGCCGACCCCATTCAGCAAGGCCTGAAAGGAGGCGGACGCAAGCTTTTGCTGTTCAGCGACAGCCGACAGTCCGCGGCCTACTTCGCGCCCTACCTCGAAGATTCCTACCAGCGCATGCAACGCCGACGGCTGCTGCTCGAAGGCGCCCACGCTGCCGCCGAGACCGGCGACGAGGTCCGGCTGGAGGATGTCATCTACCACACCAGCCGGGCCGCCGACCGGTACGGCATCTTCGAACGCCGCCAGTCACGACAGACACGCGAACGCCAGGTAGCACTCTGGGCGCAGGTCGAAGTCGTCGGCGTCGACGAACGCAACTCCCTCGAAGGCCGCGGACTCCTCGCCTGGGACATGTCCCGCGACCCGGCCTGGACCCCACCCCGGCCGCTGACCGACCTCGGCCTCACCGCCGACGAAGCCTCTGCACTAGTCGGCGAGCTCGTCCGATCAATCCGCCTCCAAGGTGCCGTCGCCGCACTAGACGGCGTCGACCCCCGCGACGAAGCATTCGAGCCGAGGCTGGGACCAATCTACGTACGAGGCACCGGCGCCGACTCCCGCCGCAAGGTCCTCAGCTGGCTGCCCACCAAGGGCGTCAACCGCAGACTCGACTACGTACGCCGACTGCTCAACCGGCTCGGACACACCGCGGAACCCATCAAGATCCTCGAAGGGGTGTGGCACCTCCTGACCAGGGGACCACAGTCGGAGTGGCTGATCGCCAGCACCGAGCGCGGCATCGGCCAGGTCTACCAACTCGACCCCGCCCTGATGGCCTGCACCGTGGTCACCGGTGACAGCGAACTCTGGCAGTGCTCCACCTGCCGCAAACTCACCCCGTTCAACGTCCGCGGCACGTGCCCGACCATGGCCTGCGACGGCGACCTTGAACAGTGGACGCAGCTAGCCGCCAACACAGATACCGATCACTACCGCAACGTCTACCGGGACATGAACCCGGTACCCCTGCGCGTCTTCGAACACACCGCGCAGTGGACCAGCGAGCGAGCTGCCGAAATCCAACAGCAGTTCGTCCGAGGCGAAGTCAACGCCCTGTCCTGCTCCACCACCTTCGAACTCGGCGTCGATGTCGGCGAACTCCAAGCCGTGATGCTCCGCAACATGCCACCCACCACCGCCAACTACGTCCAGCGTGCTGGCCGCGCCGGCCGGCGCACCGACGCCGCCGCCCTCGTCGTCACCTACGCCCAACGACGCTCACACGACCTCTCCCGCTTCGCCGAACCCAACCGAATGATCGCCGGCGAAGTCCGCGCACCCTACGTACCCCTCAACAACGTGCGGATTGATCGACGGCATGCTCACTCCGTGGCCCTAGCCGCCTTCTTCCGCCATCAGTTCCGCACCTACGGCACCGTGTGGCGGACGGCAGGAGAATTCCTTCTGCCCGACGACTACGGAATTGCGCCCGTAACGCTGGTCCGCGACTTCCTGACGCCCGTGCCCGCGGACATCACGAGGTCTCTACGCCAGGTCCTACCCACCGACGTGCAGGTCAGCATCGGCGTCGACTCCGCCGCCTGGGTCGAGCACCTGCTCGACCTCCTGGAGTCCGTCCGAGCCGAACTCCAACAGGACGTCGACACCTACGAACAAAAGCGGCAGGAGGCTTTCGCCGCTCGCAAGGACGACCAGGCTGCCCGCTACAGCCGGGTCATGAAGACCATCACCGCCCGAGAGCTCCTCGGACTGTTGGCCAACCGCAACGTCCTGCCCAAGTACGGCTTCCCCGTCGACACCGTCGAACTACGGCTGGCGTTCGCCGATGCCCAGCAGGCCAAGCAGCTGGAACTTTCCCGGGACCTCTCCTCAGCCATCTATGAGTACGCGCCCGGCGCGGAGGTCATCGCCGGGGGATTGACCTGGCAGTCCGCCGGCGTTTATCGGCTCCCTGGACGGGACTTGGAACGCCGCTACTACGCCATCTGCGACGGCTGCGGCCACTACCGCGACTCCATCGACCGCCTCGACCAAGCCTGCCCGGCATGCGGCGCCGCACCGGTCGGCGCTCCCCGCCAGTACGCCATTCCGGTCTTCGGTTTTGTCGCCGCCCGCAACAGCGCCCGGCGGCCCACCAGCGCCCCGCGACGTGCCTGGCACGGTGCGACCTACGTCGTTTCACCCGGCGCTGAACTGTACGAAGACAAGCTGAACCTGACCGGCGGCACCGTCACTGTCAGGGCCGGCGCCAGAGGCGAACTCATCGCCATCAGCGATGGAGCGCTCGGCCGCGGCTTCTTCATCTGCGCCACCTGCGGCTTCGGGCGCCCCACCATCGACGGACTGGCCAGCCACCAGAGCCCGCTCAGTGGCCGAGACTGCCGAGGCCGCATGGAGAACCTCTCCCTGGCCCACAGGTACCAGACAGACGTCCTCGATCTGAGCCTCGAAGGGACAGCCACGGACGGCCTCGACGACACCGCCTGGCGGTCGATCGCCTACGCTATGGTGGAGGGCGCTGCCCGCGCGCTGGAGATCAGCCGCGACGACATCGACGCAACGATCTATCAGACCGAGACCGGACGCAGCGTCATCATGCTGTACGACACCGTGCCCGGCGGCGCCGGGCACGTGCAGCGCATCGCGCAAAGACTGCGCGACGTACTCGACCAAGCGGTGCGACGGGTCCGCGACTGCGAGTGCGGCCCCGAGACAAGCTGCTACCGATGCCTGCGAGTGTTCCGCAACGAGCGCTACCACGAGCAGCTACGCCGCGGCGTAGCCGCCGACGTACTCGGCCGACTACTCGGCAAGGCAGACCACGCGCCGGCCGGAGTCTTGCGGATCTCCCTGTCCGACGTTCAGCCCGCACTGACGGCGACGCGCCGGTTCCTGGTATCGGAGGCGGCCGGGGAGGTATTCGAACCAGTTGCCTCCGGTCAACTGGACCTCTACGAAGGTCGCGTCGTCCTTGCCGGCCGCGACGGCAAAGCCGCAGTTGGACGGCTCTGGCTGCGCCGCGACGCCCACGGCATCGTCGGCGCAGGGTTGCAGCAGATCGCCGGAGCGCCACTGGATGGCGAAGCAGACGGTCTCACGCTGATCGGCGTTGCGGTGCTGTGACATGCGGGTCGGCGGTGTCCCACCGACCGCCTCCCGCCGAACGCAGCCGTCTCATGATCCGGGGCGACTGCAGAGGTCGGCCGGCTTATCCGAAGTGAATCCCTGCCGGGAGGAAGTCGAGCTTGATGGGACAGTCGGGCGTTGGCGCCGTCGCGCCGCTGGAAGTGCGGCGCATCGCCTCGGAGGCTAAGGCCAGCGAGCTCGCGCACTGGTTGTTGATGCCCGGGCGGCGGTGGCCGGTCGTGGTGCTGACCATTCCGGGGGAGCACGACGAGCCGTTCGGTGATCCGGACGAAATCAAGCAGGCGGTCGGCGACCTGGCCGAGGTCGTACTGATGCCCACGAGCGACATCTCGTGGGCGTTTTCTCGGGTGATGCCGGCCATGACCCAGGTGTACGGCGGCGCGGGCCGGGTGTATCCAGTCGATCATGCCTGGGTTTCCGACCCCGGGCGCAGCAGGTTGCGGTTCGCCTACTCGCCGCACGACCGCAAACGCATCACCGACCAGTTGATCAGCGACGCGCTGCAAGCAGCTATGGCAGCCGGACTGGTCGAACCCCGCACTCGTCCGGGAACGCAGCAGCGCTCTGGGAGGGTGCAGGGCATCATCGGGTCGCGCGCGCTGGTCATGTTCGACG
This sequence comes from Micromonospora sp. NPDC005305, assembly GCF_040607315.1. Classification (NCBI taxonomy): domain Bacteria; kingdom Bacillati; phylum Actinomycetota; class Actinomycetes; order Micromonosporales; family Micromonosporaceae; genus Micromonospora; species Micromonospora sp. NPDC005305. Next base: position 48,540 of record NZ_JBEXGL010000017.1, on the reverse strand, counting down.
ACATGTCCGTGGCGACGGTGTGGGAGGAACTGACCCTTCCCGGCGTTGCCTTGGACAGAGTGCTGGTCCGGGGGCAGTTCGTATCGGGCCGCTACGACCCAGACTCGCGGCGGCTAGACCTGCGTGCCGCGTTGCGTTTCGCCGAAGCCGCCAGCGCCCAGGGCGGCATTCAGGAGGCGTATCAGGCCGGTGACGTCGTTCTGGCCGAGGTGGAGGCGGTGGCCGACGAGAGCGTCACAGTGAGGCTGCTGCCCGGCCTTTCAGTCGGGATCGATCGGGAGGCGGTCACCAGCAATCAGAAGGACACACTGGTTGGCTTGTTCAGTGTCGGGGAAGTCGTCGCCTGCCGCCTCGTGACGGTCGAGCCGCTGCGGTTGCGGTTGGATGACGTCGACGACGAGGAGGTGCCGAGGCCAGCGCCGAGCCTGCTGCCGGGCGGGCCTCCGTGGCTGCGCCTGCCCGAGCCAGACCCGCAATCCCAGGTTGCAGCGCCGTCCCCGCCGCCGACGTCATTTCCCCCGAAGGTGGCGCCACCGTTACCGAACGTTCCCACTGTCGCGCCTCGACAGCCAACGCCCCTGGACCTGGTCCATCGCCTCTCCCCGCCGCAACGGACCGTGATGGCCCGACGTGCCGAAGCGGTACCTGCGGCAGAACAGGCGCAAGTCCTACTACTGAGAAACGAGCTCGCGGCCGAGCGGGCGACCCGGAAGGCCCTCGTCGGCGAACTGGTGGGTCTACGAGCTCGGGCTGCCGAGTTGGAGGCCGAGCTCGCGCAGGCAATCCGCGCCATCGAACAGCTCCAGACCCGCTACCGTGGCGCCGATCTGGCTCGGCAGCGCCTGGGCAAGCGGCTCAGGAGCGCTCAGGGCCGCGTCGACCAGACAGCCGGTGTTCAGGCGCCGCTGTTCCTCGATCCAGAAGAACAGTTCCGTTACGAGGTCACCTGTGAGTGGGCGCAGCGCATTCCGGCTGCCGAGAAGGCCGACAAGCCGCTCGCCAAGTACACGCTGGCCGGCGACTTCCTCGACTCCGTGGAACAACTTGAGGGCATCAGCCGGGCAAAGGTCGTCGCCGTAGTGGTGGAGGTGCTCACGGGTCAGGCGCAGCACCTCCCCGGGCGCGACGCGCACCCCCTACGCACCGGCGAGGCCGGCAGCCCCTACGTCCGCCGCTCCGACGGCGCGATCTGCTGGCGGGTTGCGTTACAGCGAGAATCAGCGGCCGCTCGCCGGCTGCACTACTGGCGTACCCCGAATGGCTACGAGTTCTCCCGCGTCGCGCTTCACGACGACTATCGTCCCTGACCATCGGCGTGCGCCGGGGCCACGACGACGGGTCCCCTCCCGATCCCTGCCCTGATCCGGCCGTGGGCCGAACCGGCATCGGGCCGTGGTGGGACTCCGCCTTCTCGACCCTGGCCCAGTGCCGCCGCGACCAGCGGGGTCAGGTGAAACTCACCGACTCAACATGGGCCAGTTCTGGGCCCGGCTGGGCGGCGATGGTCATGGACCGACTGGGGTGGCCAGGTTCATGGTGAGGGCGCTGGCGAGCGCTGGGGGAAGGGGGATGCGGGCGGCTTGACGTTCGGTGGCCCACTCGGAGCTGTCGGGCGATTCGCCCATTACAATGCCGAACCAGCGTTCGCGGTCCTTGACTACCCGGAACATCTTCTCATCGTGGGTGCCGCCGACGTACGGTTCGTAGACGACGACGGGCCGGCCGACCCGGGCCGCCTGGGAGCCGATGCGGTCGACGCGACCGGTGCGCTGCTCCAGCGTGCTGGGGTTCCAGTCTAGGTCGTGGTGGATGACATGGCGGCAAGCGTGGTGCAGGTCGACGCCCTCGGCCATGACACTGCTGGCGATGAGTACTTCGGGGAAGAATGGGGTGTTGAACGTCTGCATGAGCGTTTCACGGGTGGCAAGCTTCGCCTCCCCGTTGACCAAGCGGACGTTGGGTAGAAGCACCTCGCGGTCGTGGAAGTGCTCGGACGTGTCGAAGTGTTCGCTGGTGACGCGGATGCCACCGGTCTGGATGCTGGCGAGCGCGTTGAGCAGGTCGTCCCGCTCCTTGTCGACCTGTTGGGCAAGGGCGGCTGCGAAGGCACTGATCTGGTCTGCGAAGGTGGCGCCAGGCGCGCCGCGGTCCAGGCCAGCGAGTAGCCCCTCGATGGTCAGGTTGGGGGAGAGGTCAACATAACGGGTCAGGAACGAGGGCGTACGCATGAAGCGGACCCCGACGTCCTGCACCCGTTGCGCCGTCTCGTCATCGAGTCCATCGAGGTAGCTGGCGACTCGTTCCCGGAAGGCGTCGTACCCGCTGACATCGCTGCGTAGCAGACGCTCGGCGACCGCGTCGACCTCAGCTAGCACATCGTCGTCGGCGGGCCTCCCGAGGGCCTGCGCGGCCCGGTCGATGATCTCCCGCCGGATGGCGCGCGAGATGTGATTGCGCAGGGCACGGCCGGTCTCGCGGTAGAAGCAGAAGACCAGGACCTTCTCGCCGCGCCGCCATAGTTCGACCGCGCGGCTGACAGTCGCGGCCACCTTCGGGTGCGCTGCCCAGCCGTCGACCGTGTTGTCCGGCAGGGCCGTCCTGATGCGCTCGACATACCACCGGAGTTGGTCCTCCGCGGCGGTGGCGGGCTTGTCCGGCATGTAGTCGTCGGGGGTTTCGAGGTCGTCGAGCTTGGCGATCCGGTGGGCTCTCGTGTCGGCGTAGGCCTCGAAGGATGAGGCGAGCCCGTAGGCGTAGTAGCCCCGCACCGGGCTGGCCTTGCTCGCGTTGTGGAGGTTTGCGATGGCCTCGGCGCGGGCGGCGAGCAGGAACGGCAGAACTGCTTCGCCTTCGACGGTCAGGCCGGAACCGGTGTCATGTCCGTCCAGGATCGCCCGGCCGGGGTGGTAGTCGCGGCGCTGGGTCCGGCTGGCCCTGGTGTGTCGGATGACCCATGGGCGCAGCAGCTTCTCGGCCGATCGGAGCTCGTCGTGCGCTGCGGCTGCGGCGGTGATCGCCGTACGGACGCGCTCAGATTGCCCTTCCTCAACGTCGAATGTGGCGACGGAGGCAACCTGGGGGGCGTCGGACTCCTCGAGTCGCGACCAGGCCCGTTCCAGCCGCAGTGCAGCAGCACGACTTCGGTTGAGCCCGTTCTGGATTTCTTCCACCTGGTCGTCGAACCGCTCACGCGCCGCCTGCGACGACCAGCGCACGCCATGGAATCTACGCAAGATCCGGATCAGCTCGTCATGGTTGAGCTGGAACGGTGTGGCGGTGAGGAACAGCATCCTCTCGAACATGTTTCCTAGCGCGCCACGCTCGTCAACAGTGTTGGCAAAGAGGCTGCCGAGCTGGGTCCTGTTCTTGACGTGGTGGGCCTCGTCGAGTATCAGCAGCGGCAGCCGGACATCCAGGCGTTGCAGGGCCCCCTTCCAGACCTCGCCAAGTGCGCACTCGAGCTGTGCCCGAGCGACCTTGAGCCGCCCTTCCAGGTTGGCGGTACGGTAGACAGGAACGGCGGCCAACGCCTGCCGTAGGTCCTCGAGATCTAGCCCGGATACGGCGTCGAGCAGTGCTGCAGGCACGGGGTCGTCGTCGAGCGGATCCTCGGGTCGACCCCGGTCCCACACCTGCTTCCACCGGCCCGGTTGTTTCTCGAGCAGCGTCGCCACCAAGGCCTGGCCCCCCGCACCCCGGAACCGGGGTTCCCGCAGCAGTGCGTGGGCATGCTTGGCCAGCACCCGGCGGTGCTTGTCCCCATCGCGGTTGTAGCGGGTGGCCTGGCGCAGCAGGGCGAGCCGGATCAGCGGGTCGGTGAGCCTGCTGGTGAGCGCAGTGTGCGTGGCGAAGATGAGGTGCTGGCGCTCCTCAGGGGGGTCGTCGAGCATCTTGAGCAGGTCACTGCCTCGCTTGACCGGCCGCGACCCGCGCAGCCCGTGGTCGGGCGGGAGGCAGTGCTCGGCGAAGACCTGCCACTCGCGGGGCCACTTCTCGGCGACCGCCGCTGGGACCAGGACGACGACGGGGTTGGCGCGCCCGGTTGCTTCCAGCACGGAGACCGCCACTGCGAGGGCAACGTAGGTCTTGCCCATCCCGACCTCGTCGGCGAGCACCACGCCGGGCTGATCGGCCAGGGAACGCAAGATGGCGTCGGCTGTACGCAGCTGCCGGTCGGCGTCCTGGGTGGATACCCGACCAGCCGTAGCGAGATTGATCCCAGGTTTCAGTGGCCACACTTCGCCAAGGCCTCCTCCACGGCATCGCGGACATATTGGTCAAGGGTGGCGTCCTGCGACGAGGGCAATCGCTGCGTCTGCTCCCGGATCTGCTCCAGCACCGTTGTCACCTCTCGCGTGATTACACATCGCTCGTCGACGTTGCGGACGGCCGACCAGTCGACGGCCGCGATGGTGAGGGCGAGCTCGGCGAGCATGAACTGCTTCTCGCCGTTGACCATCTGCTCGTCGGACGTACGGACCACGCTCTCGGCAAGGGTGAGCGGGCCGAGTGCCCCGTGCAGTCGCCACCGCACCGCATCGAGGTTGCTTGCCGGCCGCGCGAGCCGTTCCTGCAGCCGCATCAGCGCGAGCGAGGACTGCCGGACGCGCTGCATCAGGTGTGCCTTGTCGTAGCGTGTCAGCGGATCCAGCCCGGTGTCCGCGCCAGCTTCTGCGACCCGCTCGAGTTTGCGTAGCTCCTGCTCGACGGCGACGGGCAACGGTCGCGTCGAGGCGAGCGCGGCGAGCAGGGCGTGGACGGGGATCTCTCGTAGCTCGCTGGGCGGTGGCAGAGCGCCGCGGTCGTCGATATTCGCGGTCCAGGTCGACTCGACCTCCTGTCCGTCAACGTGCCAACGGACTAGCAGGTAGGCCGGGAGCGGCGTGCCCGGTGCGAGCGGAACCCGTACTTGGGGCTCGACGGCTGCCGACCAGGCCGCACTGTCGTAGAGGGGGTGACCTGCCGGGTCGAGGATACGCCAGCTGGCGGGCAGCGTTGTCGGATCGAGGGTGAGGGTTGCGGCTGGCTCGGGTCGCAGGTGCAGGAGGCAGTCGACGAAACCGTACGGCAACTGATGCCCGGTCGACTCGTCCTCGTCGGCCGGCGTCTCCCACTCCTGCGCGTCGGACACGATCGGGTCGCCCTTGGCGGCGAGGGCGCGCAGCGCCTTGCCTTCGGCCGAGTTCAGTTCGCAGCCGATCCACATGTTGAGCTCGCGGTGCGCGCCTGGGTGTAGGCCCAGGCCGTACCGTGTCACGTTCGACGAGCCGACCATCGCCGCGACCCACGTGTCACTTTCCAAGAGCACGAGCTTGGCGTGCAGCGTCCGCCGCTCCTTGTCGGGCCTCGCGTAGACGGACACCGCTGCGCCCTGATCAATCAGGGATGGCGGTCCCTGCACCTTGCCGGTGAACGGGCTGATGTCGGCGAGGATGGTCAGCTGGCGCTCCTGCGCTGGCCGCCCGGTGAGCAGACGGCGTACTGCGTCGATGCCGGGCGCGGGCGCCACGTCGTCCCAGAACGGTGAGAGCACGGTTGCCCGCAATGGCTTCCCCCCGCGCCAAACCGCCTCGTAACGGTCAAGCGGGTTGACTTTCGGTCTACCGGGCGCGAGTGCGATGTGAATACCCGCACTTGGCCAGGCGGGCAGGTCGGCGGCCTCGATGCGCTGGCGGAACAGGGCCAGGGTGGCCAGTGCGCGCGCCTTAGGACCGACCTCTGACGATCCAGGAGCGAGGTCGACGAGGTCTAGCAGTTCGTCGTGCAACTCGATGAAGACCGTCCGTGGTATCTGGCAGTGCTCGTCAAGGTCGAGGGCGAGGCCGAACTCGACCTGCTGCCGGTAGCCGGCGGCGGTGAGGTTGGCCGAGCCGAGCAACACCCGGCAGTGACGCTCCCAGAGCAGAACCGCGGCCTTGGCATGCAACAGACCATCGCCTGGTACGGCGACCGGGAGCAGATCCCAGCGCAGGTTGCGCTTCTGCGTGCGCGTGCTGCGGTCGGCGAGCACGGTCACCTGCGTCTCGGCAAGCCGGTCCTCCTCCTCGAGGATCGAGGCGATGGTGGAGATCCGATCGCCGTCTCCGGTGCCTGTCGAGAGCGACAGGAAGCGGGACAGACAGTCCTGCGCGAAGAAGTCGGCGTCGAAGGTGAAGGTGGTGACCAGGCATGCTACGGGCCGACCGGCGTGCTGCGGCGCCGACCAGTGCTCCAGCATCCGTACGGTCATGACGTAGCCCCGATGAAGTTGCGCAGGGTCTGAACGCGTACAGGATGGACGAAGTGGTTGAGGTCCGGTCGTTCAGGACTGCCGTAGGGCGGGCGGACGACCCAGCCATCGCGTAGCGGCTCGAACCAGCTGCGCTTCCCGCCGGGCTTGCCCGCTTGGACCTGCTCGTGATGGTGAAGTACGAACTCGGCAAGGTCCTTCGTCGAGCGGGGGTAAACGAACTCGCCCAGGCGTTGCTCCAGGTCGATGTCATGGGTCACCTCGGCCACGCGGTCGGCGGCGCGCTTGAAGTGCTCGGGGATCTCGCGGGCGCACCGGCCGAGCAATTCGTCCTCGGCGACGTGTGCGGCGGTGAGCGGCTGGCCGCCAAGCGAGTACGACACGCTGCAGAGCAGGCGGAAGGCGGCGTTGACGAGGACCGCCAGCTTCTCGTAGCTGACCACCGCGTCGATGATCCGGCCCAGCTCGTGGGATGCGTGCTTCCGGGCGGCGGCAAGAAGTAGCGGCTCTGTGGTTTTGCGGTCGTCGCCCGCCAGCAGGAGGGCGAGTTCGGTGCGGTGCTCGTGCCTCGGGTCGGTGAGAAGCCGGCGCAGCACCGCTGCCTCGGTCGGTCCGGCCTTGTCGGGCCGCAGCGTGGTGGCGAGCCGCCCGAGTAGCTGCGCGCCGGTAGCGACCGTAAGGGACCCCTTCTGCAGCGCCGCGCGCACCTCCTCGTGGATCCGCCGGCGAATCGCCCCGCCCTCGGTGCCGGGGACCTCGTCGGCGAAGCCGGTCAGGCCGTGGTCGTGCTCCCACGCCCGGACCAGCTCGACGCACCGCTCGGCCGGCGCCAGATCCTGGGTCAACACACCCGCGTCAACCGCGAACGGCTTGTAGACGCCGTAGAAGCCGAAGACCCGCGGACTGTTGAGGTAGGTCTGTCGGGACAGCCGCTCGCCCCGGTTGATCGCGGTGCGCGTCTTCTGGCTGCCAGGGACGTCGGACGGGAGGGCTCGTTCGATCCGGCGCACGAACGCCTCGATGAGCAGCCACTCGAAGCAGATGGCCGGTGTCGAGACGCCGTCGTGGGGCTGCTCATCGGCCAAGGACTCGGTCGCGACCGCCCCGACCGCCATCGCGGTGGTAAACCGTACCCAGCGCATCCGCGCCCGCAACGCCGGCACCAACCGCTCGGCGAGCCGATCGGAGATCGCGCTCAGACCCATCGGGTCCAGGCTCCCCTCACCGGAGGCTGGCGGGTCGTAGGCGGACACCGCCGGAAGTGTGAGTCCCATCAATGGCATTGCGAGAATCACCCCCAGGGGACGGATAGGAACGCGCCGGTACTGCCAGGCGACTCGTACGAATCTATCCGTGAGCTACGACAATCCGCGGATGAGCGCGCCCAAGGCCTCAGCCCGGTCCGCTGGTCGGACGGCTCCAGCGGCGGCAGTGGCTTGTCGCTGCTGCGGGCACGGGACCTTGGATCGAGCCTCGCCGGGTGCCGAATATGCCGGCACTGTCCGAAAGGCCCCAGCGGTCCGGAGTGGGCCCTACGCGTTGCCGCTAAGGTCAGTGCCCTTCCACTTCCCTCGGCCGGCCGGACGCGGGGTCCGCCGCTGATGCAGCCAGATGGCGTGGTCGAGTTCCCACGGTGTGCAGCCGATCTTGCGTGCGGTGGCAACAACATGTGCGCGGGCGTCAGCTGCTGTCGGCAGCGACCGAAGGCCCAAGGCGTCGCCGACCCATCGGCGCACCATGGTGTCGGGCTTGATGCGCTGATCGTCGCCGACGAGCATCCAGAAGTAGTCGAGCCGGATATCGTTCAGGCCGTTGCCGGGCACGCGCCGAAGGTCAGCCTCAACGCTCGCCAGGCGGTCGCCGTCGGTCAGGAGGTCAGCCGCATCCCGCAACGATGTGATCCCGTGCCTGCACAGCACGTCGGCATACGCGATGACCGCGATGCTCTTGTAGGGCGCAAGCCGGTTGCGGTGTGTCCTGTTCCGGCATTGCAGGTCCTCCTCAGCCAGGCGATCGGCGCCGCGCTGGACAGCCCAGTCCCGGAAGCTGCACAGATCTTGTTCGCCCGTCACTTTGGACGACTCACCAACGATGAGATAGCGGTCCCTCAGACCGGCGAGGTCCGCATACCGGTTGCAGATTTCGACGACATGCTCGTACCGCTGGCCGATCGAGTACACCGCGTCGAGGATGCACAGACTCAGGTGTGCCCACCGCCGGGTGCGCGGCTCGACCCGCAGCGCGGCGGCCGCCGCGACGAGCGGGTCCACGGGCGCCGCGACGCGCGAGTCGGCTGGAATCGCGGCCGTGAGCTCGGCGAACAAGTCAGCCGACATCAGTACTGCCTCAGGGCGGCCATGCGCACCGAGGGCAACGGGCACATGGTCGCCGGCTCGGAACCGCTCGAGGATGCTCGGTAACCGCACCCTCGCGTCTCGAACCGACAGCGTTTCAGGGATGATCATGCCGGCTCCACAACTGAGGTGAACACATCAATGGTGTACACCTTAAGTGGTAGGCGTGGGCGGGGTCAATGTGGAGTGGTCGACCGCGAGACCCACGTATCCCACCCCCGATCCTGGCCTCGGCCTGGCCTGACGGTGTCATGTCAATCGGATGGATAGGCCGGCGGTAGTCGTCGCTGGGTGACGTTCCCAGCCTTGGCCTATCTCCCGATGTGCCGGGACCGCATGCTCGGCCAAGCTGATGCAGTCGCTGATCCAGGCCGGATCTGCCACTTCGGTGGCAGGTTGGGCCCGGCATACCGACGGGGCGGGCGACCAGGGGCGAAGGGCGAAGGCAGAGTGAGCGAGTTGGCAAGGTCTGAGTTAGCTCCTGAGCTGCTGGGAGTCCATGTCGACGCCTACAAGAACCTGCGTGATCAGTGGCTCGACTGGGCTGACGGCATGGCTCTGTTCGGCCCTAACGGCGCCGGTAAGACCAATTTCCTCGAGGCTCTAGCGATCCTGCTCGGCACGGACCAGACACTGCTTCTCGCCCACCCGCGGCTGGCGCCCGTCACCACGAATGGCCTCGGGATTGTGGCGAAGGTGTCTGCCGATGAATTGCCGTGGGCGCCGTCAACGCTTCCGCCGGCGGACCTCCCGATTCCATCCGATCTTGCGCGCCGGCTGCCAGTGCTGTCACGAGGGCGACAGGACGCCGCATGGTGGCAGGCGATCGGTGTCGGCGGCGGGGACAGCTTCATGGCGGGCTTGGCCGAACTCGCTCTGCCGGTCGAGGTTCGCAAGTACCTGGAGTCCCAGAGCACAAGGCCCGTGATCCGGTACCGGCTTGTCTCGTTCGCCTTTCAGGTCACGGACAGGCTTGAAAATGGCGATCCGGTCGCCATCCGGGTGGAGCGGAAATTCTCGCGCACGTTGATGGGCTTCTGGCCGCCGGAAGTCGTGAAGCGCCTCGCGGACGGCCTGCCAGACGTGTTCGCGCCGCTGCGCACCGCCCTGGCAGCGCCGCCGACTGGACCAGACGGGTACCTCGACATCCTGGCGTTGCCAGACGCTGCCGAGCCGCCAGCGCAGCTTGAGTGGTTGCCACGCAGCCGGCGCAGCGGGGAGGTGTACGAACACCTACGTTCCCGGATGGAGGCTGCAGAAAATCCGGCCGAGCGGCTCGCGGAGAGTCTGGCGGACCTGCCGGCGGCTGTCGGCGACTTCGACCCCGACGGACGCTGGTGGGCGCACGAGGTGGCGGCGGAGGCCGCGTCCGCCGAACTGGCCGTCACGCTCAACCATGTTCGGGTTCAGCTGACGGGGGACGACGCGGACCTCGAGTTCCTCGACATCCGCGGCCAGGAGCCGATCTGCATTGGCCATACGCGCGCCGCCGACGCCCTGGAGCGGTTCTCGGCGGGCGAGCGCCGCTGGGTGGACGAGGCGCTGGCCACCGCAGCCCGGGCCGTGGACCGGTTCGCTGCCAGGGCAGAGTGGCAGGCCAACCTGCTGGACGAGCTCGATGAAGCCGCGGTGATCGAGTCGCTGATCGGGGTCAGCGAGTCGGTGCAGACCCTGGTAAATCAGGCGGGCTTCTGGACGGCGGAAGCGAAGGAGCGCCTGCTGAGCGTCCTGGAAGGCCAACTGTTGGCCGCCGCTCGCGAAAGGCTGTCGAAGGACGACAGCTCATTCGGTCGACACCTCACCGAGCAGAGCGCCGGGTTGTCCAGCCTTCGTCCCCAGACTGTGGTGCGGGTGTTCGATGAACCGGAAAGCCACCTTCATCCGCAGGCCCAGCGCATGATCGCCGTCGCGCTGGACCGGCTTCGCTTGCGCGGCGACAACATCGTGCTGGCATCGCACAGTCCACACTTCCTGGATCTACCCGCCTGGCGGCTCGTGCACGTCCAACACACGCCGGAGGGGACCACCATGTCTGCGCTGGCCGCGGCCGACCTCGACGCGCGTAAGGCCCTGGCCGGCCAGATGGGACTGAGTCGGGGCGAGCTACTGACCCGGGTGTCACTCCTGCTGATCGTCGAGGGCGAACACGATCGCCTCCTGCTGGAGGAACTGTACGGGGCTCGCCTCCAGGACGCGGGTGTGGCGATCATCCGGATGCATGGCACGAGCAACCTGCCGGCGACCGCGCAGATGGACTTCATCGAACGTCACCTCGACGTGCCGATCGGCGTCCTTCTCGACTTCACTCGCCTCGAGAAGGTGGACGACAACCGCATACCGACGAGTCACCTCCATGCGGAAGAGCAGGCGCTACGACACCTACGCCGTGCCTGTCGGAAAAACCGACGCCCGATGACGTACTTCGGCTTGAGTAGGCCGGACATCGTCGCGTACCTCAACGAGGACGCGATCCGCGTCGACGAGCCGGGATTTCCTGGCTGGTCGACGGTGACGCGCGAGTTTGGTGCGGTCAGCGGACGTTTCCGGCAGGCGCAGCCCCCCGTAGAGCGCCCCAGTTTCAAGCCGTGGCTTGAAAAGAGGTTCGGCGTCGACCTCACACGTACCGACCGGGTGCAGCGGATGGTGGAGCGGATGGTCCAGGAGGGCCTTCCTGCCGGCGCGGAACTCACGAATGTAGTGCGTGAGGTGGAGCGGAAGGCTGCCGCCGGGCGGTGGCCAGAACAGCCCGGGGCCGGGCCCGCTCACTGATCAATGCCCCGGATCAGCCCGGCCGGTGCGGTCCAGCTCGACGCACCGGGTAGCCGGTAGGGTCGCACCCATCCCGGACGCGACCGAACATGCAGGAGACTCTCGCCGTAGCACCCGGCCTCCGTTCTGCCCTGTTGCTGGATCCGCGGGCTCGTACCGGCGAACTCCAGCCGCTCAACCTCGAGGCAGAACCGGCACTTGCCGAACTTCTCGACGCACGCGGGACTCACGGGGAACCGGTAGGAAAACGAGGCTGACTCGATCCGCCCGCACGGCAGATTCCTGCCCGTTCATCCTGATCGAGGGTGTGAGGTATTGAATACGACCTCCGGCTCCCGTCGCGTCGTCCCGGCGCCGTGGCAGTGTCTCCGTCCGTGACCATCACGACGGCGGGTGCGCGATTCCTCGCGGCGTTCAACGACATCGAGAAGCACATCCGAGTGAGCCTGCGCGCGGACGTCAGCGTCGGGTTGCGCAGTTGGCCCGGGAGTACGCCGACAAGAAGCGGCTGCCGAATCACCACAAGAGCGCCCTGGTGGCGTTCGCTTCGCTGCGGAACGCGATCAGCCACGGTACCTACTACGGCGGCCGGCCGATTGCTGAGCCGGTAGAGGCCGTCGTGCTGGAGATCGAGCGGCTCCGACAGCAAATCCTCGAGCCACCGCTGGCACTGACCGTCCTCGGTTCCGGCAAGGTCTGCGTGGTGCAGCCGGACGACCCGATCAGCGTCGCACTGGACCATGTCCGCACCTTCGGGTACTCGCAACTGCCCGTGTATGACGGCGACGGCTATCGCGGCGTCCTGACCACCAACGCCATCGCTCGGTGGCTCGCGGACCAGTTGACCAGGAACACTGGGATCGCGGAGGAAGAGCCGGTCTCGCAGGTGCTCGCGTTCGCCGAGCCGGGGGAGGACGCCCTCCTGGTTCCCCGGACGATCACGGTGGTGGATGCCATTGACAAGCTCAGCCGAGGCAGGCAGGCCGGGCAGTTGAGCGCGGCGCTCATCATCACTCAGAACGGGAACAGCAAGGAGAAGCCGCTGCGTCTGGTCGCTCCGTACGACCTTCCGCTACTGACCGCGGCCCTCGCCATCACCTGATTCTTCTGGTTCCCCCGGAAGGCTGCGCCGCCGCTGGCCCCGGCTCATCGGCCGGAGCCAGCGGTGCGAGCGGCGAGAGAGCCGGGAGTCAGCCGGCGAGCGGGCTGAAGCTGCGGCCGTCGAGCACGTTGATGAGCTCGTCGTCGCGGGTGACGTCGTAGCCGCGTTCGCGCAGCTCCGCCACCAGCTCGCTCTCGTGGTCAATCGGGATCTCGAGGTAATCACCGTTGTGCGCGGTGTACTGGCGCTTGCCGAACCGGTCCTGGAGGTCCTCGGGGAGCAGCTCTAACGCGCGCTCGGTGACCATCCGGGGCCAGTCGCCCTCCATGACCGTGCCCAGCTCGTTGATGTCGAAGGGCTTGCCGTCGGCGTAGTCGTCGTCCTCCGGCTCGTAGCACTCGGGGCCGGCAGGGTTCCACAGGTGGGTCATCTGGACCTGGCGGGCTTCGCCCCACGTGCGGGCGGCGGCCAGCGCCTTGATCTCCTCGGCCTCCTCGGTGGCGGTGTTCGCGTCGGCAAAGGCCAGGCAGTCGTGCAGCTGCGCGTGGCCGTAGTCCAGGCGTCGGGGGTTCGGGTGGTGCGTCTTCATGGCGCACATCTTGCCGAAGGGGTACGACATCCAAGATCAGGTGTTGATGCGGCGATCGAAGCGGGATCGGCCGTAGTAACGGCCGGATGGACCAGCAGATGATCACGAAGGGTGACGCTGACCTGCGATCCGGACAAACGATCTTGTCCGGACGGACCCGCCACCGGCGGCGACTCCGCTCCTAGCCTGTCGACATCGCCGTCGACTTCCTGATCGGGCAGGCGCTGGAGGCCGGCCGCACGTACGCCGTCGAGTCGAGTGGCGCGGTCTTTCCCTGAGACGGGGCCGCCGACGCCACCGGCCAGAACGAGCGGAATGTCGCTGCCGCCCTCGCCCGTACCTTCGGGGTGCGGGCCCTGGGTCGACGACGGCAGCATCCATTCCGACCGGTGGTTGCTGGTCAGCGCGGGCGGAAGCAGCGGTCGCGTCACCATCGAGGAGGATGCGGCGGCCGACGGCGACCTCCGCATCCTGCACGCCCTGGATCCCGTCAGCGGCGAGCCGCAGCTCGCCGTGGTGCCGCCGCCCGACTGGGCGCGGGACTGGTGATCGACCCTGCTGCACCGTACGTCGCCGTGGCGGCGGTCTGTCGGTGCCGACCGGTAGCCTGCGGGAACCGGGCAGTACGACGAGCAGGGGAGGGCACGTGGTGGACGACGCCCGTTCTCGACCGGTGTTTCGCCAGGTTCCGGCGGACATGTTCGCCTTCACGACAACCGACCGGGCGGAGCTGCACACCGCCGTCATGCAGGTCTTCGGTGACGCCCACGAACGGCTGGTCGCCGCACTGACCTTCGACGAGATCCTCGCGGCGTTGCCCGGCGTTGGCTGGTACGAGCCGGTCGCCGACAGCTCGCTCGACTACACCCTTGAGGCCCTGCACAAGTACGGGCTCATCGAGCGCACGCAGAACCACACCGCCCACTACGCCTCGGCCGCAGAGTACGAGCGGCGTAACCTGCACTACTCGCTGAGCCGCAAGGGTGAGGCCGCCTACGAAGGCGTTTTGCACGCGGTGCAGCACCTGTCGTCGACCGGAGCGCTGCAGACGGCGGTGCTCGACGCCATCCTCGATCGCCTCGGCGAGCTGCACGACCTGCTCGCCGCCGACGCCACGCCCGACCGGCGGGTGTACGCCGCCCTGATGGAACTGGAGGGGCACCTCGCCGGTCTGCGGGCCAGTACCAAACAGTTCAACGGCCAGCTGCAGCGGCTGCTGCGCGAGGAGGGCGCCGACCCTGCCACGTTCGCCGAGGTCAAGCACGCCACGATCGCCTACCTATCGGAATTCGTCACCAACCTCGACGGGCGTCGGCAGGCGATCGCCGATGCGGTGGTCCGCATCGAGCAGCGAGGCGTCACCGTCCTGCACCATCGCGCGTTGCGCGGCGCCGACCTGCCGAGCCTGCCCGGTGGCGATGACCCCGCCCCGCGTTGGCTCGAGCAGCGTGCCGCGCGATGGGAGGGGCTGTGCTCGTGGTTCCGGCCTGGCGACGGCGCCCGCCCACGCATCGACCAGCTCGCCGACGTGGCCCGGCGCGCCATCGTCGCCCTGATGCGGGCTCTCGAACGGCTGGCCGACACCCGGCGCCGCGGTTCCAGCACCGCGGCGGACTTCCGTGCGCTGGCCCGTTGGTTCTCCAACTGCGAGTCGGACGAGGCCGCCCACGAGTTGTGGTCCGCCGCCTTCGGGCTGTGGTCCGCCCGGCACACCCACCTCGCGCTCGACGATCCGACGGCCGTGCCGGCCACCACGTCGTGGTGGCACGCGCCTGCGGCGCCCGTGTCGCCATTGCTGCGTACCACCGGGCAGGTGGATAAGGTTGCCCGCACCGCCCGGATTCGGGACACAGCCGACGTACGTCGACTGCGCCGCGAGCGGGTGGTGGCGGAGCGGGCGGAGCTTGAGCGGGCATGGCGGCAGCTGGCCACTGCCGGGCCGGTGCGACTGTCGGCGTTCGGGCGGCTCGACCCGGGCAGCTTCGCGCGGCTGCTGGAGCTGCTCTCGCGGGTGCTGTCCGCCCCCGAACGCCACGGATTGCGTCGTGCGGCGACGGCCGACGGTCGGCTGGTGGTGACGCTCACCGACGCGGACAGCAACGGCCGAGCCCTCCTGCGGACGCCACACGGCGTGCTGTCCGCGCCGGATCTGCTGGTCTCGATCAGCGAGGCGGGCCGAGTGACCGCCGCTCCCCACCCGGCTGCGGCCGCCGTTGACCCCCGCCTTCGGAAGGCGTCCGGGCACAGTGACCATGTGCATGTGAGCGCATACGGCGACGCCAGCCGGCCCGACGAAGGCGGCAACAACCGGATGGCGATGAACGACGGACGGTCGGCATGAGCGACCTGCACAGCGAGCTCGACCGTGAGCGGGCCGCCGAGCGCGCCCAGGCGATCCGGGCCCTGTTGGTCCGTCCCTTGCTCACCCGCGACACCGGGGCCACCGACTTCACCCTGGTCGTGCGGCACCGCTCCGATCTGGTGACCTGGTTCGACACGCACACCGGCTGGCGGTTGATCGTTGAACCCCGTGCCGGCTACGCCCGCCTGATGAAGACGTCACCGCGGCCACCTGTCGATCGCCCGGCCCGGCGCCCTCGTGGCGCGCGGAGCCCGTTCGACCGCCGCCGCTACGCGCTGCTCTGTCTGGTGGCCGCCGAGGTGCTCGCCGGACCGGTGACCACGATCGGCATCGTGGCCGAACGGCTGGCGCAGGCGTCCGCCGTCGAACCGGACATCGCCGGGTTTGACAGCTCCCGGTACGACGACCGCCGGGCATACGTCGACGCGCTGCTCGTCCTGGAAGAGTTGGGCGTGCTCACCGCCGTCGACGGCAGCACCGACGGCTACCTGCAGCACGCCGACGCCAAGGTGCTCTACCGGGTCGACAGCGGCCGGCTGGTCCGGCTGCTCGCCGCGCGGCAGGCGCCGTCGCGGCTGCCCGACGGCGATGTGGCCGCGTTGGTGCACGAGCCACGCTACGGCGGTGCGGACGATCCCGCCGCTGACGTCTCCGATGAGCAGCGCAACCGTTGGCTGCGGCACTCGATCGTGCGCAGGCTCCTCGACGATCCGGTGGTCTACTTCGACGACCTGTCCGACGCGCAACGTGCCTACGCGGCCAGCATTACCGGAAGGCGGATGCTGCGTACGGCGGTGGCCGAGGCTGGGATGCTGCTGGAGGAACGCGCCGAAGGGCTCCTGGCCGTCGACCCGGATGCCCTGGCCACGGACGAGAAGTTCCCGGCGGGAGGCAGCGTCGCCGGGCAGGCGGCGCTGTTGCTGCTCGACACCGTCCTCGCCGCTCGTCCCGGTCCGGTCGTCGAGGAGCAGCTCGTCCGGCAGCTCGCCGACCGGTTCGCGGCGGTGCCGCAGTGGGCGCGTACCTACCGGTCGGACGGCGGACTGCAGCGGCTGGCCGGCGAAGCACTGGCACTGCTCGGTCGGTTCGGCCTGGTCGACCGGGCCGCCGGGGCCGTGCGCGCACTGCCCGCCGCCGCCCGGTACGCCGTCGGCGCGCCCACCGTCGTCAGTCCCACCCCAGCGAGGAGCCGCCGGTGACGGTCCTAACCCTGCCGGGCGGCGACGTCGCCGCCGGGACGCTGCGCACCGACCGCTGGCAGCCCACCCGGGCGGGCGTGCTCAACGTCTGGCGCTACTACGACGAGGTCTTCACCTTCCACCGCGGCCGGTTGCTGCTGCGCGGGCCGAACGGCACCGGCAAGTCCAAAGCCTTGGAACTCCTGCTGCCTTACCTGCTGGACGCCAACCTCCGACCATCGCGGCTGTCCACGTTCGGCGGATCCGAACGCACCATGCACTGGAACCTCATGGGCGACGGCTACCCGCACACGACGCGGGTGGGATACGTGTGGCTGGAGTTCGGGCACGACAGCGATGAGGGAGCGCGGTGGTTCACCTGCGGCGCCCGGTTGGCCGCGTCCACCAACACCCGCACCGTCGATGCCACCTATTTCACCACGCAGCTGCAGGTGGGTGAGGCTGGTGGCCTGTCCCTGGTCAAGGACGGCAACGTCCCGTTGACCCGCCAGGATCTCGCGCAGGCACTCGGCAACTGCGGAGCTGTGCACACTGGCGCTGAGTCATATCGGCGCGCGGTGCGGAAGACGCTGTTCCGCGGGCTCAGCGAGACGCAGTACGAGGCGCTGATCGCGACGCTGCTGCAACTGCGCACCCCGAAGCTGTCCGAGCACCTGAACCCCGATGCTCTGTCGGAAGTCTTGTCCAAGGCGCTACCGCCCCTGGACGCGGCCGACCTTGCCGAGATCGCCGAGGGCTTCGAGCAGCTGGATCGGCGGCGTGAGCGTCTTGCTCGGCTCGACGAGGAGGTGGCTGCGGCGCGCCGGCTGGCTGAGCGCCAGCAGCGGTACGCGCGCCGGGCGTTGCGGCGCGGCGCCGGCGAGTTGATCGCGGCCACCACCAAGCTGGACAACGTCACCCGCGACGCCCGCCAACGCCGGCAGGAGCATTCGGCCGCCGCCGCCGAGCTTGCGCAGGTGAGCACGGCAATCAGCGACAACGAGCGCGAGCAGACCGTCACCGAGGAGACAATCGGCGGGTTGCGCGACAGCGACGCCTACCGCGAGGGGCAGCAGCTCGACCAGCTACGGCGGGAGGCGGCGACCGCTCTGCGTACCGCGAAGGATGCCGCTGCCGCGGCGGAGAGCCGGCGTGCGGAGGCGGCGCGCGCTGGTGAACGGGCCGCGGGCCTCGCCGGCGAGTTGACGATGACCGCCGCGCAGACCGGCAGATCGTGGCGGGACACCACCGCCGCGGCACTGGCCGCCGGCATGGCCGCCCTGGTCGAACCGCTCGCCGCCGAGACCACCGAGCGGGCCCGTCAACTCCTGCACGGGATCATCCGAGGGCGCGAGGACGAGATCGCTGCGGTCACCGCCGCACTGACCGCTCACGAGCGCGCGGTGGCCGCACGCGATCAGGCGCAGGCCCGGCGGGAGCGGCGAAATGCCGAGCACGAGGCCGCCGCCGCCGCGCTGCGGCACGTCCGGCGGGTGTACGACGACGAGGTATCCGGACTGCGGGACGCTATCGCACGATGGGCATCGGGCTGCCTGGTGCTACCGGTCAGCGGCCGGGCGGCGGATCTGGCGGATCTGGCCGGCGACGAGATGGCGCTCAGTGCGGTGCTCGGCGACCTGTCGGCCGCCGTACGTGAGCAACTTGCCGCCGAGCACGCCGACGAGCGGGCTCGCGACGCTGAGCTGGGCCGGCGACGGGAACCGCTGGCGGACAGGCTGGCGGCGCTGTCGCGGGCGGCGACGCGCGAGCCGGTGGCGCCGCAGCAGCGGACGGCGCCCCGCACCGACCGACCCGGCGGCCCACTGTGGCGGCTGGTCGACTGGCGGGCTGACGTGCCGACCCAGGTGCAGGTCGCCGTGGAGGCCGCCCTCGAGGCGTCCGGGCTGCTCGACGCCTGGGTCTGGCCGGACGGATCGGTGACCTCGGACCGCCGTGGCCACGACACGTACCTTGCGGCCGCGACCGCGCTGCCCGCGCCGCACGAGTCCCTGCTCGCGGTACTCGCTCCTGACGAGCGGGCGCCGGTGCCGGCTCCGCTGGTCGCCACCGCGCTCGCCGGCGTGGCCTTCGGGCCGGGTGCCCCTTACCACGTCGCAGCCGTCGGTGCGGACGGCAGTTGGCGCCTCGGCCCGTTGCACGGCAGCTCTGGCAAGCCGGACGTGGAGTTCCTCGGCGCGGCAGCCCGGGAGCGGGCCCGGCAGCGGGAGATGACCGAGCTGACCGATCAGATCGCCGAGATCGACGCCGAGCGGGCCAGGTCGGCCGAGGTTGTGCGCCGGCTGGCCGAGCGGCGTGAGGCGCTCCGATCGGAGCTGACCGGCCGGCCAGATCACCGCCCGGTCGTGTCGGCCGCGGAACACGTCGACCGTGCCGAGCTGAAGCTCGCCGGGGCGCAGGACTTGCTCGACGAGGCAGGCCGCGAGGCCGTCGCCGCTGATGAGATCGTCCGCGGCGCGTTGCGGGACCTGACCCTCGTCGGCTCCCGCCACGGTCTGCCCACCGCGGCAGTGGACCTTGTCCGGCTGACCGACGCGCTGCGGACCGTTCGACAAACGGCGGACGGGTGGTTGACCGACCGCGACCGGGAGCAGCACGCCACCGCCCGACTCGCCGATGCCCGCGAGGCCGCCCACCACGCGATGACGCTGGCCGAGGACGAGGCCACCCGTGCCCAGACGGCCGAGGAGAACGCCGCGGGTCTGGCGGCCCGCCTCGACGCGGTGGAGCGGACTGTCGGTGTCGAGTACCGGGCGGTACTCGACGAGGTGCACCGGCTGCGCACCCACGTGGAGGCACTCAAACAGGAGCTTCGCCGGCTGCGCCCACGCCACGAGGCCCTCATCGGGCAACTGCACGAGCTCAACGCCCGCGCCGAACGCGCCGAGCAGGACCGCGACGAAGCTACCGGCGTCCGCGACAGCGCGATCGCCCGTGTGGCCCGCCTCGTCGACCTGCTCGGCAACGACGCGGGGCTCACCGCCGAGCTGTCCGGCGTCGGTGCTGTGACGGCGACGTTGCAGGCCGCACGGCAGATCGCCGACGAGGTCGGCAATCTCCCGCACGGCCCTCGACACCTCCGCCAGGACGAGGGCGAGCTGGGCAACGTACTGCACGTCATCAGCGCCTCGCTGGCCGGGTACGCGGACCTGGCGATGGTTCCCGACGAGCAGTGCGACGTGCAGGTCGTCAGCGCCACCGTCGACGGCCTGCGGACCACACCGACGGCCCTGGTGCACCGACTCACTATCGAGCGCGACGAGATGCGGGCTCACTTGACGGAGGAGGAGCGGCAGCTCTTCGACCGCACACTCACCGGCGATACCCGGCGGCATGTCGCGCAGCGCATCCGCCAGGCCGCCGATTTGGTCCGCGAGGTCAGCGCGCAACTCGAGCAGGTCCGTACCGTGTCCGGTCTCGGCGTCCGACTGATCTGGGAGGTCGACAGCGACCTTGACGCCCGGTTGCGGCAGGCCCGGGACCTCCTGCTGCAGGACCCGGCGCGACTGACCGAGACCCAGCGCGCCACCTTGCACGACTTCTTCCGCGCCCGCATCGACGACATTCGTAGTGTGGGATCGACCGAAGGGTGGGAGCAGCAGCTGGGCGAGGCCCTCGACTACCGCCGCTGGCACCGTTTCGTCGTGCAGATCCGCTCCGGCACCGGCGACTGGTCGCCGGTCACCCGCCGACAGCACGGCGCCAAGTCGGGTGGTGAGAAGGCCATCGTGTTGCATCTACCGCTGTTCGCAGCGGCTGGGGCGCACTACCGTGGGGCGCCCTCGGCGCCCCGGCTGATCCTCCTCGACGAGGTCTTCGTCGGCGTCGACCAGACCAACCGTGGGCAGTTGATGGCCGTGCTGAAGGCCCTGGACCTCGACCTGCTGCTCACCTCGGACCAGGAGTGGTGCACGTACGCGGAGGTCGACGGCATCGCCATCCACCAGTTGATCGCCGGTAGCGAGGACGGCGACGACGCGATCACCACCGCGCGTTTCGTCTGGACCGGCCACGACGTCGTGGCCGATGACGAGACATGACCGCTGCCCGATTCGATCGCCCGGAGCTCGCACCCTTGTGGGCTGCCGTCCGCCGTCGGTTCGAGGCCACAGCCGGTCCGGTGACCCGGATACGCCTGCACGGACTGGAACCGGCCGAGAGGGCCGCGCTGGCCGACCTCCTCGGACTCGCGTACACCCCCGAATCGGAGATGACCGTCTCCGTCCGGGCGCTCGACAGGATCCTGGCCGCCGCCACCGGCGGACTGGACACCCGAGCTCTGGTGGAGGCGATCGGTGGCCCGCTCTCCAATCGGGTGGAGGACCGCCGGCAACGTGCCGCGGAGCGTGCCGACCTGTGGCAATGGGCGCGTCGACATCCGATGGTTGCCGCCGAACCGGCGCTGCTTACTTGGCTCGACCGCGTACGCGCCGGCGGCCTCGTCGCCGGCGACGCATCCGCCACCCGTGCGCTGCTGGAGCAGGCCTTCGAAATCCTCGGCGCACTGCCCGCAACGGGCGAGCCCCTCGCCGTGCTGGCCGCCCAACTGACCGGTGACTCCCATGCGCTCGACGAGGACAGCCGACTCGGCAAGATTGTGCTCCGGGCCTTGGCCGCACTCCACGGTGTCGATCCACCGACCGACGCGGAGGGCCGTCGACGACTGTGGGAGTGCTCGGGCGTTGCCTGCGACGAGCTGTCGACCGTGGTTCTGGTCGCCGGTATGCGGCCCGAGGGTAATGGCCCGTTGGCCCGTGGGTTGCGAGCCTGGGCCGACGCCGGTCAGGCGTCGGTGGTCACCCTGGCTCAGCTCAACCGTTATCCCGTTGGTCCCCTGCACGGCCCCGTGTTCGTCGTCGAGAATCCTGCGGTGATGGCGGTCGCACTGCGACGTTTCGGCGCCACCTGCCCGCCCCTGGTCTGCGTCGCGGGGTGGCCGAGCACCGCGGCGATCATGATGCTGCGGGGCATCGCCGCGAGCGGTGTGCCGCTGCGGTACCACGGGGACTTCGATGGGGAAGGCCTGCGGATCGCCGCACACGTGATGAGTCGGACGGGGGCGGAACCGTGGCTGCTCCGGGCGGAGGACTACCGGCGCGCCCTGCCCGGTTCGGGCCCACCGGCCGGCCGGGTCGACGACGCGCCGTGGGACCCGCGGCTGGCTGAGGTCGTCCGCGCCCACGGCACAGCTCTGCTTGAGGAAGTGGTGGTGGAGTCGCTGCTCGCCGACATGGTGGCACATGTCGACGGCGATGGTGCCGACGAAGATATTGGCACACGGGCGGGGGAGGATCCGCCGGCCGGACGACCGCTAGGCTGACCATTCCCGGCCTTGCCACCTGGCGAAACGCCCATGTCCGACAGCGTCTTCGCGCAGTTCACCGCCGCCGACGACCAGCTCGCCGTCGCGTTGCTCGTGCAGCCGGCGATCAACGCCGCCCTGGTGCACAACCGGGTACCGCTGGTCCGCCACCTCACCCTGGTCAACCGCGGGGCGGAACCGCTAGCGGACGTGACCCTGACGCTGGAGCTGCTCGGCCCCGACGGCGCGCTCACCGAGCCGTGGACGCGTACCCTCACCGCGCCGCGGCGGCCGGGGGCGAGCACCGGCTGGGACGACATCAGCGACGTCACCCCCGACCGGGCGCTGCTCTACCGCACCGACGAGGCGTTCCCGGTCGACTACCGCCTCACCGTTGAGGCGGACGACGAAGCCTTGACGCTGGTCGCCCCATCACGAGTGCTCGCGCACAACGAGTGGTTCAACAGTCCCGCCCTCTACGACAGCCTGGCGGCCTTCGTGCGGCCGAACACCCGGGCGGTCGAGGCGGTGCTGCGGTCGGCGGCGCAGCTTCTGCTCGCGCGTACCGGCTCCGGGGCGCTGCAGGGCTACCAGGACGGCCCGGAACGGGCGGAGCTCATCGCCGGCGCCGTGTACGAGGCGCTGCGCCAGCTCGAGATCACCTACCAGACCCTGCCGGCGTCGTTCGAGAACACCGACCAGAAGGTGCCGACGACGGCTGCGGTGCTGGATCGGCGCCTCGGCAACTGCCTCGACCTTTCCGTCACCTACGCGGCGTGCCTGGAGGCGGCCGGGCTACACCCATTTATCTTCATCAGCGAGGGGCACGCCTTCGGCGGCTTCCTCCTCGAAGAGGAGCGTCTCGGTGCTGTGGCGGTCACCGAGACCAACCTGCTGATCTCGATGGTCGACTCGGGCCGTGCGGTGCCGGTCGAACTGACCCGCATCCGGCCCGGCGCACAGTCGGCGACCTTCACCGAGGCGGTACGGGTCGGCCTCAGCCACTTCCGTGGCGAGGGCCACCGGCTGCAGGGTGTCGTCGAAGTCCACCTCGCCCACCGCTTCGCCATCCAGCTGCTGCCCTCGGCCGACGAGCTCGTCGCGCCCGCGCCCGTCGACACCGAGACGCCCCCCCGACGCCGAAGCGTCGCTCGACTTCCCGCCCGGTGTCGCCGCCGCGGAGCTGCGCCAGCTCGCCGACGAGGGCGACGAGGTGCTGCAGCCGTGCGACGGCTGGCCTGCCCGCATCCAGCGGTGTTTATCCGGGAACCATGGTGGCCGCCGACGACGCGGGCACGGTTGTCACGTCATGTCCTGCCATAAACCCGAGATGGCACAATGCTTTTCGTGCAGCTCCGTTACAACTTCCGCGTCTATCCGACGCCCGGCCAGCAGATTGAGCTGGCTCGGGCGTTCGGGTGCGCGCGGGTGGTTTTCAACGACGGGCTGCGCGCACGGCAGGAAGCCCGCGAGGCCGGACTGCCGTACGTGTCCGACGGCGAGTTGTCCAAACGGGTCATCACGCAGGCGAAGAAGACGGAGGCCCGCGCCTGGCTGGGCGAGGTTTCCAGTGTGGTGTTGCAACAGGCCCTGGCGGATTTGAACACCGCGTACCGCAACTTCTTCGCCTCGGTCACGGGCAAGCGCAAGGGCCGCAAGCTCGCCCCGCCCCGGTTTCGGTCCCGCAAGGACAACCGACAGACCATCCGGTTCACCAAAAACAGCCAGTTCAAGGTCCTCGACAAGGGCCTGCTGCGACTGCCGAAGATCGGCGACCTCGCGGTCCGCTGGTCCCGGACACTGCCGTCGGACCCTTCGTCGGTGACGATCATCCGGGACGCTGCCGGGCGGTACTTCGCCTCGTTCGTCGTCACGGTCGACGCGGACGAGACGTTGCCATCGATCGATTCCGAGGTGGGCATTGACCTGGGCCTGACGCATTTCGCGGTGCTGTCAGACGGCACGAAGGTGGCCGCGCCGAAGTTTCTGCGCCGCGCCGCCCGCAAGCTCAAGCGGTTGCAGCAGGACCTCTCGCGCAAGCAGAAGGACTCGAACAGGCGCAAGACGGCCGTCGTGAAAGTCGCTCGGGCGCACGCCCGGGTGGCCGACACCCGGCGGGACTGGCAGCACAAGCTCTCGACGCAAATCATCCGCGAGAACCAAGCGGTGTACGTCGAGGATCTGTGCGTCGTCGGTCTCGGCCGGACCCGGCTCGCCAAGTCGGTGCACGACGCCGGTTGGGCGTCGTTCACGGGCATGTTGGAGTACAAGGCCGCCCGGTACGGGCGCACCTTCGCCCGAGTGGACCGGTTCTTCCCGTCCACCCGCATGTGCTCGGTGTGTGGCCGGATCAACGAGAAAATGGCACTTAACGTCCGATCGTGGGACTGCCCGTGCGGAGCAGCCCACGACCGGGACGTGAACGCCGCCAGGAACGTCAGGGCCGCTGGACAGGCGGACCTCAACGCCCGTGGAGCGCACGTAAGACCGGCACTCGTGCCGGCGGCGCGCAGGGAAGCGGGAACCCACCCGGACGCCGCGTGCTCCACACGCAGCGTGGAGGGAGTCTCCGTCCTCTAGGACGGAGAGGATGTCAATACGACAACAAGCTCTCCAGCCTCCCGTCGCCTCGCATGAGCAGCTCCGCCGGATTCACCTGGCGGCGGGTCGCCGGCCGGTGCGATTGGGGCGGCTCGCGGACCAACGAGGTCGAGGCGCGCGCCGTCCTCGCCGACATCACCAGGCGCCTGCACGATCCCGCCACCGCCGGGCAGTCGATCGGTGTGGTCACCTTCAACATCCAGCAGCGGGACCTCATCCTCAACCTGCTGAGGACAGCAACGCCCCGATCATCCGCGAGCAGCTCTCCGGGGCGGTCGCCGAGCCGATCTTCGTCAAGAACCTGGGAACGTGCAGGGCGACGAGCGGGACGTTGTCCTGTTCTCGCTGGCCTTCTCCACCAACCCGGAGACCTGCCAGCTTCCGCTGAACTTCGGTCCTCTGAGCCAGGCCGGCGGTGAGCGGCGGCTCAACGTGGCGATCACCCGGGCCCGCTGGCAGGTGGTGCTCTTCTCGTCCTTCGACCCGTCGGACATCGACCTGTCCCGCACCGCGGCGGTCGGCACGCAGCACCTGCGGGCGTACTGTGAGATGGCCGCCGCCGGCGCCGACCGGCTGGGCGACCTGACCACCGATCGGGCCGAGCGGCGCAGCCGCATCCGCGACGAGGTGGCCGCCGCGCTGCGCGACCGCGGCCACGAGGTCCGCACCTCGCACGGCCTGTCCGACTTCACGGTGGACCTCGCCGTACGGCGGCCGGGCTCGGCCCGCTGGCAGGTGGCCGTCATGCTGGACGGCCCCGACTGGAGCGCCCGCCCGACCGTGGCCGACCGGGACCTGGCGCCCGCCCTGCTCCGGACGATCATGGGCTGGCCGGAGGTGGTGCGGCTCTGGCTGCCGGCGTGGATTCACGACCGGACGGCGCTGCTCGACCGCGTCGACGAGGCCGTCGCAAAGCCGACGCTCCAGAGCCGCCCGCGCCAGCGGAGGCCGTCGCGCCCCACGGCACGGTTGAGCTGCCGTCGCCCCGCGCTGCCGAAGACGCCGAGCAGGTCCACCTGATCGAGATGTCGGGTACACGCCTGGCGGAGGACACCGAGCCCGCCACGGGAGTAGCGCCGGCACCCGTCACGGGCCTCGCCGCCGCATCCGCGCCGGCCTCCGTGACGGACCTCGGCACCGCCTCCGCGCCGGTCCCCGCCGGGAGCGCGCCGCCGGCGACGACCGGCGCCATCGAGGTCAGCCCCTTCGTCCCGTACGTTCCGACGCCGCTCGGCGACCAGAGCGACCTCGACCTGCTCGCCACCGACCGGCGGGTGCGCGGGCTCGTCCGGGAGGCGCTGCGGGAGATTGTCGCGGCCGAGGGACCTGTGGAACAGCACCGGCTCGCCCGCCTGGCCCTGGCCCGGTTCGGCTTCCTGCGGGCCCGGGAGGACCGGCGCCTCGCTGTGCTCGCACTCGTTGACAGCCGCAGGCTGTACGACCACCCCACGGTGGGGCGGTACGCCTGGCCCGAGGGGATGGACCCGCGGACGTACCGCGCGTACCGGGTCACCCAGGCGAGCAACGACCGGGCGTTTGAGGAGGTGCCGCCCGAGGAGGTCGCTAACGCGTTCGTGCACGCTCTGCAGAGCGTGCCGAGCATGGACGAGGAGCGCCTGCTACGCGCGGGGCTGGAGCGCCTCGGCTACCGACGGCGCACCGACAAGATCGACAAGCTGCTCCGGTACGGCTTACACGTCGCGGTGACCAGCGGCCGAATCCGGTTCGACCAAGAGGGACGTCTGACCCTGGGTCGACATGAGTCACCGACGTGACCGTGCCTGGGCGAAGCCCTAGCCGGCTACGCCGGCCGACTCTCGCTTGTCCATGGTGCATCGCCCTCGTCCAGCCGAAGACCGATCAGCATGCCCGCACATGAGTGATGGTCGCGATCATGCCCGGCGCTCGATCGCCTCTGAGCGGCAGGGAATGCACCTGCCAGCAGGTTGGCCGATGTGCCCCGGACGGGAGCAGCGGCGGCCATCGCCGGTCATCGGCGGCGCCGCGCCGCCAGGCTCGGCGCAACCCGGAGCGCGGGTCTGCTTTCGCTGCGGAGTGAACCGGTCGCGATTCGGTGCCCGCCTGTCTTTCATTGATTGGTCTTCAAGACTTCGGGTGACACCCTGGCTGTCACCCCCGCTGGTCGAATTTGTCGCCCTGCCCTGCTGATTTGTCACCCCAGAGGCGGTTCCCGTTCGCCCGTCTCCGGTGACGAGGCGGTAGACGCGGGTGGCGATCCCGGCGGCCTTGGACATGGCCAGGCGGCCGAGTTGCACCAGCTTGGTGAGGCATCGCTGCACGGTCCGCTCGGAGCAGCCGGCGTAGTTGGCGATGGTGGCGACGGAAGGCCAAGCCTTGCCTTCGTGGTTGGCGTGTGCGGCGATGGCGATAGCCACGGCCCGCTCGTTCTTCCCTAGGCCTTTCGTCGCGAGAAGAGCGTCCTTAACGGCAAGACTCAT
The DNA here is from genome assembly GCF_040607315.1 of Micromonospora sp. NPDC005305. NCBI lineage: Bacteria > Bacillati > Actinomycetota > Actinomycetes > Micromonosporales > Micromonosporaceae > Micromonospora > Micromonospora sp. NPDC005305. The sequence goes on along the minus strand of NZ_JBEXGL010000017.1, from coordinate 21,577 downwards.
TGGCCTCGGACCTCCTACGTCCGTCGGGGCCACGGGCAGGTGTTCTGCACCGACGCGGCCGAACTTCATCTGGCATCCCGCGCCGTACCAGCGGCGGGTCTAGTGATCCACGCTCACCTATCGCCGAAGGTCAAGTCGCAGAGGAGATGTGGGCATCCCAACCGGCTGTCGACTTCGTTGGAATCAAACTCGGCGAGGAGCAACACGCCCGAATCCCGAGCGTGCTGAGCGTTGGAGATCGGCCAGGCGGCGGGCAGGGAAGGGCTACCCACGGACGTTCCGGGCCGTAGGACGCGCTCAGCTCGCGCAGTGGAGGCGGCTGGGCAGGCGACGATAGGCTTGTGCGAGGCTGAGCGGACTCGCCGTGCAGCTGATACTGAGCGCCGTCCCGTTGCGGTTAGGGCAAGGGCTGGTGTTCGTCCCGTACGCGGTTGATCAACTGGTTGGCCTGCCGGCGGCTGTTGAGGGTGAGAAGCCGGACGTGAGGTCCGTGTTCCCGGACAAGGTTCTGTACCCGGGGTCGCATTCTGCGTCGGTAACTGAGGATGTAGCGGACGAAGTCCCAGGTGATCCGGTCGTAGACGCCATCCTGGTGGTGCTGCCCGCCTCGGTAGCGCCAGCGCCGCTGCGTGATGCCCCACAGGCAGGTGGCGGCGGGTAGGTCGAGGAAGATGACAGTGTCCGCGGCGGCCACCCGGACGGGCAGGGTGCTGGCATAGTTGCCCTCGATGATCCACCGTTCCCCGGCGACGAGTTTCTCCTGCTGGGCGGCGAACTCGTCCTGCGGCAACGGGAGCCACTGCTCGTCGTAGTAGACGGCGTCGAGGTGGGCCAGAGGTACGTCGAGGATCTGGGCAAGCTGCCGGGCGATGGTGGATTTACCGCTGCCACCGCAGCCGATGATGGCGATCCTGTCCATGGCACTCCAGGGTAGGGGGCCAGTGACGTACCGCCGAGACGACATGGTGAGTCATGACGCCACCGGTTCCGGCTGGCGCAGGAGGCGATTGACCACGTCAAGCTGGGTGGAGAGCCGGAACGGATCGAGGTGCTGTAGGCACCGGCGATCATCCGATGGGCTCGCCGGTGCCGGCGAGCCGCGCCAGCCTGAGCGATCGTTGGCGAGGTTCCGGTGGTGGTCCATCGGCGAGGATGAAACCGAGCTCGACCTCCACCACCGGAACCTCAAACACTTAGCGCCTTCGTGGCGCCGTCTCGGCCGGAGTCGGCGACGAGGCTCCACTCGTCGACCATGTCGGTCAGATGGTCCGAGTCGTTGTTGGAGGCCAGGTACTTGCCGCAGCTGACTGCTACCAGGCCTTTCCGCGGATCGGGGACACGTCGAGGTCGCGCTCGCCGCCGCGGTGCTCGGCGAGGAGCTGCCGACGGATCGAACGCAAAGCGACGCGCTCCTGCCGGTGGACGAGCTTGCGGTGCGACTGGAAGGTGCAGAGCTGACAGCCGCAGAGGTTCGGAGCCTGAGCCGACGGCTGCCGGTAGCAGCGAGTGCGGTTCCAGGCGGGCGAGGCGAGGAACTCGTCAAGGTCGCAGGGGCCGGAGCCGTGTCGGTGGATGTCGGTAAACCAGCGACGCAACTGCGGATCCAGCTGCTGCACTCGCTCGGGTCGGTGAACGTCGGTACGGGCCATGGGACGACCGCCTTCCGGCCGCCCGCGCACGGTACGCGGGACTTAACGCCTGGGTGGCATGTCGATCACCTCCAAGGGGTCGGTCGGACGCCTGGTATGCGAGTGGTGGGGGCGTGCCCGGCTCCCAGCTCAGCCGGGGAACACCCGTTACAACATTTTGGGTTGCGCCGTACATGTTAGGCCCGGGCTCCGACGGGATTTGACCACCTAACCGCGGCCGGGCGTTCTCGCCTACCAAGCATGTTCCGAGCTGGCGATTGCCCGAGAGCAGAGGGACACCGGAGCTGTGCGCCGGTAAGGGAGGGCCGGCTGCGCGGCATGGGCGCGCACCACTCGTGGCTAGTGGGACAGCTCGTCCATTTGCTGCTCCCGCTGACCTTGCCGCAGGCGCAGGGGTTCGCTTCTCCTGTTCGACCCGAAGGCGGACGGGCGTCCGTAGGTCGCCTGGTTCAGTGCGTTGATGGAGGCCCGAGCGGCGTACAGACGTCGTACGCGGCTGACATAGTGACCAGCGGCCTTGTGACGGCGGCGACGGCCATGAGGATGTGGGAGTTGCGAGGGTGGGGAAGTTGATGACAGCGACTGTGCCGCTGGATGCGATCCAGAGCGACCGGGCTGCCGGTGTTCTCCTCGCTGCGGCGTGCGGTGACGCGCTGGGCGTGCCGTACGAGTTCGGAGCGCCGCTTCCGGCGAACGAGCAGCCTGAGATGCGCGGTGGGGGACTCGGCCCGTACGCGCCGGGTGAGTACAGCGATGACACCCAGATGGCGATGTGCATCGCGGAGGTGTCCGCCACCGGGGCGGACCTGCGCCGCAGCGACTCCCTCGACCGCATCGCCGGCAACTTTCTCCGGTGGAAACGGGAGGGCGCCAGCGACATCGGGGCACAGACCCGCAAGGTCCTGGACGCGGTCTCGCACGTGAGCGGACCGGGCATTGCCGCAGCGATGCGAGACGCAGCCGCCGATCTGCACCGGCGGACTGGCCGCAGCGCCGGTAACGGGTCGCTGATGCGCACCGCGCCGGTTGCGCTGGCCTATCTCGGCGATCCGGAGGCGCTCGCGGAAGCCGCCCGCGCAGTCAGTGAGTTGACCCATCACGACCCCCTGGCCGCGGACGCGTGTGTGCTGTGGTGCGCCGGGATCCGCCGGGCGGTTCTCGACGGGACCTTCGACGGGGTACGCGAGGGTCTGGACCTGCTGCCCGCGCAACGCCGTGACCGATGGTCGGGCTGGTTGGCCGAGGCGGAGTCCAAGCCGCCGGAGCAGTTCCGGCCCAACGGCTTTGTGGTCCCCGCGTTGCAGGCCGCCTGGTCGGCGATCACACACACCGATATCCCGGACCACAACCCGGGCCACGGCAGCTTCCCCTGCCAGCACCTCGAACGCGCCCTGACGGCAGCGGTCCGCGTCGGCGACGACACCGACACCGTCGCGGCGATCGCCGGAGCACTGCTCGGCGCCCGGTGGGGCTCCTCCGCGGTGCCCCTGGCCTGGCAGCGCGTCGTTCACGGCTGGCCGAGGCGGCGCGCGGCGGACCTGATCCGCCTGAGCGTGCTTACCGCCCAGCGCGGCCAGGCCGGCCAGGGCGGTTGGCCGGGCTGTGCCCGCGCGCCGCGGCAAGCAGTTGCACCGTTGATGCAGGCACACCCGCACGACCCCGGGGTGATCCTCGGCAACCTCCACACCGACGCAGCCGCAGCGCGCGCCACCGCGGTGATCTCCCTGTGTCGCGTTGGCTGCGACGATTTCGACGACGTGCCCGTCGCCAACAGGGTCGGGGCGTGGCTAGTCGACCAGCCCGGCGCCAATGCACACCCGCACTTCGTGGTCGATCAGGCCGCCCGCATGTTGCTCGAGCTGCGCAAGGAGGGCCATGTCGTGCTGCTGCACTGCGCCGCCGGTCAGAGCCGCACGCCGGCGGTCGCCGCCCGCTACACGACCTTGACCACCGGCACACCGGCGCGCGCCGCGCTGGCCGAGCTGCGCGGGCTGCTCGACACGCACGGCTGGACCCTCAACCCGGAACTACGGCAGGTCGTCGAACAGCTGTGACGCGCTACGCCGCGGCTGCTCTAGGCCGCACAGGCACAGGCGAGAAGCCGGCTGCAGGGGAGGCGGACCTATGGCCCGGTCCATGAAGGGAGCGGCCCACACCACCTGCCGTAACAACTTTGGTGCGGCTCAGGGACCGCCTGCCCATGGAGACCGGGATCCCGGGGGGAGCGGGATGGGAGCAGACGGGTGCACGCAACGACAGCCAGCTGCACCCAACGGCACCGAACAGCAGTGAACGGCACTCGGGCCCACCTGCAGTTCTGCGCTTCCGCAGGTCGGCGGCGGTGCGACGTCCTGCTTCACACGAAGAGGTCACTGGTTCGATCCCAGTATCGCTCACCATAGATATACCAGGTAGGAAGCCCGTCACCGGTTCGGCCGGTGACGGGCTTCCGTGCTGTTGCCCCTTAAATTGGGAGCAGATTGGGAGCAGGCGGTTCGGCTTAGGTGTCCCACCGCCGTCGGCCGCCCAGCGGCGGTACTGGTTACCTTCCTGACCGCGCCCGCCGGCTGATCGTGAAGCCGCAGGTACCGCAGGTACCGGCACCCGCCTGACGAAAGGACGGCCCGCTACGGCTCACCGGCGTGACTGATGGCCGTCGGTCCGGTGGGCCGCCCACTCGCCGGTCCACATCGCGAGGTCGTCTACCCAGCCCTCGGTGCTCTGCCGGGACTTCGCCGACCACTTCGATGCGTTCCTTGACGCGAAGTTGTCCAGGACGTCGCGGTCAGTCGCCGTCCATGCGGGAAACTGCGCTAGCCATTCTTCTGCCTGTTCGGCGCTGTGGCCGCTGCCGATCAGCCACTGAACGAGCAACGCGAGTTCGACCCATGGCGCGGCCTTGGTTGCCCACGCCCAATCGACGATCCGTAGGCCCTGTGCGGTCACGATCAGGTTGGCCGGGTTGAGGTCGGAGTGGATGAGTGTCTCGCCGTCCATCGCCGGGTGCGCGAACCCGAGCCGGGCTGTCGGGGTGAACCATGGCTCGCCCGGCGCGGGAGTCTCCTGAAGTGCCTTCAGCGTGACTGCGAGCAGATCGAGGTCTGCGTTGCCGGGTGACAGGTCGGGGTGGGGACCGGCAAGATGCTCGGTCCCCACCACCAGCCAGCCATCGGACTCGAAGTGCCATAGAACTGCGGGTGGGTGCCGGTCGATGGCCCGGGTTGCCGCCAGCTCGTAGCGCAGTGACCGAACGTTCAACTCTCCCACGGCTGCCTTGACGAAGACCGGTCCGGCGGGCCCGCTGACCGTCGACGCGATCTGCGCGTGGTTGCCACTGGGAGCCGGGCTTACCTCGAAGGTTCCGCCGATCCGTTCGGCGATCCCTGTCGTGACACTGTCCGGCAGAGCGGTCCAGTCACTACGCATCGGTTCTCTTCTCTGCTATCTGCCGGGCTGAGGCGGGTTCGGCGGGCAGCAGGACTCGGCCTCACCAACCCAGAATTCCATGTCGACCCGGTAGCCGGTGTCGTGCAGCGCCGCGAGTGTGTAGGTGATGGCGGTGCCGTCCTGCATGGCCTCGGTCAGGATCGGCCGGTGGTGCAGGTAGTGGCCCGCGATCTGCTTGCAGGCGGCGGTGTAGGGCTTACTGATCTGCCTGAGTCGGAGCCATTGCGGCGGCTCCCGCGTCCTGGATTGCCGCTTTGCTGACCGTCAGGGCCTGCAGCAGTCGCTCGTGAGCGGCGTTTGGCATGCCCCGTTGTGCCATACCGGATGTCTGCAGGATTTCGGCCAGCTTGGCTCTCGACGAGGCGTCGACGACGGTGAGGATGTCGCGGTGTTGCAGTAGGTCACGGGCAATGTAGGCGTCATCGGAGGTGAGGGCTTGATTGATCAGATCTGCGGCGAGGCACCGTACGTCGGGATGCTCTACGCCGACAGCGTCAAGGACGGTGAGCCCGAGGCGGTTGTGAAAGACCGCAAGGCTGGGTGTGGACGTTAGCTGCCGGTGACTGCGAAGCAGCGCGCCGAGCTCGGCCCCTTCCGGTTCGCCGGCCTCCTTGCTGCATAAGTAGGCCAGGCATGCGGTGACCGTCTCCTCCCATGGCTCCCCAGCGACGGTTTCGGCGATGAGCGAGTGCGCGCGTTCGATCTGGCCGGTGGTGGCGTGGGCGATGACCGCGACTTGGCGTCCGTCGAGCATCCGGTGCCCGATGCCATTGTTCTGCTGGAGGTGGTCGTAGGCTTCTTTCCACCGGCCGACGATGGTGAGTGCTCGGGTCCCGTCGGCGAGGAGCACGGCCCACAGCCATTGCCGCACTTGGCGATGGTCGTCCTCCGTTCGGGTTAGTCGGCTCGCCGGCAGGGGTTGGCCGTCGATCGGGGTGTCGGTGCGGGATGAGACAGTCTGGTAGAGATCGGTGAGGAGCCCGAGTGCGGCGTCGGCATTGCCGTCTCTGGTGTGCAGGCGGGCCAGGTTGACCAGTGGCTCCAGGGCATGCCGTGCCGCCTGCGCGTCCAAGGGGAGGGTTCGCAGGTACGCGGCGGCATGGTGGTGGCACCACTGTCGGGCCAGCTCGGGTTGGCCGCAGTCCGAGGCGATCAGCGCTGCCTGGTTGTAGACGGCAGACGCCGCGGCCAGATCGCTCTCCCGATCCGCACGGTCGGCGAGGGCGCAGAGGTCGTCGACGCGGATGCTGAGCGCCTTGGCGGCGGGCCGCGGTCGAGCCACGAGGGGGAAGCGCCGAAGGGCCTGGCTGGTCGGGTCCATCGTCATTGCCAGGTGACGGTGATCGGGTGGTGCGGCCGGGGGAGGACGAAGTGTCCAGCCGAGGGATTCGCCTGGGCGGGCGCGTCGGGGATTTCAAAGCGAACGGCCCGGGCGCGGTAGTCCGCGTCCCAGACGCAGACCTCGTCTGCGACGTGCTGGGCGAGGTCCTTGCCGGAGGGGCCGTGGCCGACGACGCCCACCTCGTATAGCTTGCCGCCGTCGGCGGCGGGTGGTGCTGGCCGGATGGTGAGATATGCGAGGTCGGCGCCGCGGGTGGTCGCCATCGCGCCCCACGGAAACATGGGGGAGACGGTGCCGCGCTCGATGGCCTGGGGTTTGACGTTCATCCGCATGATGGCGTTGTCGAGACGGCAGGCGAGCCACAGGTCCAGCCACTCGTAGGGCACCATCGGTGGGAAGAGCACGCCGGTCCACATCTCGTGCCGCTCGGTGTCGAGCACGCCGGCGAGTGCGGCCGCGTCGACGTTCTGGTCCTTGTGCACCTGCAGGGTCACGTCCTGCTCGTCGGTGAGGGTGACGAGGCGTCGGCCGTCGTCGCCGATTCCGCGCAGCGGCATGAAAACGGCCAACTCACTGCCGACGTCGCGCCATCCGCCGTCGTACCGTTCGAAGATGATCGAGCGGGATGCGGCGCCGCGCAGCCGCAGCGGCACGACCAGCCGGCCGTCCGGGGCGAGTTGCTCAAGCCACGCGGTGGGCGTCTCCCAGGCGCCGACGGTGGCGATGATCCGGTCGTACGGTGCGCCGTCGGGGTGTCCGAGCGCGCCGTCGCCGCGAACCACCTGGACGTTGGCGACGCCTGCGGCGGCGAGGTGTTTGCGAGCCCCGTCGACGAGGTCGTCGTCGAGGTCGATGGTGACGACGCGCCCTGTGTCGCCGACGATGGCGGCCAGGAGAGCCGCGTTGTAGCCGGTTCCGGCGCCGGCTTCCATGATGCGGTGGCCTGATCGGGCGTCGAGCTGTTCGAGCATCATGGCCACGATCTGGGGCTGCGAGGCGGCGCTGATCGAGGTGCCGCGGCCGTCGGTCTTGGTGTAGACCGGTCTGTCGGCGTACGCCTGCTCCAGCGGCACCCCGGGCAGGAACAGGTGCCGGCAGGTCTGCCGCATCGCGGCCTCGACCCGCGGCGTCCGGATGATGTCTTCTGCCCGTAGCCGGTCGGTGAGCTCGGTGCGCAGGTCGGCGGGTTCACGAAGCGTGGCCATCTGGTCGACGCTAGCGGCCGGCGGGTTGGGTTCTGCGGTGGACACGGTGCCCCTCCTGATGGGGTCGAAGACGTTTCTCACCGCCAGCGCGGCGAGGGTGGACTGGTCACGTACGGACAGGCCCAGACGGTTGGCGTGGAAGATGACGTGGTGGGCGATGACCGCCCGGAGGCCGCGTCGGAGGCGGCCGTGCCGTGCCAGGTCGGCGAGGGCTTGCCCGGCGGCTTCGAACGCGTCGAGCCATGCGCCGTAGCCCCCAAGCGTGCTGCCCGAGGCGGGATGGCTCAGGCTCCGAATGTCGGCGGTCATGAGTCTGTTCATCGCTCGGCCGAGGGCCGCGGTGGCGTCGCTGTCGGCGGGCAGAGTGGGGGCCGGGCGTAGGTCGGCGAACTTGGCCCAGACGTCGCCCTGCTCGTACCAGTCCAGCCCGGCGTTGCGCATCAGTGCGCTGCACAGTAGGACGGCGAGTTCGCGTCTGCCGAGCGCGGCCGGCTCGGCTAAGCCGGGTCCAAGGAGCAGCTGTCGGCTGTCCTGGTGGAAGAGGTCGTGGGCGACGTGCATGCCGGCCGAGCCGCCAAAGGCCCGCGTCTCCGGCTCGTAGATGCCTCGGGTCCAGTTGACGATTCGGTCGTGGGCGGCGAGGTTCTCCAGCAGGTCCTCGACGAGATGAGAGGTGGGGTCGTCGGCGATGTAACGCCACCGCCACGACGGGTACTTGCGGACGAACCACCAGCCGTGCAGGACGCCGTCGTCCTGAGCGGCGGCCAGTGCTGGGGCGAGCACCGTGGTGGCGATGTGCTCGGCTGCGGTGGGGTTGGGGAATTCGACGGTGTACTGCCGCCAGTCGAATGTCGACATCAGTTCGGACTCCTACTCACGTCAGGGGATAGGTGGGTCGGGCGGTGATCAGACAGGAGTCCCAGGAGCTGGCCGGCGTCGATGCGGTGCTGCAGGTAAGGGCGGCCAGGGCCACTCCGGCGGCGCCTTCGAGCAACCCGGGGCCGGGCGCGGCGGCGATCAGGGCCACAGCCGTACGTCGAGGGCCGGCACCTGTGGGGTCGATCATGCTGAGCATGTCGGGAACTCGGGCGTCGAGGCGGGCGGCTATGCCAGGGGGAGCGTCGGCGGCGACGCGGTGGGCGATGTGGGCGAGGCCTGCATACCCGTGGCACAGTGACGGATCCCTCGTTGCCGCTAACTGGCCCGGGTCGGTCAAGGCGCGGGCGAGCGCGTCCCCGGCAGCTTTGCGGCGGGCCGGGTCACCGGTCGCGAGTGCGGCGAGCTGCTGCGCGTGCGCCAGGCCCGCGGTGCCGTAGCACCAGGACGGCCGTTCCGCGGCTGGCGTCGGTGGGCGGTCCGCGCGCAGCTGCGCTCTGGTGATCCAGTACGGCCAGATGGGGCCGGTGCCGGTATCGCTGCGCCACCGGTCGAGCCAGGAGCAGACGGTTGCGATGGCCGCGAGTTGCCCCGGTATGACGACACCCCGCAGAGCGGCGAGCGCGAGGATGGCCAGGGGTCCGGCGATGCCGTGTGCCAGTCCGTTGTTGCTGTGGCCGCCGGGGAAGCGGGCGTCGGCGCGTCCGTTGGGGCCGCTACCGGTCCACCAGCCTGGTAACACCTCGCCGTCGCGGTGCAGGGGAGCGGTCAGGCGGACCAGATATTCGAGTACGGCGTGAAGTGCCTCGCCCGCGGATGGTCGGCGGAGCAGGTACGCCCCGATCCCGGCGAGGCCTCGGATGACGTCGAACTCGGCGAGGGCCGGTAGCTCGCCGGCGTCGATTCGGGCGTGCGCGGCGGCCACGCGGCGCCGGGCGTCGGCCGAGATTGCCCTGTCGAGGCCGTCAAGCGCACGGGCGTAGACGCCGGGCTGGTAGGTGGCGGCGCAGGCGAGGACGTGGGCGAGCGCAGGTGCGCCGTGGAAGGGATGGCTGTCGGCGCCCGCCGTTATCGGGCCGCTGGTTGCGGTGGTCAGCCAGTGATGGGCGCGTTGCCACGGCCTTAGGCCTGCCGCTGCTAGCTCGACGTGCAGCAGGGCGATCCCGGGTACGCCGAGGGCGAGCGATTGCCGCCACCAGGGCTGCTCGATCGGCAGGCTGGGGTGGTCGGGGTGGGTGAGCAGGTCGGCGACCGCGACGGCGAGTTCGTGGCTCTCGTATGCCGCGCTCATGGCCGGCTCCGGGCGAAGTAGGCCAGGGCGGCGGCTCGGGCGAGGTAGCGGCACTGGTCCTCGTCGTCAAAGTCGATACCGACGGCGCGGATGTAGTGGGCGTGCATGAGTGAGCCGAGGACCTCCTCGCTGTTGATGCCCTCGGTGTGCGGTCCCGGTAGGTGGGTCCGGTAGACGGCGAGGGCGACGTCGCGGTTCTTCCAGGCGTCGGCGATGGCGGCGCCGCCGGCTTCGGCGCGCAGCGCGGCCCAGTCGTCGCCGGGGTGAGTGAGGCGGACGGCTTCGCGGAACAGCGGCCGCTCGACCGGTTGCGGCGCCGCCGCGGGTACGTGGTCGACCAGCCAGCGCATGCCGGCCTCGACGCTGCCGGTATACGCGACGGCGATGGCGGCGATCTGCGCGGCGACGAGCGCCTGCCGGCTCGGGCGGACGGGTTGACGCAGCTGCGTGAGGACGGCGTGCGAGTCGGCGATGAAGACCGCCTCGGCGGCCTGCATGGCGGGCCCGGCTCCCCACCGGCCGGTCTCCGGGTAGGAGGTGGCGTACCCGATCTCCCGCAGCAGCCCGCGGCGCCGCAGGTCGTCAACCCACGCGCTGACGCGCTCGGCGGCCGGCCCGAACGCCGACGCGTCGGGTAGGGCGATGCGTAGCCGGAGGTGCTGGTCGGGGTCGCGGAACCGGAGGAACCACCAGTCGGGCGGGGAGTCCCAGGCGGCGAGCAGGCGAGGCAGGTGCTCGGCGAGGAGCAGGTCTTGTCGGCGGATGTCTCCGTACAGCTTGGCGAGCATGATCCGCGAGGCGCCCGGGCTCAGCCCATGGTCGCGTCCGATGACGCGGGCCGGGGTCGGTGTGGGTAGGGGCGGCCAGGGCGGTGGTTCGGTGGCGTGCAGGGTGACGATGACCTCGTGTGGGCGGCCGCGGCACCAGCCGAGGTCCTGCGGGGTGGGTGCTTCCACGAGAACTGCTCGCGGTGCGGTGAGCAGGTGGGTGCGCAGCAGGACGCGGTGTGCGGACTCATCAAGGTCCAGCGGCAGGCGGCGGTCGGCCTCGACCAGCTGCACCAGGCGCGGCAAGCGGCGGCGGACTCGCCACTGATCGAGGGCGTCGTCCCAGGCGTACCAGGGCTGCCGCCGGTCGGGCAGCTCGGTTGCTTCCAGCCGCCAAGTTGCGGGGGCGAGGATCGCCCGCCCGTAGCGCATCCGGGGCAGGAACGGCAGCTTCGCCCGGGCGGCGGCGCCCCAGTCGAACGCGGTGACCTGGGCGCACTGGGCGCGTCCCAGTTCGATGAGGAACCGGGCCAGCGGCGGGGTGTGGGTGCGCAGGTTGAGCGCGTGCATGCCGACCGCCTCAATGCGGTGCCTGTGTTCGGGTACGGCGAGGTACATGCGCCGGCCGTCGCAGCCCACCGCCAGGTCGTCGACCATGAGCACGGATCGGTTCGGACGCCGGTGCTCGGCCAGGCTGATGACCGTCGGCAGGATCTGCTTGGTGCGGGCGACGTGGGTGGTGGCGGGGTCCAGCGGCGGGAACGACATCTGGACGGGCACAGTTTCGCCGTCTGCGGCGGGCAGGTCGGTCAGGCCGGCGGCCAGCTTTCCCGCGTCGACCGCCCGCAGCACGGTGAGGAACCGGCCGGTGAGTCCGCCGGCGCCCCGGGACACGGAGGTGATCTCGACGGTGAACCTGCCGCGCGTCAGGGCCGTCTCGTCAGCGGCATGTACGCGGACGCTGGCCTCCAGGTGCGCAGGCAGCCGGAGCCGTTGTGGCCCCAGCTCCAGTTGCGCGATCAACGCCTCGTCGAGCAGCACCTCGCCCACACCGTCCACCGCCGCGCCCTGGGCGAGGGCGAGGAGCACCTCGTCGCGGCGGGACAGGGGTGAGCGCGGCTCGGCCGCCGGGGCGCCGGGGTAGCCGTGGGGGAAACCGATGCCGCTGTCCGGGTCGACAACATCGCGCAGCGGCACCAGCGAACCGATCCCGTAGCGCTCGTAGAAGCGCTGGTGGTAGGCCCGCCACGCTGCGGTGCCGTAGGGATGCACGCTCAGCCGGGTCAGCGCCAGCGCCGCGCGTTCCACCTCCCGCGCCACCTGATCGGGCAGCGTCACCGAGGCATCCAGCCGGAGATCCACCGCGAGCGGCTCGTGCGCGGACACGCCGAGGCTGCGCATCTGGGAGGCCACCTGGGCGCGGGCCGCGCGGCCCTCGGCACCCTGGGTGGCGCGGTGGCGTCCCAGCCCAGCGTGGATATCGCGCAAGGCTCGGATGACATCGGCGACCGGCACGATGCCGTCAGCGCCGACGTCGTCGAGCTGGACCAGCAGGTACGCCAGCGCGTCCGGTTCCGTGCTGGGCGCGTGCAGGCTGGTGATCAGAGCGCCGCGGGTGACCAGCTCGGTGAGCATCGCCGTGACGGTCGCCGCTGCCGCCTGCGGAAACGCGGCACGGATCTGCGCAGCTAGTGCTTCTACCCGGATCGGGGTGCGGGCGGCAGCGACCGCGGCGCGGACCGGCGCCGTGTATCGCAGCGACACCTCCACGGCCGTCGTGCCCTGCGGCCGGGCGTGCGGCTGGTAGGGCAGGACGAGCCGGTCATCGCGTACCGTCATCGTGTTGTTCGCGACCACCGGAAGCCGGGCGACCAGCTCCGGGCACCGCTCCAGGTGGCCGATTACATCGGCGAGCCACGCCGCTCCCGCCCGGGACACGGCCTGATGCGCGGCGCCCCACCGGGTCGGCGAGCCTGACCCGAACACGGCGGGTGCCACTCCGGCGAGGAGACCGAACGGTGTCGGCCGGCCGCGCAGACGCTGTGCGTAGCGGGCGATGGCCTGGATCACCCTCCGGGTCTCCCGAACGGTGAGAGCGTCGCCCGCGCAAAGCCTGGCGACCTGCGCTGCCAGCACCGGACTGGCGTGGCTGACCGCATCCATGATCGTCACGTTCGTCCACACCTGCCGCAGCCACCCCACCCACCCGGGGACGAGGTCATCGCGCGATTCGGTCAGGTCCGGCCACGGCGGCAGGTCGATATCCGGGTGGGCGGCCGCGCGGACAAGCGCGGCACCGGTCGACAGATAGGCCGGGGAGCCTGTGGAAGAGCGCACGCTGAACCTCGGTGAATGTCGGTGGGGATGCCGGCCGGCACGAAAAGGGGGGCGTGTCGTCGCGCCGGCCGGCGTTTCCGGGGGAGTGGTATTCGGTCAGGCGACGTTGGTGGTGCAGGCGGTGCAGGTGCTGCCGCAGCCGTCGTCGGTCAGATTGACCAGGCCGGCCACGTCCGCCACCTCCAGCAGCCTGACGTCTAGGTCGAACTCCCCGCCGTCGACGGCCGTGCTCTGCTCCGCGGTGCCACTGGACATGTCTTCCTCCGATCCGAGATCTCCCGGGCCGCGGTGACCCGAGGTGGTGCCGGGTGGCCGCCTACTGGTGCGCGTCACCCCTACCGCCCTGTGTGGGCGGAGCATGAAGGCCGGAGGCCTATCCGACTCCGAGCCGCCCACCGGCGCTCGCAGTGTGGCCGTGTACGAGGATGAGCAAGTACGAGATCAGACTTGGCCGGCGTGGGCCATCAGCCCCTGCGCAGGGGTGAGGCCTGGGCCGGTGGCGGCCGTTCGTGTCGGGGCGGGCCGGCTAGCGAGGGCCGGTGATGCGGCGGAGGCGGGTGTCTGTCCGGCCGGCGTGCTGGCCCGGCAGCCGGCAGCCGGACGTGCCGAGCAGACTCACCCACGCGGCGGACAGGGACAGTCGACGTGGCCATACGATTCGTTCCTCTTCGGCTGGGGCGGAGCCCGGGCACCTGTGCTGCCGCAGCTCATCCAAAGGGCTGTAGCGCGGCTGGCTGCCGTACGAAGCCTCACCGGGTGCGCTTTACACGATCACTCATGGCGAATGGGGGGAGGAATACCGACCTGCGGTCCGACCTTGCCGTCACCGCCGTGTCACTCCCCGGCATGAATGCATGACGGGTGTCTGATCTAGGCAGCCGGTGACATAGTCGGCAGGGACGGCATGTGGGCTGAGGGGAGAGACGGTGCCTCGCCATCCGGACGCGATGATCAGGCCGAACACTGTGCTCAACGAGGCGCGGCGACGCTTGCCCTCGCCCGTGCGCCCCGGTCAGCGAATGTCCCGCAGCGAGCTAGCCGATGCGGTCAACGCGGCGCTCGATGGAATCTACGCAGGCCGTGACGTCACTGCCCACTACGTGGACTTTCGGTGGGTTGGCAAGCTGGAGCGCGGCGAGCATCGGTGGCCGAGCGAGCCGCGCCGGGCGGCATTGCGCTACGTACTGGGTGCCGACATCGATGCGGATCTCGACCTCTACAGCCCTCGGCGTACGGATGGAAAGTACGTCGCCGATGAGGCGGCCGAGCCCCAACCAGGCAGCTGGGACGAGACCGTTCACTTGCTGCGCGAACAGTGGCATCTCCTGGTCCAGAACGACAAGATGTTCGGCCCCGAGTACGCCCTGACGGGTGTCGCCAGGCAACTAACGGCGATTCGTGGCCTCCTCCGCGAGGCACCCCAAGAGCTGAGACCCTCACTCGTCCGCCTCGCCGCCCAGTACGCCGAATCCGCAGCCTGGATAAACCAGTCCCTCAACGACCACTCCGCCGGCCACCACTGGACACAACAAGCACTCACGTGGGCAGCACAGATTGGTGACCCGACCATGACCGCCTGGGCCACCTACCGCAGCAGTCAGCAGTGTTTGACGAGGGGACACTCCGCCCAGGCCGTCGAGCAGGCCGAAGCGGCGTTGCTCTACGACCGAAAGCTCCCCGGGCCGATGCGGGCGGCGCTGCGTGTCCAGCACGCACACGCTCTCGCCGCAATGGGCAAGCACCACGCGGCGATGCGCCTGCTAGATGACGCGCACCGCTGGGCAGCGGACCGCCACCCAGGAAAGCCAGAGGGCGAGCACGGCACCTACTGCACCAGCGGCTACATCGAGGTACACCGCGGAACGTGCCTCCGGCTGGCGCAGCGACCCCAAGAGGCGATCACCGTCCTGGACGACGCCCTGCCCAAGATCCCACCGAGGCATCGCCAGGACTTCGCTTCCGCCCTGCTGAACAAAGCCGCCGCCCACGCGGCGGCGAGCCAACCCGACCTGGCCGCGGCGACAGCACACCAAGCACTGCCGATCGCGCGCCGGTCAGGGTCACGACGTATCCTGCACCAACTCACGCAGCTGGGCGCTGTGGTAAGCGGACACCAGCAATTGTCGGACGTTCGCGCCTTCCTCGACGATCTCAAGGAGGCCTCCTGATGGCATCCGACACCGAATTGACCGCGATGCGACAGGCAATCACGCTGTCATCGTTCGGACTGGGCACTGCGAGCCCGAACCCGCCCGTGGGCTGCGTCATCCTCAATCGCCACGGTGTACCTGTCGGCGCCGGTTACCACCGACGAAAGGGAGAACCACACGCCGAGGTGAACGCTTTGAACGCAGCTGGCGCCGCAGCCCGAGGCGGCACCGCCGTCGTCACACTCGAACCCTGCAATCACATCGGCGTCACCCCGGCCTGCCGCCAAGAACTCATCAACGCCGGCATCGTCCGCGTGGTCATCAGCATCATTGACCCCACATCCCGAGGCGACGGAGGTGCTGCGGTGCTCACGGCCCACGGCATTGATGTCGAAACCAACGTGATTCCCGACGAGACACTCACCGTTCTCGGCCCCTGGCTCGCAGCCACCCGTCGCCGTCGTCCCCACCTGACTTGGGCCTATGCCCTCGGCGACAAGGACAACCATGACGTCGACGAGCGGCTGACTGCTGACCTGCGCACCAGTGCAGACCTCGTGCTCGACGGCAAGGCAATCGAGGAGGGTGTTCCGGGCGGCCATGCCCCTGAACACTTCACACTGCCCGGCGACTCGACCGGCGGCATCCGACAGTGGCTCTCAGCCTGCTATGCGGCAGGCTCGCGGACGATCCTGGTCGTAGGAGCTCACCATTCAGGCGCATTCCGCGACAACCTCGACTGCGTCGACGAGATCGTGGTCGCGGTGGAGAGAACCCCAGCATCAGGCGGACTTGCCGCCATCACTGCGGACGTCACGCCCGCAGGCTTCGAGGTGGCCGATGTTTCCCCCGATATGGCCGGCGCCCGTGTCCGCCTTCGCCGCCTCACTTAGACCCCTGCACCACGCACCACCCAATACGTCTTGTACCCGGTCAAGCGTTACCCGCGACGGTTTGGCGCTCACCCGGCGAGGTGGCTAGATGTTCAGCTTCAAGGTCGGGGTTGCGGGCTTGTCGGTGGCCTATCCTCGCAGATTCTGGTCCCACCAGTAGGTTGCCCAGCCGTCGGCGGCGGTGATGATTGGCTCACCCCGTCAGCTCCTACTCGGGCGTAGTCGCGAGTTGCGCCCCGTACGCAACCCGCGGACCTGCTGTTCGACCTGTCAGGGCCGATCGCACAACTCGAGCCGGTCTAGCAACCTCGCGCACTGTCATGAGCCCATGGGCGAGGCATCGGGCCGACTAGATGCGACGGTCCTGCTCTCCGCGCGGAGAATCACCGTTCCGTCGGTTCAGCTGTCATCGTCGCGGGCTAGGCGATATTCGGACCACAGGTCAGACACGAGGTCGGACCGTAGGTCGGAATTCCCACCCGGCTCGACCGTAGGGATGCTGATTGGCATGAATCACTGCATTGCCCTCCTGCGCGGTTAACGCATCGCCACCTAGGAAACTGCCGACGTTGGCAGTTGCTTCAACTGCACCCCAGCATCGCAAGCAATACGCGTAGACGTTGGACCAGCTTCGCCGGAGCCTGCCGGATTGCTCGTTCTTGCCCAGCTCGACATAGCCACGTCCGTTAACGCCATGACCGAGGAGGGCCAGTAGCGGTGACCACGACCCCCCGTGGCGTAAACGACGACCGCCCGACTGTGCACATGCACCTCGAGCCCACACCCGCGAGACACCGGCAGGCGCGGGAAGCTGGCCGGGACCAGCCGGCGCTGCTTGCTGACGAGTTTTTTCTGATCGCCCACGACGACCAGACCGGCCGGCCCCGCCTGCACCAGAGCGCGATCACTCACGGGTTGGCCGCTGCGCTGCTCGGCGAGTTGGCTGCCGCCGGTCGGATCTCGTTCGACCGGGGGAACATTTACGTGCTGGACCACCGGCCGCCGGCCGATGCGCTGCAACACCTCATCCTGGACCGGCTCGTCGGCGAACCTCAGCACGCCGCCAGCCGCACGTGGCTGTCGTACCTCGCCGCGACTGCCCACGATGAGGTCGCAAGGCGGTTGTGGCAGGGCGGCAAGGTCGAACCGCAGCAGCAGCGCAAGTTCCTCCGCACGGTCACAGTGCACGTGCCGACGGACATGAACGTCGCCGCCTGGTCGTGGGCCCGCCTGTCAACGAAGCTGCGCCAGTACGAGGAACTGGATGCGTTCGACCTCGCCTTGGCCGGCATCTGCGTGTCCTGCCGCCTGGACCAGTTCATCCTCGACGGCGCGCCCTACGCGGTCGGCGCGCACCTGCGGCGCCTGCTGGCAGCCGCCCCGCAGCCGATGCGTGAACTCCTCGCCGACCTGGACACGGCGATCGGTCACACCGTTCTGAGCCACCGCACCTGAGCGCAGCTGCGGCGCACCACCCCACCGTTCACCCTTCAACCCCGTGAGAGGGGCAGGTTCCCCATGCCCAGACATCACCCTGACACCGTGTCCGCGGTGCTGGCACGCGGCCGGCTCGGCATCCCCGCCGTGGTGTTCTTCGTCGTGGCAGCCGCCGCGCCGCTGACAGCCGTCGCCGGCGGCGCGACCACCGGGTACGCCGTCACCGGCGTGCTCGGCATCCCCCTGGCCTACCTGGTGGTCGCCGCGGTGCTCGCCCTGTTCGCCGTCGGCTACGTGGCCATGTCCCGCCGGATCGTCAACGCCGGAGCCTTCTACACCTACGTCACCCGAGGCCTCGGCAGGCCGGCCGGCGTCGCCGCCGCACTCGTCGCCCTGCTCGCCTACAACACCATGCAGATCGGCCTGTACGGCGTCTTCGGCGCGGTCATGTCCGGGTTCCTCAACGACCGGTTCGGCATGGACACCACCTGGTGGCTGTGCGCTGTCATCGCCTGTGCGGTGATCGCCGTGCTCGGCCTGCTGCGCATCGACCTCAACGGCAAGGTCCTCGCCGTCCTACTGGTCGCCGAGTGCGTCATCGCGCTGGTCTATGACGCGGTGATGGTCGCCCGACCCGTCAACGGTGCCGGCGTCAGCTTCGACACCCTCGCCCCGGGCAACCTGATCGGGCCGGGCATCGGCGCCGCCCTCGTCACGGGCATCGCCGGGTTCGTCGGCTTCGAAGGAACTACGGTATTCGCCGAGGAGACCAAGGACCCCAGACGGACGGTGCCCCGCGCCACGTACATCGCCGTCGCGGTCACCGGCCTCCTGTACGGGGTGTCGGCGTGGGCGATGTCGGTGGCCACCGGACCCGACCAGATCGTCGCAGCCGCCCAAACCGAGGGCACCGACCTCATCTTCAACCTCGTGTCCCCGCACCTCACCTCGTCACTGGTGACCCTCGGCCGGTGGCTGTTCATCACCTCCCTGTTCGCCGCCCTGCTGTCCTTCCACCACACGGTGGCCCGGTACGCGTTCGCGCTCGGCCGCGAACGGGTCCTCCCCAGCGTGCTCGGCCGGACCAGCCGGCGCACGGGCGCGCCGAAAGCCGGCTCCATCCTCCAGACCGCCCTCGCCGTGGCCGTGCTCACCGGGTACGTGCTGGCCGACGCCGACCCGGTCGTGCACCTGTTCTTCTGGCTCACCTCCCTCGGCGCGCTCGGCGTGCTGATTCTGATGACGGCCACCTCGGTCGCCGTGCTCTGCTACTTCACCCGCATCGCCCACCGCGACGGCATGTGGCGCACCGCCGTCGCGCCGTTCCTGTCCGCCCTAGCCCTCGGCGCGATCCTCGTCGTCACCGTCGAGCAATTCGACGCCCTGCTCGGGGTCGAGCCGACCTCCCCGCTGCGGTGGATGCTCCCCGCCAGCTACGCGGCCGCCGCAGCGACCGGGCTGGCGTGGGCGTTCACGCTGCGCGCCGCACGGCCCGACGTCTACCAGACGATCGGCCTCGGCGCCGACAGCGCGACAGCGCCCCTGCGCGCCCCCGATCCCGTCCGCCAGCCCGCCTGAGGAGCCCCACCATGGTCACGACCCGCACAGATCTCACCGTCCGGCAGGCCACCGCCGACGACGTACCGGCGCTGCTGCCCGTCCTGGCGCAGGCGTTCTCTGCCGGCACGGTCGCCGAGTGGGCGGTCCCGGAACCCGCCCACCGGCTGGAAGTCTTCACCGGCTACTTCCGGTACATGCTCACCCTCGGCCTGCGCCACGGCAGAGTCGACACCACCCACGATCCGACCGGGGTAGCGATCTGGTACCGCCGCGACGAGACACCCCCACCGCACCCCGACCACCTATACGGGCTGGAGGAAGCCACCGGCCGGTACGCGCCGAAGTTCCTGCTCCTCGACGCGATGTTCGAAGCCCGCCACCCCCGCCTGCCGCACGCCTACCTCGCCTACATCGGCGTCGACCCGGCCCTGCAGAGCCGGGGCGTCGGGTCGACGCTGCTCGCCCACGCGCACGAGGCGCTGGACGCTGAGAACCTGCCGGCCTATCTGGAGGCCAGCAACCCCCGCAACCGCGACCTGTACGCCCAACACGGCTACGAGGCCGGGCCGCCGATGCAGCCCACATCGGCCGGGCCACCCTTCTGGCCGATGTGGCGCGGCCAGCTCAACGGCGGTGTCCGCTCGTCATTCCCGCCGCCTGATCCCTACTACCGGCGGCCGCGGTGAACACCGCCATGACCACCTCCGTACGCCGGGCAGGCCCAGCCGACGTTCCCGCCGTCACCGCACTGCTGGTCGACGCCCTGGCCCGGGACCCGGTCGCCGAGTGGCTGGTGCCGGACGCCGACAACCGGGCGGACGTCCTGCACCGGCTCCTCGCCGTCGACATCGACCGCGCCATCGAGACCGGCCACGTCGACGTGGCGGGGGACTGGTCAGCCATCGTGGTGTGGCGCCGCCACGACCTCGACGCCCAACAATGGGCGCTCGGCGACTACCACCTGACCACGTTCGCCGGCCGGGCGGCTCCCCGCTTCGGCGAGCTGAACGCCGCCATACGCAGCTCTCGGTCCGACGCGCCGCACCACTGGGTGTCCTGGCTCGCCGTGCAACCCGGCTACGCCTGGCCAGTCGCCGACCAACTGCTGCGCCACCACCACCAAATGGTCGACCGGACCGGCCACTCGGTCTACGCCGTCGTCACCACCGAGGGCGCTCGAGACCTGCTCTGCCAACACGGCTACCGCGCGGACCTTCCGCTGCACCTGCCCAATGGGCCCAGGCTCTGGCCGCTGACCCGCGCTGGCCGCCCGCTCCAGAGCAACAGCTCCAGCTGAACGTTCCTCCGGTGAAGCCCGGCCGCCCTACCTCAGCGGCAGGGACACCAAGGTTCTGCACGGGTACAACCTGGGTCCGGCCACGTACACCCCTGGTCGGTTGTCGACCACAGCCTGCCGGTGTCGCTTCTCGACGGCTGCACCACCCCCTCTAGAGAAGGTTAGCTAGTCAGGCTGGGCGAGGAACTTCGCGTACTCATGCCGCGCCTGCCGTATGCCTTCGTTGTCTGTGCCGTGCAGCCGCTCTCGGTGGGCAAGGACCTCCTCGAAGAGTCGCTTCGCTTGAGGTCGATTGCCATTCTGGCGGTGGTACCGCGCGAGGTCCCAGCGTGTGTCCAAGACCTCCAGGTGGTCGGCGCCCAGTGCACGTTCGAGGTCTGGCAGCAAGGCCTGGAGTGCATCGATGGCACTGTTGAAGTCGCCGGTTAGGGCGAAGTACCTGGCCAGGCTGCGGCGGGTCTCGAAGGTGTTCGTGTGGTCCTTGCCAAGGGCCCGTACTTCGTCCGCCAAGATACTCTGCGTCTGGCGTAGGGCTTCAGATGGCTCACCCATTTTGGCGATGATGCCTGCGATCGCGCCTCGAGTGGCCAGGGTATTCATCGCCTCGGGCCCCAGATATCGCTCCCGGTCGGCGAGGATGCGGCGGAAGCAGGCTAGAGCTCCTGGAAGATCGCCCCGGCGCCCCATGCACGAGGCGAGATTGTGCCGAACGACTCGCAGGTACTCGTCGTCGGGGGGCAGTGTGCGTTCCGCTTCTTGGAGCAGTGATTCGAAGATTGTTTCTGCTTCGTCAACGCGTCCGGAAAGCATCAGGTTGACGGCGAGTTGATGCTGTAGCCACCGGTTGTCCGCAGCGCTGTTGTGAGTGGCTGGCTTGTCGAATTCGTCCTTGAGGAGTCGGATCGCCATTGCGTAATCTCCGCGGTCAGCCATCGCGGTCGCGCGTGAGCCCACGTCGTCAACCGTGCCGGATTCGACTGCGGCATAGAACGCCGTTCGCGCCCGCCAATATGCCTCGTATGCGACCTGCCACGCTTGGGAACTATTCGTCCTCGTGAGAAGGATGTTCCACGTTTCCGTTGGGATCGGTTCGTGCTCGGGCCGATCTATGAGGTAGTCGAACGCAACGTAGGTCGAACCCGCGTCGCAGAGGCCCGCGGGAATGAGGAGACTGCTCGCTCCATGTACGGGTCGCAGGGCCCATGCCCATGCTTCGTCTACCGACTCCGGTCTAAGTGCGTGTTTGAGAAGGTCGCGTGTGGACGGTGTGGCGGCGTGACGGTGGCCGCCGGGGCGGGCAGGGTGTCCGGGTGTCGTCGCCTCGTC
>NZ_JBEXGL010000016.1:36831-140268 GCF_040607315.1 Micromonospora sp. NPDC005305 | reverse complement strand
GCGTCGCTGGCGCGCCGGCCGGGTTTTTGTGCTGTGCGTCTCGCGCCCCCGCGCCCCCCCCCCCCCCCCCCGGGGGGGGGGGGGGGGCCCCCCCCCCCCCCGCCCCTCTTCCGTCAGGAGGTCAGAGCCCCAGCTCGGCCTCGAAGTTGGCGGCCTCCAGCCGCTCCTTGACCGCGGTCAGGAAGCGGGCCGCGTCCGCGCCGTCGATCAGCCGGTGGTCGTACGACAGGGCCAGGTAGACCATCGACCGGATCGCCACGACCTCGCCCAGCTCCGGGTCGTTGACCACGACCGGCCGCTTCACCACGGCGCCCGTGCCGAGCATCGCCGACTGCGGCGACGGCACGATCGGGGTGTCGAAGAGCGCGCCCCGGCTGCCCGTGTTGGTCAGGGTGAAGGTCGCCCCGGCCATCTCGTCCGGGGTGATCTTGTTGGCCCGGGTGCGCTCGGCCAGGTCGGCGACCCGCTTGGCGATGCCGCCCAGGTTGAGGTCACCGGCGTTGTGGACGACCGGCACGAGCAGCCCTCGCTCGGTGTCCACGGCGATGCCGAGGTGCTCGGCGGCCGGGTAGGTGATCGTGCCGCCGTCCAGGTCCATGCTGGCCTGGATGATCGGGTAGGTCTGCAGCGCCTCGATGGCGGCGAGAGCGAAGAACGGCAGGAAGGACAGCTTCACGCCGTGCTTGGCCTGGAACGAGTCCTTCGCCCGCGCCCGCAGCTTGGCGACCCGGGTGACGTCCACCTCGATCACCGTGGTCAGCTGGGCCGTCTCGTGCAGCGACTGCTGCATCCGCTTGGCGATGGTCGCCCGGATCCGGGGCAGCTTCTCGGTGGTGCCGCGCTTGCCGCTCGGCTGCGGCTTTGCGGCCGGCTTGGCCGGGGCCGGAGCCGCGGCGGCCGGAGCCGGCTGCGCGGCCGGCGCGGCCTGGGCGGCCTTCGCCTTCTCGGCCGCCTCCAGCACGTCCTGCTTGCGGATCCGCCCGCCGACGCCGGTGCCGTTGACCGAGGAGAGGTTCACTCCGTGCTCGGCGGCCAGCTTGCGCACCAGCGGGGTCACGTAGCCGGCGCCCTCCTCGCCACCGGCCTGGGCCGGGACGGTCGGCCGCTGCGGCGTGGGGGTCGGCGCGGCCGGCTGGGCGGCCTGCTCGACCTTGGCCGGCTGCGCGGCCTGCTCCGTCTCCGGGGCCGGCTCGTTGTACGACATGCCCGGGGTCGGCTCCTCGACCTTCGGCTCGGGCTTCGGCTCCGGCTTGGGCTCGGGCTTCGCCTCGGCCTTGGGCTCGGGCTTCGGCTCCGCCTTCGGGGCGGCCGGCGCGGCGCCGGCCGCGCCCACGATCGCCAGGACGCCGCCGACCTCGGCGGTCTCGTCCTCGGGAACCTTGATCTCCAGCAGCGTGCCGGCGACCGGCGACGGGATCTCGGTGTCGACCTTGTCGGTGGAGACCTCCAGCAGCGGCTCGTCCACCTCGACGGTCTCGCCGACCTGCTTGAGCCAGCGCGTGACGGTGCCCTCGGTGACGCTCTCGCCCAGGGCCGGCATCTTCACCGGGGTGCCCTCGCCCGACGGCGCGGCGGCCGGGGCGGGCTCCTCGACGGCCGGCTGCTCCGCCTCGGCCTGCGGCTGGGCGGCGGCCTGCTCGGCCTGCTCCGCCGGGGCCTCCTGCTGCTGCGGGGCGGCCGCGCCGGCCTCCTCGCCCGGACCGGCGATGACCGCCAGCTCGCTGCCGACCTCGGCGGTCTCGTCCTCGCCGACCACGATCCGGCTCAGCACGCCCGCCGCGGGCGACGGGATCTCGGTGTCCACCTTGTCCGTGGACACCTCGAGCAGCGGCTCGTCGGCCTCGACGGTGTCGCCCTCCTGCTTGAGCCAGCGCGTGACGGTGCCCTCGGTGACGCTCTCACCGAGCCGGGGCATGGTGACCGATACCGGCATGTTCTCCAGACTCCTTCGTTCCCTGGTGGGATCATCGCCCGTCGCCGGACGCCGCGGTTGTCGTGTCAGTTGTGCGCGTGCAGCGGCTTGCCGGCCAGGGCCAGGTGCGCCTCGCCCAGGGCCTCGTTCTGCGTCGGGTGGGCGTGCACGAGCTGCGCCACCTCGGCCGGGTAGGCCTCCCAGTTGTAGATGAGCTGCGCCTCGCCGATCAGCTCGCCGACCCGCGCGCCGACCATGTGCACGCCGACCACCGGGCCGTCGTCCACCCGGACCAGCTTCACGTGGCCGGTGGTCTTGAGGATCTGGCTCTTGCCGTTGCCACCCAGCGGGTAGGTATAGGTCTTGATCTTGTCGGCGCCGTACTGCTCCTTGGCCTTCGCCTCGGTCAGGCCGACCGACGCCAGCTCCGGGTCGCAGTAGGTGACCCGCGGGATGCCGGCCTCGTCGATGACCGCCGGGTTCTTGCCGGCGATCTCCTCGGCGACGAAGATGCCCTGCTGGAAGCCACGGTGGGCGAGCTGGAGGCCGGGCACGATGTCGCCGACCGCGTAGACGTTCGGCACGCTGGTGCGCAGCCGCTCGTCGGTCAGCACGTAGCCGCGGTCCATCTTGACGCCCTGCTCCTCGTAGCCGAGGTTGGCGGTGTTCGGGCCGCGGCCGACGGCGACCAGCAGCAGCTCCGCCTCGACGGTGTCGCCGCCCTGGATGGTCAGCTTGACGCCGTTCTCGGTCTTCTCGACCTTCTCGAACGGCTTGCCGACCTTGAAGTTGATCTTCCGCTTGCGGAACGCCCGCTCCAGCGCCTTCGAGGACTCCTCGTCCTCGGCCGCGACCAGCCGGGGCAGCGCCTCGACGATGGTCACGTCCACGCCGAAGGACTTCCAGACGCTGGCGAACTCGACGCCGATCACGCCGCCACCCAGCACGATCGCCGAGGAGGGGACGCGGTCCAGGGTCAGCGCGTGGTCGCTCGTGATGATCCGCTCGCCGTCGACCTCCAGGCCGGGCAGGCTCTTCGCGTACGAGCCGGAGGCCAGGATCAGGTTGCGGCCGGTGTAGCGCTTGCCGTCGACCTCGACGACGTTCTTCCCGACCAGCTTGCCGGCGCCCGCCACGAAGGTGATCTTCTTGGAGCTGCCCACCAGGCCCTGGAGGCCCTTGTAGAGGCGGGAGATCACGCCGTCCTTGTACGAGTTGACCGCCGCCATGTCGATGCCGACCAGCTCGGCCTTGACGCCGAACTGCTCCGACTCGCGGGTCTGGTCGGCGATCTCGGCGGCGTGCAGCAGCGCCTTGGTGGGGATGCAGCCGTTGTGCAGGCAGGTGCCCCCGAGCTTGCCCTTCTCGATCAGGGCGACGGAGAGGTCCAGTTGGGCGGCACGCAGCGCCGCCGCGTAGCCGCCGCTACCACCTCCGAGGATGACGATGTCGAAGGTTGCGTCGTTCGGCTCGCTCACGTCCAACTCCCAGGTCGCGTCGCTGCATTCGGGGGTTACGGGGGAGTAACAGGCACACCCCACCTCGGTCATCTTGTCACCACCGGGCACAGGGCGCGTAGTGAGGTGCCCAACGACACGTCGGTGACACGTACGCTTGGCACCGTCTTCGATGACGGACGGGGGAGGAGTGGGTTCGGTGGGGCTGTTCCGACGACGAAAGCAGGCGGGCGCGGTGAGTCGCGACCGGGCCGCCGACCGCGCCGATCTGGACCATCTTGAGAGTTTCGTCCGCACCCGGCGGGGCGTCGAGGCGTTCCTGGAACCCCGGACCACGGTCACCGAGACCACGATCATGCTGATCGCCGGCGACGGAGAGTGGACGCGGAGGCGGGTCGGCGGGCCCGAGGAGGCCCGCCGGTTCGCCCACCGGCTGGCCATCCCGATCTACGACGTCCGGCTCATGGGCTACCCGCAGCGGATGCGCGACTACAACGAGCGCCGCAAGCGCCGCCCCGAGCTGTTCTGACCCGGACACCCGAACGGGGCGCCCCCCGGCGAGGGGAGCGCCCCGTTGTGGCGGTGCGGCGCGTCAGCCGTTGGCGGCGACGTCGTCGACCAGGTGCAGCAGGGTCCGCACCGGGACGCCGGTGCCGCCCTTGGTCCAGTAGCCGGTGGCCTCGCCCGAGTGGTAGCCCGGGCCGGCGATGTCGATGTGCGCCCAGGCCACGTCGTCGGTGACGAACTCGCGCAGGAAGACGCCACCCTGGAGCATGTGGCCCGCCCGGTCCATGCCGGCGTTGACCTGCGAGATGTCGGCGACCTCGGATTCCATGCCCTTGCGCACGTCGTCCGGCAGCGGCATCGGCCAGGCCGGCTCGCCGGTCGCGTCACCCGCGGCCCGGACCCGCTCGCACAGCTCCGGGGTGCCCATCACGCCGGCGATCCGCTTGCCCAGCGCGATCACCTGGCCCCCGGTCAGCGTCGAGGTCTCGAACAGGTAGTCGGCCCCGTCCTCGCAGGCCCGGGCGATGGCGTCGGCCAGGATCATCCGGCCCTCGGCGTCGGTGTTGAGCACCTCGACCCGCTCGCCGCTGTACATGGTGATCACGTCGCCCGGCCGGTAGCTGGTGCCCGACGGCATGTTCTCCGCCATCGGCAGGTAGCCGGTGACCGCGACCGACGGCTTGAGCGCCGCGACGGCCAGCATGGCCGCGCCGACCGCCGCCGCGCCCGCCATGTCGGACTTCATCTCCCACATACCCTGGGCCGGCTTGATCGAGATGCCGCCGGTGTCGAAGGTGATGCCCTTGCCGACCAGCGCGACCCGCTTGCCGTTGCCGCCGCCCTCCGGGGTGTAGGTCAGCTTGACCAGCCGCGGCGGGGCCTCCGAGCCCTGGCCGACGGCGAGGATGCCGCCGTAGCCACCGGCGGCCAGCGCCGCCTCGTCGAGCACCTCGACGCCGAGCCCGGCCTCGCGGGCGGCGGCGGACACGGCCTCGGCGAACGACGGCGGACGCAGCTCGTTCGGTGCGGTGTTGACCCAGTCCCGGCTGGTCCGCACCGCGCCGGCCACCGCCTGGGCGCGGGTGACCTCGGCCTGGGCGGTCGCGTCGGCGGCGTCCGGCACGGCGACCAGCACCTCGGCCACCGGCTCCCGCCGGGCCGGCTGCGGCTTGGTCTTGTAACCGGCGAACCGGTAGCCGCCGAGCAGCGCGCCCTCGGTGACCGCGCGCAGCGCGGCCGGGGCGTCGGCGTCGTCGGGCAGCGGCAGGGCGAGCGCGACGCGGGACGCGCCGGCCAGGGCCCGGACGGCCGCGCCGGCGGCCCGGCGCAGGGTCTCCGGGGCGGGGGCGGCGCCGGACGGCTCGGGACCGAGGCCGACGGCGGTGACCACCGGGGCGGTGACCGTGCCCAGCGTGGCCAGCTTGATCACCTCGCCGGGGCCGCCGGTCGCGCCGAGCAGGGCCAGCGTCTCGGTCAGCTTGCCGTCGAACGCGGCGGCGATGCTCTCCGCACCGCTGGCCAGCAGCAGGGCGCCGGCGGGTGAGCCGGCCTCCTGCTCGGTGGTCTGGCTGTGCACGCCGATCACGATCGCGTCGACGGCGAGTTCGGCGGGGTCGGTGTCGACCAGGCTGAGGGTGGTGCGGGGCGATGTCACGAAAGCTACTCCGGGCGGGCCGGGCCGGCCGCTGCGTCGCGTACCGGCGATGAAGGTCTCCGGCGGCGAACCTACCCGCCGGACGCGTGGCTGTCCCGCCGATGGGTCAGAGGCGGGGTCCCGCCGATGCTAACCAGCCGGTCACGGGCCGGTAAGTTCGCACCCATGACCGAGGTGACCTCCGACGCCGCCGCGACCCGGCTGCGCCGTTCCCCGTTGCACGAGCGGCACACCGCGCTCGGCGCCAAGTTCGCCCCCTTCGGGGGATGGGAGATGCCGCTCGAGTACGCCGGGGGCGGCGTGCTCAAGGAGCACACCGCAGTGCGCACCGGGGTGGGCGTCTTCGACGTCTCGCACCTCGGCAAGGCCCGCGTCACCGGGCCGGGCGCCGCGGACTTCGTCAACTCCTGCCTGTCCAACGACCTCGGCCGGATCGCCCCCGGCAAGGCCCAGTACACGCTCTGCTGCGACGACACCACCGGCGGCGTGGTGGACGACATCATCGCGTACCTGTACGCCGAGGACCACGTCTTCCTGGTGCCGAACGCGGCGAACACCGCCGAGGTGGTCGGCCGGTTGCGCGCCGCCGCGCCGGAGGGCGTGATCGTCACCGACGAGCACGAGGCGTACGCGGTGCTCGCGGTCCAGGGCCCGCGCTCGGCGGAGGTGCTGGGCAGGCTCGGCCTGCCCACCGGGCACGACTACATGAGCTTCTCGGCCGCCTCGCTGAACGGCGTCGAGCTGACCGTCTGCCGCACCGGCTACACCGGCGAACTCGGCTACGAGTTGGTCGCGCCGGCCGGCGACGCGCTCGCCGTCTGGGACGCGCTGTTCGCCGCGGGCGAGGCGGAGGGGCTGCGCGCCTGCGGCCTGGCCGCGCGGGACACGCTGCGCACCGAGATGGGGTACCCGCTGCACGGGCAGGACCTGTCCCTGGACATCACGCCGGTGCAGGCCCGCTCGGGCTGGGCGGTCGGCTGGGACAAGCCGGCCTTCTGGGGCCGCGACGTGCTGCGGGCCGAGAAGGCCGCCGGCCCCGCCCGCACGCTGCGCGGCCTGGAGGCGGTCGACCGGGCCATCCCGCGCCCCGGCATGGCCGTCTACGCCGGCGACAAGCAGGTCGGCACGGTCACCAGCGGCACCTTCAGCCCGACCAGGAAGCAGGGCATCGCCCTGGCCCTGGTCGACACCGACCCGAAGCTCCCCGACGGCGAGGTGCTGGAGGTCGACATCCGCGGCCGCCGCGCCCAGATGCGCCTGACCCGTCCGCCCTTCGTGGAGCCCTCCGTCCGCTGACCCGCCGTTCCCGTCGATCAAGAGGTTTGCGTCGGGATCCGGCCCACCGGAGACGCAAACCTCTTGATCGACAAGGCCGGCTTCAGTCCGTGGGGGGTTCGCCGGCGTCGAGGACGGCCTGGGTCCAGCCGCCCTCGATGACGCCGGTGCCGTCCAGCACGGCCCAGTCGACGACGTCGGCGGCCTCCACCACGACCGGGGCGCCGATCCGGACCGTGGGGTCGCCGGCGGCGTCGCTGGCGCTCGCGCCGACGATCCGCTCCGGGGTTTCCCACGAGGTCACCCCGGCCCAGACGTACTCGGGGCCGTCGTCGCCGGGCAGCCCGTACTTGACCACGAGCTGGCTCTCGGCGGGGAGCCGGCCGGCCAGGAAGCGGGCCCGGATGTCGTCCAGCGCGGCCCGGGCCGTGGCCACGGCCCGGCTCATCGCGTCGCCGGAGCGGGCGTACCGGACGTCGGGCTGGATGCCGTTGAACAGGGTCGCGCAGGCGGCGGCGAAGTAGCGGCCGGGCGGGCCCGGATGCCCGGGCGGCGGGTTGAGGCTGAGGAACGAGTCGGCGTCCGGGTCGGTCGCCGGGTCCAGCTCCAGCCGCAGCAGCACCGGTGCCGTCGCGCCGTGCTGCTCCGGATTGCCGTACGCCACCGCGATGTCGTGCCCGGTCACCGTGGCCAGCACCGGAAGCTGCACGAACGCCGGCACCTCCTCGCCGGACAGCCCGTCGGTCCAGTCCCGCAGCAGGCGGCGGGCGGCCCCGGTCATCACCGCGCCCCAGGCCCGGGTGAGGTGGTCCGGCACGCCCTGCGCCTGCAGCTCCAGCAGCCCGAAGCGGCGCAACCCCTTCGTGGTGAACCAGAGCCCGTCAGCGTCCGACGAGTACGGCACCAGCACCCAGTCGACCAGCCGGATCCGGCCCTGCTCGTCAGGGAGGGACCGCAGCGCCGTGGCCGGGTCGAGGAACTGGAGCCCGAAGACGTCCACCACGTCCCCGTCGACCGTTTCCGCGACCGCCGCGGCCACCGCCCGGGCCGCCCACTCGTGCGCCGGCGGCCAGCCCGGCCGGTATTCGGCCTGCACCACCACGAGGTGCGTGGCGGCGGCCAGCCGGGCCAGTTGCGGCTCGGTCGCCCCGAACGCGGTGAGCAGGTCCGGCGGCAGCTCCGGGAACTCGCTGACCGGGCGGGTGTCCACGGTCATCAGCGGGCTGTCCAGCATCTGCCGGGCCAGCCCGTGCACCGGCTCGGCGAGCCGGCCGGCCAGCCGCTCCACGGCGGTCTTCGGGCTCACCTTCGGCAGGCCGACGATCGGCACCAGGTAGGTCGCGTCCAGCGACTCTGGCACCGGAACGGGCAGGAAGTCGTCCGTGATGAGCATGCCGTCCCCCTCGACCGTGCCGGTGCACCTCGCCTGAGAACGCTACCCGCCCGGACGGGTGGGGCTCAGGCGGACAGCACCAGTCCCAGGTAGGACAGCGTGGTGACGATCTCCACGAACGCGCCGAGCACGTCGCCGGTGATGCCGCCGAGCCGGCGTACCAGGTGCCGCAGCAGCCCGGCCGCGACGGCGAGCGCGGCCAGCACGGCGAGCGGCCCCTGCCACGGGCGGCCGGGCACCGCCGGCACGGCCAGCAGCGCCACGGCGGCCGTGCCGGCCACCAGCGCGACCGGCCCCACCGTGCCGGCCACCAGCGCGCCCAGGCCCTCCGGCCGGGCGGCGGGCACCCCGCGCCGGCAGGCCAGCGCGACAGCCATCCGGCCGGCCGCCGTCGCGGCGACCACCGCCGCCAGCGCGGCCGGCCGGGACCGCCCGGCCAGCTCCGCGAGCACCGCGGCCTGGAGCAGGAGTACGACCACCAGCGCCACCACGCCGAACGGCCCGACGTCCGGCTTCTTCATGATCTCCAGCGCCGCGGGCCCGCGCCGGTAGGAGCCGAGCGCGTCCACCGTGTCGGCCAGCCCGTCCAGGTGCAGTCCCCGGGTGAGCAGCGCGCCCAGCGCGACGGTCACCCCGGCGGCGACCAGCGGGGGTGCGACCGCCGCGGCGAGCAGCAGCACCGCACCGAGGAGCGCGCCGAGCAGCGCACCGACCGCCGGAGCCAGCGCCATCGCGGCGCCGGCCGAGGCCCGGTCCACCCGGCCGGCGCGCACCGGCGCCGTGGTGAACGTGGTGAGCGCCAGCCGGATCCCGTCGCCGAGCCGGAACTCAGTCGGCACGTCGGCCGGGGGCGACCGGCTCGTCCGGCTCGACCGTGGTGGGCCCCGGACCGGCCGGCTCCGGCTCGGTGAAGTCCGGCTGCGGCCCGGTGCTGGTGGGCCCGGGGCCGGCGGGTTCGGGCTCGGTGAAGTCCGGCTCGGGTCTGGTGCTGGTGGGTCCGGGGCCGGCGGGTTCGGGCTCGGTGAAGTCCGGCTCGGGTCCGGTGCTGGTGGGTCCGGGGCCGGCCGGTTCGGGCTCGGTGAAGTCCTCGTCGTCCCCGCCGCCGAGCGCCGGGTGCACGGGCAGGCCGGCGGCGAGCGACAGGGCCGTGCGCAGCAGCGGCAGGGCGGCCAGCGCGGTCGTTCCCTCGCCCAGGTCGAGCCGGAGGTCCAGCAGCGGGGTCAGGCCCAGCACGTCGGCGGCGAGCCGCACGCCGGGCCGGCCGCCGTGGTCGGGCAGCAGGCACCAGTGCCGGGCCTGCCCGGCCAGGTCGCGGCTCACCATGCCGGCTGCCACCCCGACCGGCCCGTCCAGCAGCACCGGGACGCGCCGGGCGGTCGCGCCGAGCAGTACGCCGGTGGCCACCGCCACGTCGCCGCCGCCCAGCTCCGCGAGCACGTCCTTGGCCTCCCGGGCGGAGCGCCGGGTGCGGTGCAGCGCGTCCCGGACGGCGGCGCAGCGGACCATCCAGGCGGCGTCGTCGAACTCGCCGTGCTCGGTCACCACCCGGCCGAGCACCGCCGGGGGTTCCGCGCCGGCCGTGGCCGCGAGCACCGCCGCGGCGGCCGTCTCGGTGCCGGCCCCGCACGCCGCGAGCACCAGCAGCTGTACGCCCGCGTCGGCGGCCTGCTCGGCGAGCCGCCACCCGTAGCGCAGGGCCGCCTCGACCTCCTCGCCGGTGAGCGCCGGCCCCTCCTCGATGGGGGCGGAGGCGGGTGTCTCCACCACCTGGAGGCTCGCGCCGTTCTCGGCGGCCAGCCGGGCGAGCGGCCCCTTGCCGGCGCGCGCCTGCCGGGCGCGGCGGGCCGACCCGCCGGGCGCGGCGCCGGCCGACGCCCCGCCCTCGTGGTCGCCGTGCAGCAGCAGCACCCGGACCGAACTCCACGGCGTCGGGGTCGCGGTGCCCTGGGTGGCGGCGGCGAAGCCGACCACCCGTTCCAGCACGCCGAGACCGGCGCCGGGGATGTCCAGGGTGGCGAGCCGGTCGACCGCCTGCGGCCCGGTGTAGTCGTCGGGCATCGGCAGTTCCATGCCGGGCTGGATGACCAGGCCGGTGGCGACCATCGGCAGCGCCATGGTCGGCGCGGCCCAGTCGGCCGGGCCCGCCGCGGCGACCGGTGCCGGGGCCGGAACGGTCGGCGCGGTCGGGGTGAGCACCTCGGGCAGCGCCTCGTCGGGCGCGCCGGCCGGTTCGGGAGCGCCCGGTGCGGCGCCCGCCTGTGCGGGACCGGCTGGTGCGCTGGCTGCCGGTGCCTGACGGGCCTCTGCCGCGCCGGCCGGGGCGGCCGCCGGCTTCAGCCAGGCGGTCTGCCCGGCCACCACCAGGGCGACCGCGTCGCAGGCCTCGGCCACGGCCCGGTTGGTCGCGCCCAGAGCGTCGGTGAACGCCCGGCCCAGCGGTGTGGTGGGCACCAGGGACAGCCCCACCTCCGGGCTGACAAGCACCAGCCGGGCGGCGCTGGCCCGGACGGCCGCGGCCAGCTCCGCGATGGTGGCCGTGTCGTCGGCCGGCTGGTGCGCCGGATCGAGCAGCACGGTCACCCAGCCGCCCAGGTCGTCGACGAGCAGCGTCTCGTTCGGGCCGGCCGCCGCGATCACCTCGGCCAGGCGGCCGGGGTCGGCGGCGGTCTCCTCGGTGGTCCAGCTGCCGGGCCGGCGGGCGCGGTGCGCCGCGAGGCGGGTCGCCCACTCGGTGTCCTCCGGGTCCCCCTCCGGGGCGGTGGCCACGTACCGGACCGTGGGCGCGTCGGCGACCACCGACTCGGCGAACTCCGACTTGCCCGAGCGGATACCGCCGAGCACCAGGAGGGTGTTCCACCCGTCTACCGACATGCCCGTACCTTAAAGCCGCCCGGCGGGTCGCCGCCCGCCGCCCCGGTGTCAGTCGCAGTGCTCGAACGGGCTGGCGTAGCTGGCCCCGCCCGCCGACCCGCCCCACTTCACGCAGACCCCGGCGGCGGTGGCCCGCACCGGCCCGGCGTAGTACTGGTAGGCCCCGCTCTCGGTGTGCCGCGCCTTGCCCTTCACCTCCAGGTAGGCGGTCACCGTGGTGGCCCGCCCGACATCGGTGTCCTTGAGGGTGACCACGCAGTTGGCGCTGCTCGCGGTGCTGTAGAGCAGGTAGACACGCCCCTTGCGCACCCCGCCGGCGGTCAGGGTCGCCGAGTCGATCACCTGGTAGCCGCTGCCGCACGCCTGCGCCGCCGTGTACGGGTTGGGCTTCTGCGGGGCGGCCGTGCTGCCGGTCGGCGCGGGCGCGCCGGTGGTCGGCGCCGGGTCACCGGCCGACGGGCTGCCCCCGCCCGTGGCCGGGCGGCTCGGCGTGGCCGACGGCGACCGGCTGGGCCGCCCGGTACGGCTCGGCGTCGGTTCCCTGCCGGCGCCGGTGGACGCCTCCGGCTGCCCGGGGTCGGCGACCGCGGACTCCCCGGTCAGCGCGGCCGGGCGCTGCCCCGGGTCCGTGTCGCCGGGGGAGTGCAGCACGGTCACGACCACCGCGGTCAGGACGGCGACCAGCACCACGCCGGCCGCCCCGGCCAGCGCCAGTGCCCGGCCGCGGCCCCGGCGCTCCGCCGGCTCCTCCCGCGTCGGCGGCACGCCCGAACCGGCGTGCCGGTCCCGCACCGACCCGTGGCCGGGCTCCCCGCCCGGCTGCGCGGCGCCGACCGACCAGGCCGGCCCCGGCGCCGGGCCCTGTCCGGCAGCCCCGGGAACGGGACCGGAAGCCCCGGAGGCGGGACCCGGGCCGGCGGAGACGGAACCGGGAACGGCGGAGGCGTGCCCGGGAGCGAAGACCGGACCGGGCGGCCCGGTGCGGGCGTCCTGGACCGGGCCGGGGGCGGACAGCGGTGCGGCCGGGAACGCCGCCGGCGACTGACCGTCCGGCCACTGGCCGGAGTGGGGCTGGCCGGCAGGGGGCTGCCCGGTGGGCGACTGGCGGGAAGGTGGCTGGGAGGGCGGCGCGTGACCTGTGGACGGGTCCGGGGTCGGCGCGGGCCCCGGCAGGACGGCCGGACCCGGCATGGCGGGGCCCGCGACCGCCCACGGCGGGCGGGGCGGGGCGGGGAGCTGGGCCAGGGTGGCGTCCCGGGCATCCTGGGCGGCCTCGGCCAGGGCGAGCGCGCTCGGGAACCGGTCGGCCGGACGCTTCGCCAGCGCGCGGCCGACCACCTCGACCACCGCCGGCGGCGTGCCCACCAGGGGCGGGGGCTCGTCCTGGACGTGCCGCATGGCCACCTGGAGCGGGTTGTCGCCCTCGAAGGGCGGCCGCCCGGCCAGGCAGTAGTAGGCGACGGCGCCGAGCGCGTAGACGTCGGTGACCGGCGACACCGGCTGGCCGGCGGCCTGCTCCGGCGACATGTACGAGGCGGTGCCGAGCACCATGTGCGCGGCCGTGATGCCCGCCATGGTGCTGGCCCGGGCGATGCCGAAGTCGACCAGCACCACCGTGCCGTCCCGCTTGACCAGCAGATTCCCGGGCTTCACATCCCGGTGGACGATCCCGGCGAGGTGGGCGGCGTGCAGCGCGTGCGCGGCCTGCCCCACCACCGACATGGTGGACGCCGGGTCGAGCCGGCCGGCGCGCCGGATCCAGGTGACCAGGGGCTCGCCGTCGACGTACTCCATCACGAGGTAGCTGACCTGGCTGCCGTCGGCGAGGGTCGCGGAGCCGAAGTCGTGGACCTGCACGATGCCGGGGTGCCGCAGTGCGGCCAGCATCCGGGCCTCGGCGTGGAAGCGGGTGGTGAACTCGGGATCGGCGACCAGCGAGGGCAGCAGCACCTTCACCGCGACCTCGCGGCCCAGCAGGGTGTCGGTGCACTTCCAGACGGCGCCCATGCCGCCCGTCGCGATGCGTTCGCCCAGCCGGTAGCGATCGCTGAGCACCACTCCTTGAGTCAGCACCGGGTCACCGTACCGGTCCGGGGTGCCGGCATGATCCACGTGGCGGCCGGGCCGTCCCGCGTCGGGCCGACTAGGCTTGCGGGGGTTTCCGTCCCAGGGCGACGGCGGCGAGGGGAGACGCGGCATGGCGTGGAGCTGGCGGTACGAGGGCACGAACGGCACTTCGGTCGACGGGCCGGGTGAGTCGTTCCCCAGCCAGGCGGACGCCGAGTCGTGGATCGGCCAGGCCTGGCGGGAGCTCGCGGCGTCCGGCGTCACCTCCGTCGCGCTCGTGGAGGACGACCGGGTGGAATACCGGATGAGCCTGCTGCCCCCGGCCGAATGACGGGCTACGACCGCCCCCGCGACCCGCTGGTGCTCGGGGTGCCCCGGGCGGCGTTCCGGCCCAGCGCGATCTTCCTCGCCCTCGTCGCGGTCTTCGTGGCCAGCGGGGTGATGACCTGGAACGGGGTCGGCAGCGTCCGCTTCGACGTCTTCCTCTTCGTGGTCTCCGGCTGGCTGGTCTCACTCTGCCTGCACGAGTACGCGCACGCCGTGGTCGCGTACCGGGCCGGGGACCGGGACATCGCCCACCGGGGCTACCTGACGTTGAACCCGCTGAAGTACACGCATCCGCTGCTGTCCATCGTGCTGCCGGTGGTCGTGGTGCTGCTCGGCGGCATCGGCCTGCCCGGTGGCGCGGTCTGGGTCGACCGGCACGCCATCCCGGGCCGCCTGCGGCACACCCTGGTCAGCCTGGCCGGGCCGGCCACCAACGTGCTGTTCACCCTGCTGCTGGTGCTGGCCGTGCAGGTCGGCCGGGAGGTCGGCGGCCCGCTGGAGTTCTGGGCCGGCGTGGGGCTGCTGGCGTTCCTCCAGCTCACCGCCAGCGTGCTCAACCTGCTGCCGGTGCCGGGCCTGGACGGCGGCAACATGATCGAGCCGTGGCTGTCCCCGGCGTACCGGCGGATGTACGAGCTGTTCGCCCCGTACGGCTTCATCCTGCTGTTCGCGCTGCTGTGGAGCCCGCGGATCAACGGCTGGTTCTTCGGCGCCGTCTTCTCCGTCGGGGACCTGCTCGGCCTGCCGCCCCAGCTCTACGGTCTCGGCTGGCACCTCATCCGGTTCTGGGAGGGCTGACCCTCCGGAACCGGGAGCCGCCGCGCAGCGGCGGGGTGCTCCGGGCCGCGCGTACCCCCGAGGGGTCCCGGGCCGGCGCGGAGGCCGCGCCGGCCCGGGGGGAGCGTCACGGACGCTGCGCCGGGCTCTCGGTCTTCGCGGGGTCCCGCTCGGTGACCGGCTCGACGATCTCGTCGATGGCCTTGAGCAGGTCGGCGTCGAGCTTCACGCCCGCCGCCTTCACGTTGTCGTGCACCTGGTCCGGCCGGGACGCCCCGACGATCGCCGAGGAGACGTTCGGGTTCTGGAGCACCCACGCGACGGCGAGCTGCGGCATGGTCAGGCCGGCCTGCTCCGCCAGGGGCTTGAGCCGCTGCACCCGGGTGAGCACCTCGTCGGTCATGAACCGGGCGATGAAGCCCGCGCCGGACTTCTCGTCGGTGGCGCGGGAACCGGCCG
This sequence comes from Micromonospora sp. NPDC005305, assembly GCF_040607315.1. Lineage (NCBI taxonomy): Bacteria > Bacillati > Actinomycetota > Actinomycetes > Micromonosporales > Micromonosporaceae > Micromonospora > Micromonospora sp. NPDC005305. The sequence goes on along the minus strand of NZ_JBEXGL010000016.1, from coordinate 125,569 downwards.
GCGGCGGCTGGCCCGGCAGGTACTTGCCGGAGAGCACGCCCTGGGCCATCGGCGACCAGACGATCTGGCCGACGCCCAGCTCCTCGCTCGTGGGGATGACCTCGGCCTCGATGACCCGCCACAGCATCGAGTACTGCGGCTGGTTGGAGACCAGCGGGATGCGCAGCTCGCGGGCGAGGCCGTGCGCCTCCCGGATCTGCGACGCCTTCCACTCGGAGACGCCGATGTAGTGCGCCTTGCCGGAGTGCACGACGTCGGCGAACGCCTCCATCGTCTCCTCCAGCGGCGTGCTGTAGTCGTAGCGGTGGGCCTGGTAGAGGTCGACGTAGTCGGTCTGCAGGCGGCGCAGCGAGCCGTTGATCGACTCCATGATGTGCTTGCGGGACAGGCCCCGGTCGTTGCGGCCCGGCCCGGTCGGCCAGAACACCTTGGTGAAGATCTCCAGCCCCTCGCGCCGCTCGCCCTTGAGCGCGCGGCCGAGCACCTCCTCGGCCTTGGTGCCGGCGTAGACGTCGGCGGTGTCGAAGGTGGTGATGCCGTCGTCCAGGGCGGCCCGCACGCAGGCGGTCGCCGCCTCCTCCTCGACCTGCGACCCGTGGGTGATCCAGTTGCCGTACGAGATCTCGCTGACCAGCAGGCCCGAGCGGCCTAGGTGTCGGAATTCCATGCCTCGACCCTAGCCCTGCCCGATCATGGTCGGCGTGTGACGCTCCCCGCCGCGCCCGGGCACGCCGCCGCCCGGGTCCGGCGCGTCAGAGCACCGGGCTGGTGTCGGCGAGCAGCCGGTCGATCTCCGCGACCACGGCGGCCCGGCCCGGGTGCACCAGGTCGATCAGCAGGTCACCCCGCCGGTCCAGCGCACCCCACCGGCCCGACTCGTCGCCCACCAGGAACGCCACCGGATGCACCACCAGCGACGGGTACGCCGGCGCGACCAGCACCCGTCCGGTCCGGTCCACCACACCCCGGCGACCGGCCAGCTCCACCACGGCCAGGCCGTCCTCGGTGAAGCCGTCCACGTGCCGGCCGTCGGCCAGCGCCGTGGTGAGACCGTGGTACCGGGTCGGCACCACCACCTGCCCGGTCCGGTCCACCGCGCCCCAGCCGCCGTTCTGCCGCACCGCCGCCAGGCCGCCCCGGAACGGCCGGACGTCCTCGTAGCCCGGCGGGATCTTCACGATGTTGGTGCGGTCGACCGCCATCCACCGGCCCTTGCCGTCCATCGACACCCAGGCCAGCCCCTCCGAGAACGAGCCCACCGCCCGGTAGCCGTTGTTCGCCTCGATCAGCGCCGCCCCGGCCGTGTCGATCAGCGCCCAGCGGGACGCCTCCGGGCGGCGTACCCACGCCAGGCCCTCGCGGAACGGCTGCACCTCGGCGTACCGGTGGCCGATCACCAGCTCGCCCTCCGCGTCCGCGTACCCCCAGAGCGCCTGCTCCTCGTCGAACGTCGGCACCGGCTGCCGCTCGCCGCCCAGGAGCGTCTCCCGGCTGCGCGGCTTCGGCCCGAACCCGCCGGCCGCGGCCCGCTCGGCGACCGCGTCCAGCGCCAGCGTGGTCCGCGCGTTCAGCTCCCCGTCCTCACCCTGGCGCAGGTCCAGCGCCCGCTCGAAGTGCAGGCACGCCTCGGTCAGCCGGCCCTGGTCGTAGCAGGAGCGGCCCGCGTGCTCGTGCAGCACCGCGCGCAGCCGGTCCGGCAGCTCCGGCGAGTTGGCCTCCGCGAAGAGCCGGTCCGCCTCCGCGTACTCGCCCCGCCAGCGCAGCACCTCGGCCAGCCGGGCGCGGGCCAGCGCGGTCCGCCGCAACTCACCGGTGGAATCCGCGTACGTGAGGGCGAGCCGCGCGTCGGCCACGGCGTCGTCCAACTCGCCGAGGACGCGGGAGGCCACCGAGCGCAGGCTGAGCAGCCGGGCGCGGCTGCGATTGTCCAGCGCGCTGCCGAGCTTGGTGGTCAGACCGTCGCGGATCTCCCGCAGCGCCGCGGAGTCGGGGGCCTCCTCGCGGAGGGTCTCCGGGTGCAGCCGCCAGCGGACGGCGGCCAGCGCCTGCTCCGGGTCCGCCGGGCGGACCTCCCGCCGTTCGACGTCGGCGGCCGCTTCCTCGTCGGGTGCGTCCTCTTCGGCGGTGTCCTCGTCGGACGCTTCGTGGTCGGCGGCTTCCCGGTCGGCGGCCTCGTGGCCCGTGGCTTCGCGGTCGGCGGCCTCGTGGCCCGTGGCTTCCCGGTCGGCGGCCTCGTGGTCCTCGACTTCGTGGTCGGCGGCTGGGTGGTCGGCCGCTTCCCCGTCGGCGGCTTCGTGGTCGGCTGCGGCCTGGCTGCTCGGTCCGGCCGGTGGCGTGGGTGGGGCGTCCCGGACCGGGATGGGATCGGCGGAGGGCCCGGCCGGGGTGGCCTGCGTGGGTATCCGCGCGTCCGGCGGACCCGGGGCGGGACGTGGCTGGTCGGCGGCGGGGCTCGGCTCCCGCGGTGTCGCGGCGGCCTGCGGCGAGGTGGCTGCCGGTGCGGCATCGCCCTGGGCCGGTTCCGCCGGTGCCGGAATCCCGGCCCGGTCCGGGGCGGGTGCCGACGCCATCCCGGCCCGCTCGGGTGCGCGCGGCGCCGGGGCCGGGGCGACGCGGGAGGGTGCGGCGTCCTGGGTGGCCTCGGCCGGTACGGCGGCCTCGGTCGGCGGATGCGGCGTGGGGACCGCCGGCGTGCCCCCGGTGTCCCTGGGTGCGGGAGCATCGGCGTCCCGGCGCTGCCCCGGCGGAACTGCCGGGGTGGGCGCGGATCCGGCGGGGAGCGGTGCGGCGTCGCCGGACGGGTCGGCAACCGGCGGCGTCCATGGCGCCGGAGCGGGCCGGTCGGTGGCCGTCGACGGGGCCGTGGCCGGGGCGGTGGCCGTGGACGGCGTCGTGGCCGGGTCGGTGGCCGTGGACGGCGTCGTGGCCGGGGCCGTGGCTCCGGGCGCGTCGGACCGCGGCCCGGCGGGAGCGGGTTCCGATCGCGCCGGGACGTCGGCCGCCGGCTCGGGCGGGCCGGAGACGGGCCGGGCGTCGGGTGCAGGGCTGGCGGTGCCCGAGCCGACCGGGGCGGGCGCGGGTTCCGGCGACCGCGCGGCGGCCGGATCCGACCCGGCCCGGACGTCGACGGCCGGGGCCGGCCGCTCCTGGTCGGGTGTGGACGTGTCCGGGCGCAGCGCCGCCCCGGGCTGGGGCGGCGGGTCGGACAGCTCCGGCGTCGGCCGGGTCGCGGCCGCCTCGCGTCCCGCATCCTCCTCCCGCGATCCGAGGGCCGGCGCTTCCCGCATCGGCGCGGCCGACGAAACTGCCCCGTCGCGCACGTCGACCGGCCGGTCCTGATCGGCGGGGGTGTGGTCGACCGAGGGTGTGGCCGGCGTCGTGCCGACGGGCTGCCCGGCCACCGGACCGGCGTGGCTGTGATCGTCGGCCGGACCGGCCAGCGGCACGTCGACCGGCCGTACGGCCGGTGGATCGGCCGGACCGGCTGCCGGCGACGACAGCGGCCCATCGGCGTGCGCGGGATCGGACGCCTCGGTCGGAGCGGCCGGCGACACCGGCTCGTCCGCCCGGAACCAGGCCTCCGCGTCACCGTCCGCCGGTTCGGCCGGCCGGGTCGCCGCCGGGTCCTCCGGCCGGTCGGCGACCTCGCTGAACCCGCCGTTCCCGTCGCCGGCGATCGGCGTGGACGCCGGGTCGCCCGCGCGCGGCGAGCCCGTTCCGGCCGGGGTGGTCGTCCGGCCGTCGTCCGCCGGCCGGGTGGCCTCGGCGGGCGTCGCCGGACCGGCGGTGCTGCCCGCCCGGGTGCCCTCGGTGGGCACGGTCGGGCTGGCGGTGCGCTCGGGCCGGGCAGCTCCGGGCCCGGGGTAGGCGGGTGGTGCGGGTCGGGTCGCTGCGGCCGGCGCCGGCACGTCGAGGGGCCGGGCCTGCGGTGGCGTGGTGTTCCGGGGGCCGTCCGCCGCCGGCTGCTTCACGGGATGTGCGGCCGGGGCCGCAGCCGGTCCCGCCGGCCGGTCGAACCGATCGCTCGGCACCGGTCGATCGCCCGGGCCGGTGGGCCGACCCGGAACGGCCGGACCGGAGGTGAGCGCACCCGAGGCAGGCCCGCCGGACGGGGGAGGCGCCGGGACCGCTGCACCGGAGTCGGGTGGGCCGGAGACGGGTGGGCCGGAGACGGGTGGGCCGGACACCGGCGCCTCGAAGACCGGCGGTGCGGAGACGGGTGCCCCCGGCGTGCGCGTACCGGAAACGGGAGCGTCGGCGACCGGGGCGCCCGACACCGGCGTGGCCGGCAGCGGTGCGCCCGAAACGGGTGCGCCCGGCATGGCCGTGGCCGGCGGCGGCGCATCCGACACCGGCGTGGCCGACAGTGGCGGGCCCGACACGGGCGTGGCCGGCAGCGGTGCGGTCGGCACCGGGTTGACCGGCAGCGGCGCGTCCGACACGGGCCTGACCGGCAGCGGCGCGTTCGACACGGGCGTGGCCGGCAGCGGCGCGCCCGAGACGGGCTCCGCCCGGCGTGGGTCCGGTCGGGTCGCCGGTTCCACCGGTGGCCGCCGGACGTCGTCGGGCCGGGTCGGCGGGGCCGGCATGGCGGGCTGACGCCGCTCGTCCGGCCGCGCCGGCGGCACGGGCCGCTGGCGGGCATCGTCGGTGCGCGGCGGAGGCGGCGCCATGGGCCGGTCCGGCCGCTCCCCGGGTCGAGCCGGGGCGGCCGGCATGGCCGCCTCCCGTCGCTGGTCCGGTCGTGTCCCGGGCTGGGGCTGCGGCCTGGCCTCGTCGGGGCGCACCGGCCGGTCCCGCGGGTCATCCGGGCGGGCACGCGCGGCCGGCGCGACCGGCGGTCGCCAGCCGTCGCCCGGACGGGCCGGCCCGGACTCGCCCGGCCGCCCCTGCCACCCGTCCGGCCGCGGCCCGTCCGGCCGCGGCCGGAACTCCGGCCGGGGTCCGACCGATTCAGGCCGGGGTCCGACCGATTCAGGCGGGGGTCCGACCGATTCAGGCCGGGGCCCGACCGAGTCAGGACGCGGCCCGACCGAGTCAGGACGCGGACGGGTCGACTCCGCTCGCGGCCCGACCGGCTCCGGCCGTGGCCCCACCGGGTCGGGGCGCGGACCGGTGAACTCGGGCCGGGGACGGGTCGGCTCGGGCCGGCCGTCCACGGGTTCCGGGCGGCGACGAGCCGACTCCGGTGGTGGGCCGGCGACGTCCGCCCGCGCGCTGCCCGACTCGGGGCGGCGGCCGTCGTAGCGAGCCGCCTCGTCCACCGGGCGGCCGGGGCGGCCGTCCGGGCCGGGCCGGTCCACCGTCGGGCGGTGCCGCTCGTCGGGGCGGTACGCGGCCGGTTCGGTGCGCGGTCGCCGCTCGACGACCGGCCACTCCCCGTGGTGCGGGCGCGTGCGGTCGCCCGGCGGGCGCTGACCCTCCCGGCGCTCCTCCGGCCGGAACGCGGCGGGGCGCGATTCGCCGTACCGGCCCGGCTCGGCGCGGTACGGGTCCACCGGCGGGCGCCCACCCTCGGGCGCCTCCCGGTACGTCTCGGCCCGCGCGGCCGCCTCCCGGCGCGGCGGGCCGTCGTAACCCCGGTCCGGCTCCCGGTGCGGTCCGTCGAAACCGCGACCCGGCTCGCCACGCGGCGGCCCGTCGTGGCCCCGACCCGGCTCGCCACGCGGCGGCCCGTCGAAACGTGGATCGCCGGGCTGGCGGAGGTCCGGGTTCCGCCGGTCCGGGCGGGCCACCCCGGTGTCGCGGCGGTCGGGGAACCCCTGGTCCCGCCGACCGGGCACGTCCTGGTCGCGCCGCTCCGGACGCCCGGGCTCGGCGTCCCGCCGACCCGCCCGCCCGTCGAACGCCGCCGGATCCCGCCGGCCGTCGAACGCCGCCTCCCGGCGCTCCTCGAACCGCGGATCACGCCGGTCGTCGGATCCCGGGTCGCGCCGGCCCTCGAACGCCCGGTCCCGCCGGCCGTCGAACGCCGGCTCGCGCCGGTCCACCGGGCCGCCCGGCGGCGGGTTGGTCCGGCCGTCCGCCGGCGCGCGGCGCTGCTCCGGTCGGCCCGATCGCGGCGCGTGCGGGTACTCCTCCGGCTCCGGCACCCAGCCGGGCTCGGCGGCGGGGGAGACCGGCCGGAGCGGCGCCGCCCCACGCACCGGCTCCGGCCGCACCCACCGCTGGTCGAACCGGTCGCCCGGCCCGCCACGCCGGGCACCGTCCTCGGGCCGCCGCCCGTCCCCGCCCGGCCGCCCGCCGCGCCGACCGTCGAGGTCGTCGGGTCCGGCGGGGCTGACGGGGTACGTGCCGCGTCGCCGGTCGGGGTCGTCGGGTCCGGCGGGGCTGACGGGGTACGTGCCGCGTCGCCGGTCGGGGTCGTCGGGTCCGGCGGGGCTGACCGGGTACGGGTCCTCGCCCCACGGCGCCGGGCTGACCGGGTGCACCTCGGCCCGGCCGACCGCCGAGGCCCGGCCACGGGGCGCGGGCGGGGTCAGGTATTCGAGTCCGATGTCGCCGGGATAGCGCTGCCCGGGGAACTGCGGGCGCCACTCGTGGGTGGGTTCGGCCGCCCAGGAGGACTCGGCCAGCTGGCGCCAGCGGTCCCAGCCGCTCATCGGGGGACCCTGTCGCCGCCCGCGCGGCGCGGCCCCGGGGCCGGCTCGCGTCGCTCGCTCACGGCGATGTCACCTCGTTGGAAATTGTCGCGCTGGGCGCCCTTGGTGCCGGTAGAGTCGCCCGGTCCAGCACGTCGTGGCTGCGGAAGGAGGGTAGCGGCGTGGGCTCTGTCACCGCCACTGTGGCACCGCCCACGGATCCAAACGTTACCCGATGGTTTCGGACATTCGGCGCGATAGCCGCCTCCGGTTTTCGGCGTCACGCCACCTACCGGCAGGCCGCCGTGGCGGGGGTCGTCACCAACACCGTCTTCGGTTTCCTGCGCTGCTACATCTTCCTGGCGGTGGCCGGCGCGGCCGGCACGGTGGCCGGCTACGACCGCGCCCAGCTCGGCACCTTCGTCTGGGCGGGGCAGGGGCTGCTCGCGGTGATCGCCATCTGGGGCTGGACCGAGCTGGCCGACCGGATCCGGACCGGGGAGATCGCCGCCGACCTGCTCCGCCCGGTGCACCCGGTGACCAGCTACCTCGCCACCGACCTGGGCCGGGCCGGGTTCGCCTCGCTGGCCCGGCTGCTGCCGCCGGTGGTGATCGGCCCGTTCTTCTTCGACGTCTACCTGCCCCGGCAGTGGGCCACCCTGCCGCTGTTCGGGCTCTCCGTGCTGCTCGCCGTGGTGGTCTGCTTCGCCTGCCGCTACCTGGTCAACGCCACCGCGTACTGGTTGGAGGACGTCCGGGGGCCGATGATCCTCTGGACGCTGGGCTCCGGTGTGCTCGCCGGCCTCTACTTTCCGCTCGGCTTCCTCCCGGGCTGGTTGGAGGCCGCGCTGCGGTACGCCACCCCGTTCCCCAGCCTGTTGCAGGTCCCGCTGGACGTGCTGGTCGAGCGGGAGCCGATGCCGACCGAGCTGGGCCTGGTCGGGCTCCAGGTCGCCTGGGCGGTGCTGCTGCTGGCGCTCTGCCGGCTCGTGCAGCGCCGGGCCGAGCACCGGCTGGTGGTGCAGGGTGGCTGAGCCGGGGACGCTGCGGGCGTACCGGGCGCTGCTCGGGGCGCAGGCCCGGTCGCAGGCGGCGTACCGGACCTCGTTCGTCGTCGACCTCGTCGGCAACATGGGCGCCACCGTCTTCGACGTGATGACCGTGCTGGTGCTCTTCGGGGTCACCCGGGAGCTGGGCGGGTTCACGCTCCGCGAGACCCTGGTCGTCGTCGGCCTGTCGTCGTTCGCGTTCGCCACGGCCGACCTGCTGGTCGGCAACATCGAGCGGCTGCCCCGGTACGTGCGCACCGGCCTCTTCGACGCGGTGCTGGTCCGGCCGCTCGCCGCGCTGCCCCAGCTGCTGCTGATGGACCTGCCGCTGCGCAAGGTCTCCCGGGCGGTCTTCGGGCTGGCCGTGCTGGTGTTCGCGCTCGCCTCGGCCGGCATCGACTGGACGCCGGGCCGGGTCGCGCTCGCGCTGGTCGCCCCGCCGGCCGCCGTGGTCTTCTTCGCCGCGGTCTTCGTCACGACCGCCACGGTGTCGTTCTACTGGATCGACTCGGGGGAGCTGGCCAACTCGGTCACCTACGGCGGGCGCGACTTCACCTCGTACCCGGTCACCGTCTACGGCGGCTGGTTCCGGGCGCTCTTCGCGTACGGGATGGGTTTCGCCTTTGTCAGCTACCACCCGGCGCTGGCGCTGCTGGGCCGGCCCGATCCGCTGGGCCTGCCGGCCTGGGTCGGCTGGGCCTCGCCCGGCGTGGCGCTGGTCGCCGCGGCGGTCGCCGCCCTGGCCTGGCGCGTCGGGATCCGCCACTACCGGAGCACGGGGTCATGAACGTCATCGAGATGGACGGGCTGCGCAAGGAGTTCACGGTCCGGGTGAGGACCGGGCGGCTGCGCCGGGAGAAGCGGACGGTCACCGCGGTCGACGGGGTGGACCTGCGGGTGGAGCGGGGCGAGATGCTCGGCTACATCGGGCCGAACGGCGCCGGCAAGTCCACGACGCTCAAGATGCTCACCGGGGTGCTGATGCCCTCGGCGGGCCGGGCGCGGGTCTGCGGGCTGCGACCGGTGGCCGACCGGACCCGGCTGGCGCTGCGCATCGGCGTGGTCTTCGGGCAGCGCTCGCAGCTCTGGTGGGACCTGCCGCTGCGGGATTCGTTCGCCCTGCTGCGGCACGTCTACCGGGTGCCGCCCGCCGAGCACGCGGCCCGGCTGGCCCGCTGCCGGAGCCTGCTGGACCTCGACGAGTTCCTGGACACCCCGGTCCGGCAGCTCTCCCTGGGCCAGCGGATGCGCGGCGAGCTGACCGCCGCCCTGCTGCACGGCCCCGAGGTGCTCTTCCTGGACGAGCCGACCATCGGGCTGGACGTGGTCAGCAAGCAGGCGGTCCGCGGCTTCCTGGCGGAGCTGGGGCGGGCCGGCGACACCACCCTGGTGCTCACCACCCACGACCTGGCGGACATCGAGCGGCTCTGCCGCCGCCTCGTGGTGATCGACCACGGGCGGGTGGTGCACGACGGCTCGATCGCCGCCCTGCACAGGCGGTACGGCTCCCGCCGCATGGTGGTGGCCGAGCTGGACGCCGCGCTGCCCGCACCGCCGGTGCTGCCGGGCGCGCCGGTGCAGCGGGTGGAGGCGGACGGCCGCCGGCTGGTCTTCGCGCTGGAGTCGGCGAGCGTCGCCGAGGTGGTGGCGGGGCTGGCGGGCCTGGCCTCGCTGCGGGACATCTCGATCGTGGAGCCGGACATCGAGGAGGTCGTGGCGCGGCTCTACCGCGCGCCGGCCGAGGTGGGCTGAGCGCCCGCGCTCACGGGTGTTCCATGACGAGCACGGCGAAGGTGCCGGGGGCCAGTGCCTCGTACCGGTGCGGGGTGTCGCCGGGGAAGGTGGCGTAGTCGCCCGGCCCCAGCTCGACCAGGTCGGTCTCGGGGCCGACGCGCATCCGCCCGGCGGCGACCACGACGTGCTCGACGCTGCGGGGGGTGTGCGCCTCGGCGAGCCGTACCGCCCCGGGTTCCAGGTCCATCACGTAGACGTCCCGCCGGGTGTGCGGCGCGCCGGCGGCGAGCAGGGTGGCCGAGAAGTCGGCGTGCTCGGAGCGGATCCGGGGCCCCTCGCCGGCCCGCATCACCCGGACGGCGGCGGTGGGCGGTTCGACAAGGCGGCTGAACGGCACGCCCAGCGCCACGCCGAGGGCCCAGAGCGTCTCCACGCTGGGATTGCCGGCCCCGGACTCCAGCTGCGACAGGGTGGACTTGGCGATGCCGGCGCGGCGGGCCAACTCGGTCAGCGACAGGCCCGCCCGGTCGCGCTCGCGGCGCAGGGCGGCCGCGATCGTGGCGAGCGGGGGAGCGGGGTCGATCGCCATGTGTTCGCTCCAACGGTACGTTTGTTCGGTTTGACGAACGCGGGTCCTTGCGTTCAGGATAATGGACCATGCGTACGGCATATCGAACGGGCGATGCCCGGGTGCTCCGTGACGTCGCCGCCATCGGCGCGGCGATGCTCGCCGTGGGCGCTTCCTTCGGTGCCGTGGCCGTGGCCGCCGGCCTGCCCGCCTGGGCCACCCTCGCCATGTCGGTGCTGGTCTACGCCGGCGGCGCCCAGTTCATGGCCGTGGGCCTGATCGCGGCCGGCAGCCCGCTCGCGGCGGTCCTCGCCGGCCTGCTGCTCAACGCCCGGCACCTGCCGTTCGGCCTGGCCCTCGGCGGCGCAATGGGCTCCCGGCGCCGGCAGCGGTTGCTCGGCAGCCACCTGATGACCGACGAGGCGACCGCGTTCGCGCTGGCCCGCCCGGCCGGGCCGGGGCGGCGGCGGGCGTTCTGGCTCGCCGGGGTGCTGCTCTTCCTGGCCTGGAACGCCGGCACCGGCCTCGGCGTGCTGGCCGGCGGCGCGGTCGGCGACCCGGCCGCCCTGGGGCTCGACGCCGCCTTCCCGGCCGGGCTGGCCGCCCTGCTGCTGCCCAGCCTGCGCGACCGGGAGACCCGCGGGGTGGCGCTCACCGGCGCCGGGCTGGCCGTGCTGGCCACCCCGCTGCTGCCGGCCGGGCTGCCGGTGCTGCTCGCACTCGCCGCGCTGGTCCTGCCCCTGCTGAGCCGCCGCCGGTCGACCGGCGGGCCGGGCGACCCGGGCGCCGCACCGGACGACCCCGGCGGCGGATCGGCGGACGGCGACGGGGCCGGACGGGTCGTGCGGGCCGGGGAGGTCCGGTGCTGATCGCCGTGATCCTCGCCCTGGCTGCCGGCACCTACGGCTTCCGCGTCGCCGGTGTGCTGCTGCGCGACCGGCTGGACCTGCCCGAATGGTCCCGCCACCTGCTGCCGGTCGGCGCCGCCGCGCTGCTGGCCGCGCTCGCCGCCACCGCGACGCTGACCGAGGCCGGCGGCTTCGCCGGCTACGCCCGGCCCGCGGGCGTGCTGGTCGGCCTGCTGCTCGCCTGGCGCCGGGCGCCCTTCGTGCTGATCGTGGTCGCGGCGGCGGGCACCACCGCGCTGCTGCGCCTGCTCGGAGTGGCCTGACGACGACATCGGCCCCTCCCCGCCGAGGCGGGAAGGGGCCAACTCCGGGCGGGTCCGGTCAGATCTTGTCGCCGACGTTCACCCGGGGCGCCGGGGCGCGCATCTTGCGGAACGTGATCGACCGCATGATCGCGTAGAAGTAGAGCGAGCCGAGCCGCTCGGTGCTCTTGGGGAAGCGCTCGCGGACCAGCTTCTTGATCTTCCGGGCGATCAGCACCGAGTCGATCACCACGCCGAGCGCCAGCGCGCCCCACAGCACGTTCGACAGCAGCCGGACGATCGGCGGCATGGCCTGGTTGGAGCCGAGCAGCACGATCAGCGCGCCGCCGAAGAACCAGGTGCCGACCGTACGCCGGGAGTCGACCACGTTGCGGGCCAGCAGCCGCTCCGGGCCCCGGTCGCGCGGGCCGCCCTCCCGCCGGAACTCGGCCGCGGACTCGGCGCGCGCCGTGCGGCGCTGCTCCCGGGCCTCCTCCTTGGTCAGGGGGCGGGCCGGGGCGGCCGGGCGACGACCCGCGGCGGGCCGCTTCGGGGTGGTCAGCCCGAGTTCCTTCTTGCTCGGGGTGTGACCCCGGGACTGGGCGGCGGCGGGCGCCTCGTCGGTCGTCACCGGGGTGACGGACTCCTCGACGAGGTCGGCGGGCTTACGGCGAAACAGCGACGGCACGCCGGCAAGGGTAGCCAACCAGCCGCGCCCGGTGCACATCGCGGGTGCACCGGGCGGCGGCTCCAGGTCGCGGCGCGGTAAAAGACGCCGTCAGGGACGCTCGACGTGCGCGCCCAGGTCGGCGAGCTTGGCCTCGAAGTCCTCGTAGCCCCGGTTGATCAGGTCGACGCCGTAGACCCGGGAGGTGCCCTCGGCGGCCAGGGCCGCGATCAGGTGGCTGAAACCGGCCCGCAGGTCGGGGATCACCAGGTCGGCCGCGTGCAGCTTGCTCGGGCCGGCGATCACCGCGGAGTGCTTGAAGTTGCGCCGGCCGAAGCGGCACGGGGTGCCGCCCAGGCAGTCCCGGTAGACCTGGATGTTGGCGCCCATCGAGTTCAGCGCCTCGGTGTAGCCGAGCCGCTGCTCGTAGACCGTCTCGTGGACGATCGACAGGCCCCGGGCCTGGGTGAGCGCCACGACGAGGGGCTGCTGCCAGTCGGTCATGAAACCGGGGTGCACGTCGGTCTCCAGCGCCACGGCGTTCAACTCGCCGCCCGGGTGCCAGAACCGGATGCCGCCCTCCTGGCCCGGCCGGCCGCCGCGCGGCGGGCGGAGGTCGGTGACCTCGTACTCGCCGCCGACCGAGCGGAAGATGTTCAGGAAGGTCATCATGTCGGCCTGCTGGGCGCCGAGCACCTCGACGTGCCCGCGGGTGGCCAGCGCGGCCGCCGCCCAGCTCGCCGCCTCGATCCGGTCCGGGATGGGCCGGTGGTTGTAGCCGCTGAGCCGCTTCACACCCTGGATCTCGATGACCCGGTCGGTGTGCACCTTGATGATCGCGCCCATCTTCTGCAGCACGCAGATGAGGTCGATGATCTCGGGCTCCACCGCGGCGTTGCGCAGCTCGGTGACGCCCTCGGCCATCACCGCGGTGAGCAGCACCTGCTCGGTGGCGCCGACGCTCGGGTAGGGCAGGGCGAACTTGGTGCCGTGCAGCCCGTTCGGCGCCGACAGGTGCAGCCCCTCCGGGGTCTTCTCCACGGTCGCGCCGAACTCGCGCAGCGCCTGGAGGTGGAAGTCGATCGGGCGCGGGCCGATGTGGCAGCCGCCCAGGTCGGGGATGAAGGCGTGGCCGAGCCGGTGCAGCAGCGGGCCGCAGAACAGGATCGGGATCCGGCTGGAACCGGCGTGCACGTTGATCTGGTCGGTGCTGGCGCTCTCGACGTTGGACGGGTCGAAGACCAGCTCACCGTCCTCCTCGCCGTCGCTGACCTTGACGCCGTGCAGGCCGAGCAGCCCGCGGACGACCTCCACGTCCCGGATCCGGGGCACGTCGAACAGTCGGCTGGGCGTGTCGCCCAGCAGGGCGGCGACCATCGCCTTGGACACGAGGTTCTTCGCGCCGCGCACGCGGATCCGCCCTTCGAGCGGAGTGCCTCCGTGTACGACCAGGACGTCGTCGGTCAACGCAACCTCCAGCGCGTTGGTGCTGCCGTGTAGATGAGTCAGGTGCACGATCTGCATCGCTACCCGGATGGCGGCCCGGTCAAAACCGGCCGCGTGAGTCGTCGCCCCGGCAGCATAGCCCTCCGTGACGGGAATGGAATCGGTCACATCACCAGCGAGGGCACGAACCGGGGATTCCGGTGCGTTTCCGTACCAGTGAGGTGACCGACGGTGATCAGGCCCCCGGGAGCGCGAGCATCTGGTCCAGCGCGGCCCGGGCGTGCCCGGCGGTGTCCCGGTCCACGGTGATCTGGTTGACCATCCGGCCGGCCGCCAGCTCCTCCAGCGCCCAGACCAGGTGCGGCAGGTCGATCCGGTTCATCGTCGAGCAGTAGCAGACCGCCCGGTCGAGGAACATGATCTGCTTGTCCGGGTGGGCCAGTGCCAGCCGGCGGACCAGGTTCAGCTCGGTGCCGACGGCCCACGCCGAGCCGGCCGGGGCCGCCTCGATGGTCTTGATGATGTATTCGGTGGAGCCCACCTGGTCGGCGGCGTTGACGACCTCGTGCCGGCACTCCGGGTGGACCAGCACGTTGACCCCCGGCACCCGTTCGCGCACGTCGTTGACGCTGTCGAGGGTGAAGCGGCCGTGCACCGAGCAGTGCCCGCGCCACAGGATCATCTTCGCGTCGCGCAGCTGCTCCGGGGTCAGCCCGCCGTTCGGCTTGTGCGGGTCGTAGAGCACGCAGTCGTCCAGCGAGAAGCCCATCTCCAGGACGGCGGTGTTGCGGCCCAGGTGCTGGTCGGGGAGGAAGAGCACCTTCTGCCCCTGCGCGAACGCCCAGTCCAGCGCCCGCTTCGCGTTGGACGAGGTGCAGACCACGCCCCCGTTCCGGCCGACGAAGCCCTTGATGTCCGCCGAGGAGTTCATGTAGGTCACCGGGACGGTGTCCGCCGCGATGCCCAGCTCGGTCAGCACGTCCCAGGCGGTCTCGACCTGCGACAGCACCGCCATGTCGGCCATCGAGCAGCCGGCGGCCAGGTCGGGCAGGATCACCTTCTGGCGGTCCGAGGTGAGGATGTCGGCGCTCTCGGCCATGAAGTGCACGCCGCAGAAGACGATGTACTCCGCGTCGGGGCGGGCCGCCGCCTCCCGTGCCAGCTTGAACGAGTCGCCGGTCACGTCGGCGAACTGGATCACCTCGTCGCGCTGGTAGTGGTGGCCGAGCACGAAGACCTTCGTGCCGAGCGCCGCCTTCGCGGCGGCCGCCCGGGCCACCAGGTCCGGATCGCTCGGCGCGGGGAGGTCACCCGGACACTCCACGCCACGCTCGGTGGCGGGGTCGCTGCCGCGGCCGAGGAGCAGCAGCGCAGTGGCGGTGTTGGAGGGCTCAACCCAGGTCGAAGTCACGCCCCCATGGTCCCACAGCGGGGCCGCCGTGCGGCCGCCACGGATGTGGCCTGCCACACTGCTCGGCATGCGCGTGCTGCTCTGCCCGGACAAGTTCGCCGGCACGCTGCCGGCCCCCGAGGTGGCCGCCGCGGTGGCCGAGGGCTGGCGGGAGGTCGCCCCCGACGACGAGCTGCTGATCCGGCCGCTGGCCGACGGTGGCCCCGGGTTCGTGGCCGTGCTCGCCGACGCGCTCGGCGGGCGGCGGCTGCCGGTGCCCACCGTCGACCCGCTCGGCCGGCCGACCGCCGGTGAGATCCTGCTCACCGACGACGGCGTGGCCTACCTGGAGAGCGCGCAGGCGTGCGGCCTGGACCTGCTCTCCGCCGCCGAGCGGGACCCGAAGGCGACCACCTCCTACGGGCTCGGCCTGCTGGTCGCCGCCGCCGTGGAGGCCGGGGCGACGACCGTGGTGGTCGGCCTGGGCGGGTCGGCCACCAACGACGGCGGCGCCGGGATGCTCACCCCGCTCGGGGTGACCGCGCTGGACGAGGCCGGCCGGGCCCTGCCGTACGGCGGCGCGGCCCTCGCCGCCGTGGCCGCGCTGGACGGCGCGCCCCGGCTGCGCGGCGGGGCGCTGGTCGCCGCCACCGACGTCGACAACCCGCTGCTCGGGCTGCACGGCGCCAGCAACGTGTACGGCCCGCAGAAGGGCGCCACCCGCGCGGACGTGCTGCTGCTCGACGCCGCGCTGGAGCGCTGGGCGGCGGTGCTGGAGAAGGACCTGCCGGGCTGCCCGTCCGGGCTCGGCGCGCTGCCCGGCGGCGGCGCGGCCGGCGGGCTCGGCGCGGCGGTCCTCGCGCTCGGCGGCCGGTGCGAGTCCGGCATCGGCCTGGTCACCCGGGCCATCGGCCTGGACGCCGCGCTGGACGCCGCCGACCTGGTGATCACCGGCGAGGGGTCGTTCGACCACCAGTCGCTGCGCGGCAAGGTGGTCGCCGGGGTGGCCGGGGCCGCCCGGGACCGGGGCGTGCCCTGCGTGGTGCTGGCCGGCCGGGTGAGCACCGGACGGCGGGAGGCCGCCGCCGCCGGCGTCACCGAGGCGCACAGCCTGGTGGAGCACTTCGGCGGTGAGGAGCGCGGGGGAGTGGAGGCGGCCATGAGCCGCCCGGCCGAGGGCCTGCGCGCGCTCGGCGCCCGCCTGGCCCGCCAGTGGAGCCGCTGAGCCCGCCGTGGCCTGCGGCGCCGCTCACGCGACGCGGCTCGTGCCACCGGAGGTGCCGCCGGTCGGGGCGGCGTACGATCGGACCTGGACCACACCGGGAATCATTGGCGGACGTGCGGCGTTGGCCAGTGCGTCCGGACCCCATACCGCGCAGGGAGACTTCCACGTGACCACGCCAGCGCAGACCGAGTCGACCGAGGCCAAGGCCCCCAGCACCGTCGTCCTCACCGACGTCGCGGCGCAGAAGGTCAAGGCCCTGATCGAGCAGGAAGGCCGTGACGACCTGCGGCTCCGGGTCGCCGTGCAGCCGGGCGGCTGCTCCGGCCTGCGGTACCAGCTGTTCTTCGACGAGCGGTCGCTCGACGGTGACGTCGTCACCGACTTCGGCGGTGTCGAGGTCGTCGTCGACCGGATGAGCGCCCCCTACCTGGCCGGCGCCACCATCGACTTCGCCGACCGGATCGACGCCCAGGGCTTCACCATCGACAACCCGAACGCCGGCAGCTCCTGCGCCTGCGGCGACTCGTTCAGCTGAGTCGACGGGCCGACGACACCTGCCTGACGGCGGGGCCATCCCTCACGGGATGGTCCCGCCGTTTTGTCGCCTCCGGCGGGTGTCCGGACGGTGACGTCCGGATGTGCGGGGCACGACCGGTTGTGGACCGACCCCCGTCCGGCGGGTCGGGGCGACCGGTAGGCTGACCCGCGCCGTGCTCCCGACCGCGAGGGTTGACATGAAGATCGCCGTGACCGGCTCGATCGCGACCGACCACCTGATGAGCTTCCCCGGCCGCTTCGCCGACCAGCTCATCGCCGACCAGCTGGACAAGGTCTCGCTGTCCTTCCTCGTCGACGAGCTGGTCCTCCGGCGCGGCGGCACCGCCGCGAACATCGCCTTCGGCATGGCCCAGCTCGGCCTGCGCCCGGTGCTGCTCGGCGCGGTCGGCGCCGACTTCGCCGACTACCGGTCCTGGCTGGAGCGGCACGGCGTCGACTGCGACTCGGTGCACGTGAGCGAGATCGCCCACACGGCCCGCTTCGTCTGCACCACCGACACCGACATGTGCCAGATCGCCTCGTTCTACGCGGGCGCCATGAGCGAGGCCCGCAACATCGAGCTGGCGCCGGTGGCGCAGCGGCTCGGCGGCCTCGACCTGGTGCTGGTCAGCGCCAACGACCCGGCCGCCATGATCCGGCACTCCGCGGAGTGCCGGGAGCGCGGCTACGCCTTCGTGGCCGACCCGTCGCAGCAGCTGGCCCGGATGGACGGCGCGGACGTGCTCGGCCTGGTCGACGGCGCCGACTACCTCATGACCAACGAGTACGAGAAGTCGCTGCTGCAGAGCAAGGCCGGGCTGACCGACGCCCAGCTGCTGGACCGGGTGAAGGTGCGGGTCACCACGCTGGGCAAGCAGGGCGTGGAGATCGCCGGCCGGGAGGTCGGCACCATCCACGTGCCGATCGCCCGGGAGATCCAGGCAATCGACCCGACCGGCGTCGGCGACGGCTTCCGGGCCGGCTTCTTCGCCGCCCTCAACTGGGGGGTCGGCCTGGAGCGCGCCGCCCAGGTCGGCTGCCTGCTCGCCACGCTGGTGCTGGAGAACTTCGGCGGCCAGGAGTACGAGGTCCGCCGGGACCTGTTCGTCAAGCGGCTCGCCGAGTCGTACGGCGACGCGGCCGCCGAGGACGTCCGGCCGCACCTGCAGTGACCGCCCTCCGCTGAGCCGCGGGGTCAGTGGCTGCGGCGCACGTCGTAGCCCGGGCCTCCGTCGGGGTGCGCGGCCACGAACTCCTGGCCGCGCATCCGGCACCAGGCCGGGATGTCCACGGCCGCGGCGGGGTCGTCGGCGAGCACCCGGATCACCGCGCCGACCGGCAGCTCGGGCAGCCGCCGGGCGAGATTGATCACAGGCAGGGGGCAGCGCTGGCCCCGGCAGTCGAGCACCTCGTCCGGCTCGCTGTTCCCGCTCACAGGCCGGTCACCCCCGCCTCGGCGCGCAGGTCGGCCACGATCCCGGGCAGCTCGGCCAGGAACCGGTCGACGTCCGCCTCGGTGGTCTCCCGGTGCAGCGACACCCGGACGTTGCCGTGCGACAGCACCCCCATCGCCTCCAGCACGTGCGACGGCCGCAGGGTCGAGGAGGTGCACGAGGAGCCGGAGGAGACCGCGAAGCCCCGCCGGTCCAGCGCGTGCAGCAGCGCCTCGCCATCCACGTACAGGCAGGAGAAGGTGACCAGGTGGGGGAGTCGGTCCACCGGGTCGCCGACCACCTCCACGTCCGGCACCTCGGCCGCCACCCGGGCCCGGATCCGGTCGACCAGCGGACCGAGCCGGGCCGCCTCGGTCGCCGCGTCGGCCGCCGCCGCGCGCAGGCTCGCCGCCGCGGCCACCACCGCGGGCAGGTTCACCACCCCCGGGGTACGCCCCGACTCCCGCTCGTCGGCCGGGAACGGCGACTCCCAGCGGGTGCCCTTGCGCACCACGAGCAGCCCCACGCCGGGCGGCCCGCCCCACTTGTGCGCGCTGGCGCTCAGCACCGACCAGCCGGCCGGCAGCGGCGCCCGGCCGGCCAGTTGCGCCGCGTCCACGTACAGCGGCACCCCCGCCTCGGCGCAGAGCTCCGCCGCGGCGGGCACCGGCTGCACCGTGCCCACCTCGTGACTCGCCCCGATCAGGGCGGCCAGGGCCACGCCGGGGGCGGCCACCGCCGCCGCCCAGGCGTCCAGGTCGACCCGGCCGAGCCGGTCCACGGGTACGCCCACGGCGTCGCCCCCACCGGCCACGTGCCGCTCCGCGGCGTGCAGCACCGCCGAGTGCTCGATCGCCGAGTGCACCAGCACCGCCCCGGCCCGGCGCCGCCCGGACAGGCCGCCGAGCACGGCGGCGTGCGCGGCCGCCGTACCGCTGGGGGTGAAGGAGAGTTCGTCGGCGCGGACGCCGAGGGTCTGCGCGGCGGCCTCGCGGGCGGCGTCGAGGAGCTGGCGGGCCCGGCGGGCCTGGCCGTAGAGCCGGGCCGGGTCGGCCCAGCCGTCGTCCAGCGCGGCCAGCAGCGCCTGCCGCGCGACCGGGTGCAGCGGGGCGGCGGTGGCCGCGTCCAGGTAGACCGGGATTGCGCTCACGAACGTCCACGCTATCGCCCCGGTACGCCCAAGATCTCCCCGATGGGGGCGGACAGTGACCCCAAGACGGTCAGGCCCGTCATGGTCGAGTAATCTGCGACCGTCGGTGACGCCTTTGCCGTCGGTGTCGAGCGAAACAATCACCGCGGCGCGCTAGGGAGGCAGGACCAGGTGGTCGCAAGGAGTTCGGAGGTACGGCCGTCGGCCGTACGGCACAGCGCTTCCTCGGGGCCCGGCGGGAGCCGGCGGCGTGGTGCTGGTCGACTCGCCGGGCTCGGTCTCGGTGGAGCCGCGCTGCTGGTTCTGCTCACCGGCTGTGACGTCGGCAGGACGTTCGGCGGCTTCGGCTGGCCGCAGGGCGGCATCACGCCCGAGTCGCACCGCATGTACGACCTGTGGATCGCGTCCTGCATCGCGGCCCTCGCGGTCGGCGTGTTCGTCTGGGGCCTGATCTTCTGGTGCGTGATCCGCTACCGGAAGCGCGGCAACGCGCTGCCGGTGCAGACCCGCTACAACCTGCCGATGGAGTTCCTCTACACCATCGCGCCGATCCTCGTGGTCTCCGTGCTCTTCTACTACACCGCGGTGGTGCAGACCGACGTGGTGAAGGAGTCGAGGAACCCCGACGTCACGGTCGAGGTCGTCGCCTTCAAGTGGAACTGGCAGTTCAACTACCGCGACGGCCAGGGCCGCGACGCCAACACGGTCGCCTCGGTGCTCGGCACCAGCGAGGTCATCCCGGTGCTGGTCCTGCCGAGCGGCAAGTCGATCCGGTTCGAGGAGCAGAGCCGCGACGTCGTCCACTCCTTCTGGGTGCCGGAGCTGCTGTTCAAGCGCGACGTCATGCCGGGCAACATCCGCAACACCTTCGAGGTTTCCAGCCTCGAGGAGGGCCACTTCGTCGGCCGCTGCGCCGAGCTGTGCGGCAGCTACCACGCCTTCATGAACTTCGAGCTGCGGGTCGTCTCGCCGGAGAAGTACGAGCAGTTCCTGGCGGCCAAGAAGGCCGGCAAGTCGACCCAGGAAGCGCTCCAGGCGATCGGCGAAGACCCGTACGCCACCGAAACCCAGCCGTTCAAGACGCGGCGCAACACGGCCAACTTCAACCCGTCCGATGCGACGGCCGGCGCGGGAAGCTGAGGGGTCCGGCATGAAGACCGAGTGGAAGATCTTCCTCGTCATCGCGACGTTCCTCTTCGGCGCGACGATCCTCTATGGCGCCTGGACGTACGGCGACGGCGGCCGGGTCGAGTGGGTCGGCACCGTGGCGCTGCTGCTGTCCTTCCTGCTCTGCTCGATGTGCGGCGGCTTCTTCTGGTTCGTCTCGCGCCGCATCGACCTGCGTCCGGAGGACCGGGCGGACGGCGAGATCGCCGACGGCGCGGGCGAGATCGGCTTCTTCAGCCCGGGCAGCTACTGGCCGTTCGGCCTGGCCCTGGCCGCCGCGATCGCCGGTCTCGGCCTGGTCTTCTGGCAGTTCTGGCTGATCGGGGTGGGCATGGTGGCGGTCGTCTTCGGCGCCTGCGGCCTGCTCTTCGAGTACTACTCCGGCACCCGCCGCACCGCCGAGCACTGACCGAACCGTCAGCGGAAGGCCCGCGCCCCCTCGGGGGCCGCGGGCCTTCCGCTTTCCGCCCTTCGCTGTCCCGCCGTGCGGCGAGGCGGCGGGCGCCCAGGTGCGGGGCCGGGTCAGGCGGCGCGGCGGTGCGGCCGGCGGGTGGTGCCGCGGCGGTTGCCCACGCGCGGGGCGCGGAAGGCGAACCTGGCGATGAGCACGGCCGCTCCGCAGCCCGTGCAGATCAGCTCGGGGCAGTCGGCGCCGTGCCCGTCGACGCAGGGTGGCGCCTCGAACAGCACGACGCCCTCGCAGCTGTCGCAGTGGAGTTCGCGGTCCGACACGGGCGTCTCCTCTCGGTCCGGTGCCCGCCGGGCGGCGGCGCCATCGGCGGAAAACGGAAAATTACTCCCGTGTAGTTTGGCACGCCGGTCCGACAGAACCCGGACGGCGCCGGGGCTCAGAGCGTGCCGGCGACCTCGAGCCAGCGCTCCAGGGCGCCGGCGGCCGCGCCCGAGTCGACCGACTCGGTCGCCCGGACCAGGCTGGCGCGCAGCGCCTCGTGCAGGTCGCCGTCGAGCGGGCCCTGAGTGGCCAGCGCGACCGCGGCGTTCACCAGCACCGCGTCGCGGACCGGGCCGGTCTCGCCGGCCAGCAGGCGCCGGACGACGCCGGCGTTGTACGCCGCGTCACCGCCCCTCAGGTCGGCCAGGGTGGCCCGGGGTACCCCGAGCTCCGTCGCGTCCAGCAGCGCCTCCCTGACGGCGCCCTGCTGGGCCACCCAGACGCGGGTCGGCGCGCCGGTGCTGAACTCGTCCAGCCCGTCCTCGCCGCGCATCACGACCACCGAGTCGCCCCGGGCGGCGAAGACGGCCGCCATCACCGGCGCCATGCGCGGGTCGAAGCAGCCCACGGCCCCGGCCCGGGGGCGGGCCGGGTTGGTCAGCGGGCCGAGGAAGTTGAACGCGGTGGGCACGCCGATCTCCCGGCGGACCGGGCCGGTGTGGCGCATCCCGGGGTGGAACCGGGCGGCGAAGCAGAAGCCGATGCCGGCCTCGGTCACGCAGCGCGCCACCTGCTCCGGGTCGAGGTCGAGCGGGACGCCCAGGTACTCCAGCACGTCAGCGGTGCCGCACGAGGAGGAGGCGGCCCGGTTGCCGTGCTTGACCACGCGGACACCGGCCCCGGCGACCACCAGCGCGGCCATCGTGGAGATGTTCACCGTGTGGGCCAGGTCGCCGCCGGTGCCCACCACGTCCAGCGCGCCGGCCCGGACCTCCTCGGGCAGCGCGACCGGGACCGCCCGGGTCAGCATCGCCTCGACGAGGCCGCCCAGCTCGGCGGGCGTCTCACCCTTGGTGCGCAGGGCCACGGCGAAGCCGGCGATCTGGGCCGGCGTGGCCGAGCCGGCCATGATCTCGCCCATCGCCCAGGCGGTGTCGGCGGTGGAGAGCTCCTCGCCGCGCAGCAGCGCGTTGAGCAGAAGCGGCCAGGTCCGTTCGCCCATGGCGGGCCTCCCGAGCGGGCGTGAGAGCGGGTGTGGCGTCCGGTCGCCGTGGCGCCGGGATGACGGCTCCGGGTCCCGGCGCGCGCCGGGCTGGAGCCGTCGCAGGGTGGCTCAGGCCGCGGCGGGGGTGCGCCGCAGCAGCTCGGCGACGGTGGTGCCGGCGGTCACCGGGTCGAGCGGGTGGGTCAGCGTCGCGTCGACCTGGGCGTACGCGGCCAGCCAGCGGTCGGCGGCGCGGGCCAGCACCACGCAGGTCGGCGGGGCGTCGTCCCGGTCGTCCTTGATCTGGCGGGCGATGCCGAGGCCGCCGCCGGGGCTCGCCTCGCCGTCGAGCAGCAGCAGGTCGATCTCGTAGTCGTCGACCAGCCGCACGCAACCGGCGTAGTCGGCGGCCTCGACGAACTCGATCTCAAGCCCGGGGGCGGGCCGGGTGCCGACGGCGAGTCGCATCCGGTCCCGGACCTTCGGGTCGTCGCTGTAGAGCAGGACGGTGCAAAGACGATCGCTCATCGTGACGTGACTCCCACCTCGTAGCTGCCCGCTGATCGTAGCGGGCGTCACATCCGGGCGATCGCCCCGCCCTGGCGTACCAGTGCGTGGTCAGGCGCTCGCCTGCGCGGCGCGTTCGCGCGCCTCCTGGCGGTCCAGCTCGCGGTCCAGCCGGCGGGCCTCCCGCTCGGACTGCTTGACCCACTGGACGACCAGCACGGCCAGCATGGTGACGCTGACGAACTCGCCGCCGGCCCACAGCACGCCGCCGGCGACCACCTGGTCGTTCCACGGGTCGGACCAGCTCAGGTGCAGCGACGGGTACCAGTCGCCGCCGAGCAGGATGGTGCTCTGCATGATGGTGAGGCCGAGCACGGTGTGGAACGGCACGGAGAGCAGCATGAGCAGCGCCCGCGCCGGGTACGGCCAGCGTCCGGGCAGCGGGTCCAGGCCGAGCAGCGGCCAGAAGAACACGCAGCCGGTCATGATGAAGTGCGCGTGCACGAGTTCGTGCGCCCACTCGTGCCGGAGGGTGATCTCGTAGAGGCCCGTGAAGTAGAGGGCGAACGGGTTCACCACGAAGATGGCGAACGCCACCAGCGGGAAGCTGTAGACCCGGGCGATCCGGCTGTGCACGATCGCCAGGAGGCGCTTGCGCGGGCGCACCGGCAGGGTGCGCAGGGCGAGCGTCACCGGGGCGCCGAGCGCCAGGAAGATCGGCGCGATCATGGACAGCACCATGTGCTGGATCATGTGCACCGACAGCAGCGCGGTGTCGTAGGCGCCCAGCCCGCTGACCGTGACCGCGGCGATGCCGCCGAGGCCCGGGAAGAGGAAACTGACGGTACGCACCACCGGCCAGCGGTCGCCGCGCAGCCGCAGCCGGTACACCCCGTAGAGGTAGAGACCGGCGGCGAGCACGAGGCCGAGGGTGAGCCAGCTGTCCAGCCGGGTCTCGGTCAGGACCCGGGCCACGGTGAACGGCGGCGGGACGGCCTCGCCCCCCGCCGCGAGTGTCGCCGGGGCCACCGAGGTGGCGGCGAAGATCGGATCGACGTGCAGCACGCTTTTCAGGGTAGGTCAGGCGAAGCGGACCACCCCTATCGGGCCACTGATGGCACAGG
Organism: Micromonospora sp. NPDC005305; assembly: GCF_040607315.1. Lineage (NCBI taxonomy): Bacteria > Bacillati > Actinomycetota > Actinomycetes > Micromonosporales > Micromonosporaceae > Micromonospora > Micromonospora sp. NPDC005305. The sequence goes on along the minus strand of NZ_JBEXGL010000016.1, from coordinate 101,964 downwards.
TTTGCCACCCCGCTGATCGTCGGTCCCGGTCAAGGGCAATAATGACCGCGTGACTGCGGCCCCAGCCATTGACAAGAGCCGGATCCACTCCCTGACGCGGCCCAACATGGTCAGCGTCGGGACGATCGTGTGGCTCTCCAGCGAACTCATGTTCTTCGCGGCGCTGTTCGCGATGTACTTCTCGATCCGCGCAGCGGCGCCGGAGCAGTGGGAGAAGCACACCGAGATCCTCAACATCCCCTACGCGACCACCTTCACGGTGATCCTGGTGTTGTCCTCGGTGACCTGCCAGCTCGGTGTCTTCGCGGCCGAGAAGGGTGACGTCCACGCCCTCCGCCGGTGGTTCACGATCACCTTCGTGATGGGCCTGATCTTCGTGCTCGGCCAGGCGAACGAGTACCGCAACCTGGTGCACGAGGGCGTAAAGATCAACGAAGACGGTTACGGGTCGATGTTCTACCTGACGACCGGCTTCCACGGCCTGCACGTGACCGGCGGTCTCGTCGCGTTCATCATCTTCATGATCCGCACCACCATGGGCCGGTTCACTCCGGCGCAGGCGACCTCGGCGATCGTCGTGTCCTACTACTGGCACTTCGTCGACGTCGTGTGGATCGGGCTCTACGCCATGATCTACTGGCTCCAGTGATCTTGGCGCGTCACGTATCGCGCCGCTGCTTCGTCCCCTGAGACAAGGTCCAACCGGTTAAGGACACAGGTCATGACTTCTGACAACGACCGCCGACGCGGTCTGCTCGCGCGCCTGCGCGGGCGGCCCGTAGCGCGCAGCAGGGGCCGCCGCCGGCTGGGTGCCGCGGTCCGGCTGGCCGCCGCGCTGATGCTGGCCGGCGGCGCCTACACCGTCTTCGCCCCCGGTGTGCAGGCGCAGGACAACCCGCCCCTGACCGCCGCCGCCAACGAGGGCAAGGCGCTGTTCGACGTGAGCTGTGTGACCTGTCACGGTCGCAACGCGCAGGGCGTCGAGGGACGTGGTCCGAGCCTGATCGGCGTCGGGTCGGCCTCGGTCGAGTTCCAGGTCAGCAGCGGTCGGATGCCGATGGCCCGGCAGGAGGCGCAGGCCCTGCGCAAGCCCCCGCAGTTCACCGACGAGCAGGTGCGCCAGCTCGGCCAGTACATCCAGGAGCTCGGCGGCGGCCCGCAGGTGCCGCAGGGCAACAACCTGCACGAGAACGCCGACATGGCCGCCGGTGGCGAGCTGTTCCGGATCAACTGCTCGCAGTGCCACGCGTTCGGTGGCGGCGGCGGCGCCCTCTCCTCGGGCAAGTACGCGCCGAGCCTGCGCCCGGCCAGCGACCGGCAGATCTACGCCGCCATGCTGAGCGGCCCGCAGAACATGCCGGTGTTCGGTGACAACCAGATCACTCCGGAGCAGAAGGCGGACATCATCGCCTACATCCAGGAGACCCTGAAGCACGACCAGGACCAGGGCGGCTTCAACCTGGGCCGCTACGGCCCGTCGACCGAGGGTCTCGCGATCTTCCTGGTCGGCATCGTCGCGCTGGTCTTCGCGAGCCTGTGGATTGCGGGCAAGTCGTGATCGGGCGGATGATTCGTTTCAGTGCTGTGACGCCGGCCCCCGGCGCCACCCGTAGCGAGGTGACGGCATGAGCACCCACACCGAGCACCAGGCCCAGCGGGGCCCGGAGCCGCTCGACGTGAACGACCCCCGGCTCTCCCGGTTCGAGATCGTCGAGGAGGGCGCGCGGCGGGACGACATCGAGATCGTCCACTACGAGCCCCAGGTCGTCCCGGGCAGCAAGGCGGAGCGCCGAGTGACCCGCACGGTCGCCTCGATGTTCCTGCTGACCGGCCTGGCCGCCACCGCGTTCCTGGTCATCTACATCTGGTGGCCCTGGAAGTGGGAGGCCGGTCGCGGCGGCGACAAGTACTACACCCCGCTGCTCGGCGTGACCCTGGGCATCGCCCTCCTCGGCATCGGCTTCGGCATCCTCACCTGGGGCAAGAAGCTGCTGCCGAAGGAGGTCTCGATCCAGGACCGGCACGACCAGCCGGGCTCCCCGGAGGATCGCAAGATCACCGGCGAGACCATGCTCTACATGGCCGACGAGCTGGGGGTGAAGCGCCGGCCGCTGCTCGGCGTCTCGCTGCTCGCCGGCCTGCTGCCGGTCGGCGCGGTCGTCGCGGCGCCGCTGGTCGGCGGCCTGATCTCCAACCCGCACAAAAACCGCCAGATGTTCACCACCGGGTTCGCGGCGGCCAGCAGTGGCGAGCGGATCCGCCTGATCCGCGAGGACGGCCGGCCGATCCGCCCGTCGGACGTCAGCGTCGGCGGTCAGCTGACCGTCTTCCCGGGCATCGAGGGGGGCGTGAGCAACAAGCACGCCGACTCGCCGACCCTGCTGATCCACCTGCGTGAGGACGACGCGCAGCGGTCGCGCACGGCCAACGAGCGGATCGGCCACCGCGACTACATGTGGGGCAACTACGTCGCGTTCTCCAAGGTCTGCACCCACGCCGGTTGCCCGGCCAGCCTCTACGAGCAGCAGACCAACCGGCTGCTCTGCCCCTGCCACCAGTCGCAGTTCCTCATCACCGACAACGCCACGCCGATCTTCGGCCCGGCGAACCGGCGGCTGCCGCAGCTGCCGATCGAGGTGGACGAGGAAGGCTTCTTCGTGGCGAAGTCCGACTACACCGAAGCTATCGGTCCCGACTTCTGGGAGCGGCCATGAAGCGCCGAAAGTTCGATCCGGCCGCTCTGCCGGCCAAGACCGCCGGGGCGGTGGACGACCGCTTCCAGGTGGCCACCCCGCTCCGCAAGCTGCTGAACAAGGTCTTCCCCGACCACTGGTCCTTCCTGCTGGGCGAGATCGCGCTGTTCTCGTTCGTCGTCCTGCTGCTGACCGGTGTCTTCCTGACCTTCTTCTACGAGCCGGCGATGACCGAGGTGGTCTACGACGGCAGCTACGCCCCGCTGCGGGGCACCCCCATGTCGGCCGCGTACGCCTCCAGCCTGGACCTGTCGTTCGAGGTCCGGGGCGGCCTGATCATGCGGCAGATGCACCACTGGGCGGCGCTGCTGTTCATGGCCGCGATCGTGGTGCACATGCTCCGGGTCTTCTTCACCGGCGCGTTCCGCAAGCCGCGTGAGACGAACTGGATCATCGGTTCGCTGCTGTTCTGGGTCGGCTTCCTGGCCGGCTTCACCGGCTACTCGCTGCCGGACGACGGCCTCTCCGGCACCGGCCTGCGGATCGCCTCCGCGATCATGCTGTCGATCCCGGTGATCGGCTCCTGGGTCACCTCGTCGGTCTTCGGCGGGGAGTTCCCGGGCACCATCATCATCAGCCGCTTCTTCATCGCCCACGTGCTGCTCATCCCGGGCCTGCTGGTGGCGCTGATCAGCGTCCACCTGGGCCTGGTCTTCAAGCAGAAGCACACCCAGTGGCCCGGCCCCGGCCGGACCAACGAGAACGTGGTCGGCGAGCGGATGTTCCCGCGCTACGCGCTCAAGCAGGGCGGCTTCTTCATGGTCGTCTTCGGCGTGATCGCGCTGATGGGTGGCCTCTTCCAGATCAACCCGATCTGGTACTTCGGCCCGTACGAGGCGTGGGTGGTCTCGGCCGCCAGCCAGCCCGACTGGTACGTCATGTTCCTCGACGGCTCGACCCGTCTCATGCCGGCGTGGGCGATCAGCATCCCCATCGGTGAGGGCTACGTCATCCCGCCGCTGTTCTGGCCGACGGTGGTGCTGCCGGGCATCCTCGTGATGATCTCGCTGTTCTATCCGTTCCTGGAGGCCCGGCACCTCAAGGACCGCAAGCACCACAACCTGCTCCAGCGGCCCCGGGACACTCCGGCCCGGACCGCGGCCGGCGCCATGGCGGTGGGCTTCTTCCTGGTCCTGACGCTGTCCGGCGCCAACGACGTCATCGCCGACAAGTTCCACATCAGCTTGAACGCGATGACCTGGGCCGGCCGGATCGGCCTGCTGGTGGTTCCTCCGCTCGCCTACTACCTCACCTACCGGCTCTGCCTGGGTCTCCAGCAGCACGACCGGGAGGTGCTGGCCCACGGCGTGGAGACCGGCATCATCAGGCGGCTGCCCGACGGCCGGTTCATGGAGGTCCACCAGCCGCTCACGCCGACCGACGGGCACGACGGGCACGGCCCGGCGCTGGACTACGTCGGCTGGGTGGTCCCGAAGAAGATGAACCGGCTCGGCGCCCTCGGCCCGGCCATCCGGGGCTTCTTCTACCCGATCGAGAAGCCGGCCGAGGCGCCGGTCTCGCCGGGACACCCGCCGGTCGAGGCCCGACCGGAGCGGGAGGAGATCGGCAGCGGCGAGAGCCGCCGCTGACCCACCCGGGTACGACTGACCGTGGCGCCCGCCGGATCACCGGCGGGCGCCACGGCCGTTTCCGGCCCCGCCGTCCCCTTCCCGCCGCGGGACGCCGGTCGGCCCCGTCCCGGTGTCCCGCCACCCCCCGACACGGACGGGTGGAATCGCAGGAATAACCCCGGTCAGCCGGGTATCCGTGCGGTCCAACGTCTCAAGGGGGGGAAAGCATGTTGGGAATCAAACGCCTGGGCCTGCTGGCCGCGCTGGTGCTCGTGGGACTGGCACCGGCCGCCGCGGCCCAGGCCGCGGCGCAACCGTCGACGCAGGACACGCAGTACCTGCAGGCGGTGCACCAGGTGAACCTGTTCGAGATCACCGCGGGTAACCTGGCGCAGCAGAAGGGCCAGAACCAGCAGGTCAAGGACCTGGGCAAGATGTTCGTGACGGACCACACCCAGCTGGACCAGACGGTGCAGTCCACCGCCCAGCAGCTCAACGTCCAGCTGCCGGCCGACCCGACCGCCGACCAGCAGAAGGTCCTCGACCGGCTGAACAACCTCAACGGCGCCGAGTTCGACAAGGCGTGGGTGACCGCCCAGTTGGCCGGCCACGTCCAGGCCATCCAGGCCACCCAGACCGAGATCTCGCAGGGTTCCGAGCAGTCGGTGGTCCAGCTCGCCCAGGACGCCCTGCCGATCCTCCAGGCGCACTACGACGAACTGGTGGCCCTCGCCCAGACCCTGGGCGTCCCGGTCCCGCAGACCAGCGCCAGCGGCACGCCCAGCCCGGGCGGCACCACGTCGCCGGCTCCGGGCGGCACCGAGTCGCCGGCTCCGGGCGGCACCGGCACCGAGGAGCCCGCTCCGGGCACCACGGAGACCCCGGCGCCCGGCCAGAGCTGACGCGTCCGACCCACGGTGGCCGGTCCGCCCCACGGGGGCGGGCCGGCCACCGGCGCGCGGGTCAGTCGGCGTTGGCCAGCCCGATCGCGAACGCCTCCTCCAGGTCGTGCTGGGAGTAGGCGCGGAACGCGATGTGGGACTCGGTGTTGAGCACGCCCGGCACCTTGGAGATGCGGCCGGCGATGACCTGGGCGATCTGCTCGAACTCGCGGACCCGGACCATGGCGATCAGGTCGACGTGCCCGGCCACCGAGTAGACCTCGCTGACGCCGGGCAGGTTGGCCAGCGTCTCGGCCACCTCGGGAATGGAGTCGGTGGCGCAGTCGATCAGCACGATCGCGGTGATCACGGGACAATTCTCCGTTCGTCGACGTCGAGGCCCATGCTAAGGGCTGGGCGGGTCACCGGGCCGCCGGGACGGTCAGGTCGGCACCCGCCCGGATCGCCACACTCAGGTGTTCCCCCGCGGCGACCGTCGCCCCGGGCCACACGACCGAGCGGTCCACCACGCCGTGCACCACCGCGCCCGCCCCGACCACCGAGCGGGTCACCCGCCCGCCGACCGTCGCGGACGGGTCGACCAGGCCGCCGGGGCCGGCCGCGTGCAGGTTGGCCGCCAGGTAGTCGGCCGGGGTGCCGGTGTCGTAGAAGGTGCCCCGGTAGGGGACCACGGTGAGCGCGCCGGCCGCCTCCGCCGGCCGCCAGACCGCCCGGACCAGGTCGCCGAAGGTCGGCGGCAGCGCCCGGACCAGCCGCCACGGCAGCAGCGAGAACCCCACGAACCGGTGGCCGCCGAAGGTGCCGGGGGCCGCCGGGTCGTCGGCCGGCTGGCCGAGCAGGCGTACGCTCCGCCCGTCCCAGCCGTCCAGCAGCGCCGCCACGTCCGGCCCCGGCGGGTCGGCCGGGTCGGCCAGGTACGCGTCGGCGTTGCCGACCAGCACCCCCCGCCCGGCGATCCAGTCCCGCAGGTTGCCCAGCCCGCCCGCGGTGCCGAGGGGGTCGCCCGGCTCGACCGACAGGTGCGCCCGGCCGCCCACGTGGGCCACGACCTGCCCGCCCAGGTAGCAGGCGTTCACCGCGACCCGGTCCGGCCCGGTGAGGCCCAGCCCGGCCAGCCGGTCCAGTGCCCGGTCGAGCAGCGGCACGTTGCCGACCGGGCAGAGCGCCTTGGGCAGGTGCGCGGTGAGCGGGCGCAGCCGGGTTCCCTCACCCGCGGCGAGCACGACCGCGCAGACGTCGACGGCGGCCCGCCAGCCGGGCCCGGCGGCGGGCACGCCGGGGCCGGTCACGCGGCCGGTGGCGCCGCCGGCGGGGCCTCGCCCGCGCGCGGGCCGATCCCGTAGTACCGGAGCAGGTTGGCGGTGGCCCGGCTCAGCCGGGGCAGGTTGTCCAGCGGGTGCCAGGCGGCCTCGAAGACCTCGGCGCCGTCCACCGTCAACTCGGTGCTGGAGGCCGGCACCTCCGTCTCGAAGACGACGTCCACCCAGCCCTTGGCGTGCACCACGGCGTTCGGCACGGCCGGGCGCAGCCGCTCGGGGGCCAGCCGGATGCCGGACTCCTCGTGCAGCTCGCGGGCCGCGCCGACCACCGGCGCCTCGCCGCGTTGCAGCAGCCCGGCCGGGAGGGTCCAACTGTGGCCCGGTGGCTGGCGCAGCAGCAGGATCCGCCCCGCCCCGCCGGCCTCGGAGTCCCGGACCAGGGTGACCGCGCCGACGATGTACTTCGGCACGGCGAGCCGGACCAGCCGGCGCCGCAGCGGGACCGGGAGCCGGTAGAAGATCTGGTAGCCGAGGGCCCGTCCGGTGGCACGCGCGCGGGGGATCATGCCGGTAAGGCTAGTGGCCGGGCGACCCCGGCGGATGAGCGGCGCTCGGCTACTGCCGGTGGTCGACCAGATCGATCAGCTGCCGGACCACCGTGTCGGGCTCCACGGTGCGGTCGAAGACCGCCACCAGCAGGGTCTCCAGGTCGGGGTAGCCCAGTTCCTCGGAGAGCCGCAGCAGCGGGAGGTCGCTGGCCAGGCCCCGGTCGTGCTTGCGCAGCGCCAGACCGATGGTGGCCCGGCCGAGGCGGACCTTGTCGGCGATCGAGATGCCCGGCTCGGTGTGCTTGGCGAACCAGCGGTTGATCTGCATCTGCGCGTGCGGGGACTTGACGAAGCCCAGCCACTCCCGGCGCGGCCCGCGCGGCGCCACGTCGACCTCGAAGCCGCTCTCCGCGTCGCTCTCGGTGAAGATCTCCACCACGTCGCCCTCCTCCAGTTCGGAGGAGAGCGGGGCCAGCCGGCCGTTGATCCGCGCGGCGAGGCAGTGGTCGCCCCGCTCGGTGCCCAGCTCGTAGGCCAGGTCGACCGGGGTGGCCCCGGCCGGCAGCACCACCTGCCGGCCGTCGGCGACCACCTGGATCTGCGCCTCGGCCAGGTCGCAGCGCAGGGACTCCATGAACTGGGTGGGATCGACCGTCTCCTGCTCCCAGTCGAGCACCCGGCGCAGCCAGGCAAGCTCGTCCGTCCGCTCCTCGGCCCGGCCCGTGGCGCGGGGGAAGCGGTAGTGGGCGGCCACGCCGTATTCCGCGGAGTGGTGCATCTCCTCGGTGCGGATCAGCACCTCGACGGTCCGGTTCTGCGGACCGCAGACGCTGGTGTGCAGGGACCGGTAGAGGTTGTTCTTCGGGGAGGCGATGAAGTCCTTGAAGCGACCCGGCACCGGCCGCCAGAGCCCGTGCACCGCGCCGAGCGCGGCGTAGCAGTCGGTGGCCGGACCGTCCACCACGATGGCGATGCGGGGCAGGTCGTAGGGCGCGGTGTGCTCGCCGGCCACCGTGTCCTTCCAGATCGAGTAGAGGTGCCGGGGGCGGGGGCCCACCTCGGCGTCCACCCGGCTGCGGCGCAGGGCCACCCGGGTCTTCGCGACCACGTCGTCGAGGTAGGCGTCCCAGCCCGGCCGGTCGTGCACGAACCGGGCGATCCGCGCGTGCTCCTCCGGCTGCAGGTGCAGGAGCACCACGTCGTCCAGCTCGCGTTTGAGGGTCTGGATGCCCAGCCGGTCGCAGAGCGGGACGAGCACCTCCTGGGTCTTGCGGGCGATCCGCTCCCGGGAGGCGGCCGAGCGGACCCCGAGGGTGCGCATGTTGTGCAGCCGGTCGGCCAGCTTGATGATCAGCACCCGGACGTCCTTGCCGGCCGCCACGATCATCTTGCGGACGGTCTCCGCCTCAGCGGCCTTGCCGTAGAACGCCTTGTCGAACTTGGTCACCCCGTCGACCAGGTGGGCCACCTGGCGGCCGAAGTCCTCGTGCAGGGCCTGAAGGGTGTAGCGGGTGTCCTCCACGGTGTCGTGCAGCAGCGCGGCGACCAGGGTGGTGGTGTCCATGCCGAGGTCCGCGCAGATCTGGGCGACCGCGAGCGGATGGGTGATGTAGGGCTCGCCACTCTTGCGGAACTGACCGCGGTGCATGTTCTCGGCGATCGTGTAGGCCCGCCGCAGCACAGACGCGTCGGCGCTGGGATGGATGCCGCGATGGGCGCGGACCAGCGCGGTGACCGGGTCGTTGTCGGTGGTGGGCCAGGTGAGCAGGGAGCGCAGGCGCCGGGAGAGCGGCAGGTCGCCGGGCTGGGTCGGAAGGGCGCCGCCCAGGGCGGCGCCGTGTCCGGCGTCGACGTCCACCTGGGACACCTCCTCACCCCGGCCCCCGGGTGCGCCGGGGCCGGCGACCGGGAGCAGGCCCGCGAATCGGGCAGGACTGCACTTCTCCAACAGCCTAAGGGAGTTGACGTAGTCCGATCGGACACTTGGTCATGAGCGTTCGGTCGAGAGTTGGTGGGATGTGCGGTTCTCCGCCTTGGTCAGCAGGTCGCGGAACCGGCCCGCGCCGGCGACCGGCGAGGCCCAACCGGCCGACGTCTCGACCAGCCGGGTCTCCGGTCGCTCCAACCAGGACAGGATGCGCTCGGTCTCCTCCGCGGTGGCCGCCGGCACCGGGCCGTGGCCGGGCAGGACCGTCTCGGCGGTGGCCCGGATCGCGGCGATGGTCGGTCGCGGGTGGACACCCGGCGGGGACACCCCGGCGCCGGCGAGCCGGCCGTGACGCACCAGGGCGAGCTCCCAGCCGCCCCGGGCGGCCGGCCGGGCGGCGGCCAGCTCGGCGATGCCGGTCAGCGCGGCCAGGCGCTGCATCCGGACCGCCGCGCGCAGCACCGCGGCGAGCCGGCTGCGCACCACCGCGGCCTCCTCGTAGCGCTGGGCGGCGGAGAGCACCTCGATCCGGGCCAGCAGGGCGTCCACCACCACCTGCGGGTCGTCCCGGGTGGCGGCGCGGAACGGGACGGCGGCGCGGTGGTCGTACTCCTCGGGGGTGATCCGGTGCTCGCAGGGCGCCGGGCAGCGACCCAGCTCGGCCAGCGCGCAGGCCGGCATGGTGGTGCGCCGGGACAGCCGGTGGGTGCACTGGCGCAGCGGCACCGCGTCGTGGAACCCGGCGGCGGCCAGCTCGGCGGCCTGCTTGGAGCGGAACGGGCCGAGGTAGGCCGAGTCGGTGGGGGCGAGGGCGCGCACGATCGACAACCGGGGGTACGCCTCGTCGGTCAGTTTCAGCCAGACCTGGCGCTCCGGGTACTTCGACCGCCGGTTGTACGGCGGCGCGTGCGCGGCGATCAGCCGCAGCTCGCGCACCTCGGCCTCCAGCGAGTGGGCGCACTCGACCGCCTCGACCCGTTCGGCGGCGGCCAGCATCTCCGAGATCCGGGCCCGCTTCTCGGCGGCCGTGAAGTAGCTGCGCACCCGGGTGGCGATGTCGCCGGAGGTGCCGACGTAGAGCGGCCGGTCGTCGGCGGCCCGGAAGATGTAGATGCCGGGCACCTTCGGCAGCCCCTCGGCGAGGTGCCGCTTCCGGCGCTGCGTCGGGGTGACCGCCCGCGCGAACTCGATGGCCTCGCCGATGGTGTCCACCCGGTGCCCGCCGAGCCGGTCGATCAGCCCGTGCAGCACGTCGACGGTGGCCTTGGCGTCGTCCAGCGCCCGGTGGGTGGGCTGGGTGGCGGTGCGGAAGTAGGCCGCCAGGGTGCCCAGCTTGCGGTTGGGCACCTCGTCGCGGGTGAGCACCCGGCGGGCCAGCGCGGCGGTGTCCAGCACCCGGGGGTTGGGCCAGCGGTAGCCGTGCTTCGCGCAGGCCGCCTTGAGGAAGCCCACGTCGTAGGGGGCGTTGTGGGCGACCAGGACGGCGTCGGAGACGAACTCCAGGAAGCTCGGCAGCACCTGCTCGATGGGCGGCGCGGGCAGCAGCATGGCCTGGGTGATACCGGTCAGCACGGTGATGAACGGCGGGATCGGCACCCCCGGGTTGACCAGGGTGGCCAGCACGGCCAGCTCCTCGCCGCCACGCACCTTCACGGCGCCGATCTCGGTGATCCCGCCGCCGTCCGGCGCGCCGCCGGTCGTCTCCAGGTCGACCACCACGAAGGTGGTCGCGTAGAGCGGCAGCGCGGGGTCGACCCCCGTGCCCGCCACCCGGTCCAGGCCGGCCAGGGCCTCCTGGACGTAGTCCGCTCGCGTCACCCGCGGCACGCTAGCGGCGGGGTCCGACACTCCCGTCGCGGGAGCCTCAGGAGTTACCACGGCGGTAGGATGAGAGATCGGCTCACTCACCCGGCGGTGAGCCCGTTCGGGGTGGGAGACTTGCCACATGCCCCTCACCGAGCCGCACGACGACCACTCCTCCGCGGAGGAGCCGGTGGTCGGCGCGCAGGACGCCGGTGAGACCCCCGCCACACCGCCCGAGCCGGAGCCCACCCTCCCCGAGCCGGTCCGGCAGCGGATCGTGGCGCTCACCGCCGCGGTGCTGCCCGGCCTGGCCTCCGACGAGGTGCCGGTGCCGCTGCGCCGGGTGGCCAAGTTCGCCCCCAACCGGCGCGCCCGGCTCGGCGCCCCGGCCATCGCCGCCCAGCTCACCGCCGACCCGCTGTTCCGGCAGCGGGTCACCGCCCGGGTGCTCGCCGACGCCGGCGACCTGGGCGCGGCCGTGGTGGAGGGCACCGCCCCGGCGGCGGCCGACCCGGTCGAGGTGGCCGCCCTGGCCTACCTGGCCCGGCCCCGGGGCTGGCGGGAGCTGATCGAGGCCAGCGGCGCCGCCGTGCGCGCCGAGGCGGACAGCGCCGTGGTCGCCGAGCTGGTCCGCGAGGCCGAGCAGCGCGCCACCCGCGCCGAGCACGACCGGGCGGTGGCCCGGGTCGAGGCGGAGAAGCTCCGCGACGAGCTCGCCCGGGTCCGCGAGGAGCTGGGCCAGCTCCGCGAGGAGGCCCGGCAGCTCACCCGTACCCTCCGGGAGACCCAGGTCCGGGAGCGCAAGGCCACCGAGATGCTGGCCACCGAGCGCGGCCGGGCCGCCCGCGCGGCCGCCGACGCGGACGCCGAGCTGCGCCGGGCCCGGGCCCGGCTGGCCGAGGCGGAGGCCGCGGCCGGGGTGGCCCGGGTCAGCGCCAAGGAGGCCCGCTCGGTCGACGAGGCCAGGCTGTGGCTGCTGCTGGAGACGATCGGGCAGGCCGCCGTCGGGCTCCGCCGCGAGCTGGCCCTGGATCCGGTGGACAAGCTGCCCGCCGACTTCGTCGCCGACGCGTTCGCCGACCAGCCCGGGGCCACCCCGGCCGGGGCCGCCACCCGGGCCCGGGACACCGACGACCCGGCCCGTCTCGACCAGCTGCTCGCCCTGCCCAGGGCGCACCTCGTGGTGGACGGCTACAACGTCACCAAGCGCGGCTTCGGCGAGATGTCGCTGGAGCAGCAGCGCAAGCGGCTGATCACCGGGCTGGGCGGGATCGCCGCGCAGACCGGGGACGAGGTGACCGTGGTCTTCGACGGCGCCGAACGGATCCACGGGCTGCCGCCCGCGCCGCGCGGGGTGCGGGTGCTCTTCTCCCACAAGGGGGAGACGGCGGACGAGCTGATCCGCCGGCTGGTCCGCGCCGAGCCGGCCGGGCGGCCGGTGGTGGTGATCTCCTCCGACCGCGAGGTCGCCGACGGGGTACGCCGGCACGGCGCCTACCCGCTCGGCGCCGACTCGCTGCTGCGGCGGCTCGCCCGGTCCTGACGCCGATGATCGGTTTCGGGGTGGGTGCTGCCTCGTTGTCCGGTTCTGTCACACCCTCGGCCTAGCCTCGTGGTGACCGACGGTGGTGGGCTCATCTCCTGTCCGCCACCGGCGACGCGTCAGGAGGCGTTGATGCTCATCGACTGCGACACCTGCGGGATCCGGGGCGCCGGGTGCTCCGGCTGCCTGGTGACCGCGCTGCTCGACACCGGTGCCGCGGCGGCCGACCTGGGCCCCGCCGAGCACCGGGCGATCGAGGTGTTCGCCCGGGCCGGCTTCGAGGTGCAGGTGCTGCCCGCCCCGCCCGCTCCCCGGCGTCGGTCCGGCCGCCGGGTGGCCTGATCCCGCCCGGCCCACCACGGCCACCGCGCCGCCCCCGGGCCTTAGGATGAGCGCTCACGGCGGGAGGGGGCGGGGCATGAACCGGGTGGGGCGCGACGGGGTGGGGCGGTGACCCCGCGCGGCTGGGCGGTGCTGACCCTGGCCGGGCTGGCCGTCGCGCTGCTCGTCGCCGGGGCGCTGCTGATCCCGTGGCACCGGCCGCCGGCGCCCCGCGCCGACCAGCTCGCGGCGCTGCGCGCGCTCCCCGTCGACCAGGTGGCCCGGGGCCGCGCCTTCCACGGCGCGTTGCGCCCGGCCGGCTGGTCGGCGCTCGCCGTCGGCCTCGTGGTGGCCCTGCTGCTCGGGCTCACCCCGCTCGGCGGCCGTCTGGTCGAGCTGGCCGGCCGGCCCTTCGGCGGGCACTGGGCCGCCCAGGCGGTGCTCGGCGGGCTGGTCGTGATGTTCCTCGCCGACCTGCTCACCCTGCCCTTCGCCGCCTGGCGGCAGACCGTGCTGACCCGCTACGGGCTGAGCACCCAGGGCTGGGGCGGCTGGGCCGTCGACCTGCTCAAGTCGTACGCGGTCAGCGCGGTCATCGGCGCGCTCGTCCTGCTCGGCTTCTACACGGTGGTCCGGCTCTCCCCGCGCTGGTGGTGGGCGTTCGGCGCGGCCGGGGCCGCCGCGCTCGTGGTGCTGCTGTCGTTCGTGCTGCCCGTGCTGGTCGAGCCGGTGTTCAACCGGTTCACCCCCATGGAGCCCGGCCCGCTGCGCACCGAGCTGACCAGCCTGGCGGCCCGGGACGGGGTGCCCGTGCGCGACGTGCTGGTGGCCGACGCCTCGCGGCGGACCCGGGCGGTCAACGCGTACGTCTCGGGGCTTGGGCCGACCCGGCGGGTGGTCGTCTACGACACCCTGCTGCGCGAGGCGGCCCCGGCCGAGGTGACCAGCGTGGTCGCCCACGAGTTGGGGCACGCCAAGGACCGGGACGTCTGGACCGGCACCCTGATCGGCGCGCTGGGCGCCGCCGCCGCGGTGGTCGCCCTCTACCTGATCGGGTCCTGGGCGCCGCTGCTGCGGCTGGCCGGCGTCGACTCGATCGCCCAACCACGGGCGTTCCCGTTGCTGCTCGCGCTGGTCACCGTGGCCGGCCTGGTGGCCACGCCGGCGCAGGCGCTGGTGTCCCGGCGGGTGGAGGCGCGGGCCGACGCGCACGCGCTGGCGCTCACCGGCGACCCGGGCACCTTCGAGGCGATGCAGCGCCGCCTGGCCGGGGTGAACCTGGCGGACCCCGACCCGCCCCGCTGGGAATACCTCTGGTCGGCGTCCCACCCGTCCACCGTGGAGCGGATGGCCGCCGCCCGCGCCTACGCCAGGGAGGCCGGCAGATGAGCCGCACCTTGCTGATCACCAACGACTTCCCGCCCCGCCCCGGCGGCATCCAGTCGTTCGTGCACCACCTGGCGGTGCGCCAGCCCCCGGGCTCCGTGGTGGTCTACGCGTCGAGCTGGCGGGGCGCGGCCAAGTTCGACGCCGACCAGCCGTTCGAGGTGGTCCGGGAGCGGACCAAGGTGCTGCTGCCCACCCCGCTGGTGGCCCGCCGGGCGGCGCGGCTGGCCCGGGCGTACGACTGCGACACGGTGTGGTTCGGCGCGGCGGCCCCGCTGGGGCTGCTCGCGGCCGGGCTGCGCCGGCGGGCCGGGATCCGCCGGGCGGTGGCGCTCACCCACGGGCACGAGGCCGGCTGGGCCTCGCTGCCCGGCGCCCGGACGGCGCTGCGCCGGATCGGCCGGGGCGTGGACGTCACCACCTACCTCGGCGAATACACCCGGGTCCGGCTGGCCCGCGTGCTCGACGGGGTGACCGAGCTGCGCCGGCTCGCCCCGGGCGTCGACGTGGACACCTACCACCCGGACGTCGACGGTGAGCGGGTGCGGCTGCGGCTGGGGCTGGCCGACCGGCCGGTGGTGGTGTGCGTCTCGCGCCTGGTCCCGCGCAAGGGTCAGGACATGCTCATCCGGGCCATGCCGGAGATCCGCCGCCGGGTGCCGGACGCCGCGTTGCTGGTCGTCGGCGGTGGCCCCTACCGGGCCCCGCTGGAGAAGCTCGCCCGGCAGACCGGGGTGGAACGCGACGTGGTGTTCACCGGCTCGGTGCCGTCGGCCGAGCTGCCCGCCCACTACGCGGCCGGCGACGTCTACGCGATGCCCTGCCGGACCCGCAACCGGGGCCTGGACGTCGAGGGCCTGGGGATCGTCTACCTGGAGGCCAGCGCGACGGGGCTGCCGGTGGTGGCCGGCGACTCCGGTGGCGCGCCGGACGCGGTCCGCGAGGGTGAGACCGGCTACGTGGTCCGCGGCCGGGACGTGCCGCAGCTCGCCGACCGGGTGGCGACCCTGCTCGCCGACCGGGACCTGGCCCGCCAGCTCGGCGCGGCCGGCCGGTCCTGGGTGGAGCGGGAGTGGCGCTGGGAGACCCAGGCCGAGCGGATGGCCGCGCTGCTCGCCGGCTGACCCCGGCCCGGGAGCCGGGCCGGGGTCGCGAACGTGAACCGGTCAGGTGCGGACCAGGGCCGGCTCGGGCGGGACCGGCCGCGGCGACCGGCGGGCCAACCGTCCCGGCCACCAGGTGCGCACGCCGAGGTCCAGGGTCAGCGCCGGGATGAGCAGGCTGCGCACCAGCAGGGTGTCGAGCAGGATGCCGACCGCCACGATGACGCCCATCTGCACCGACGGCACGAGCGGGAGCACCAGCAGCGCGCCGAAGGTGGCGGCCAGCACCACGCCCGCGCTGGTGATCACCCCGCCGGTGACGGTCAGCGCGCGCAGCACGCCGGGCCGGTGCCCGATCCGGGCGACCTCCTCCCGGGCCCGGGTCATCAGGAAGATCGTGTAATCCACTCCGAGCGCGACCAGGAACAGGAACGCCTGCAGCGGGACCCCGACGAAGAGCCGGGGATGGCCCAGGGCGTCGAGCAGCAGCCCGGCGGCCCCCATGGCGGCCGCGTACGAGAGGACCACGCTGATCATCAGCAGCAGCGGCGCGACCAGCGACCGGAGCAGCAGCACCAGGATGACCAGGACAACCGCGAGCACCAGCGGGATGACCACCCGGTTGTCGCGGTTCACCGTGCGCTCCTCGTCCAGCACGGTGGCGGTCCGCCCGCCCACGAGGGCCTGCGCGTCGGGCACCGCGTGCACCGCGGCCCGCAGCCGGGTCACCGCGTCCCGGGCGGCGTCGCTGTCCGGTGCGGCGCCGAGCACGGCCGGCACCCGAACCCACCGGCCGTCCGCCGAGCGCTCCGGCGCGCCCACCTCGGCGACACCCGGCACGGCGCGGGCGGCATCCACCACCCGGTCCGCCGTTCCGGCGGCGGCCAGGATCTCGGCGGGCGCGGCCGCGCCGCCCGGGTAGTGGGCCGCGATCAGCCGCTGCCCGGCGACCGAGCCGACCTCGGTGGTGAACGACTCGTCGTCGGGCAGGCCCAGGCCGAGGTTGCCGATGCCCAGGGTCAGCGCGGCCAGCGCGGCGGCAGTGCCGAGCCACACCGCCCGGGGCCGGCCGGCGACCAGACCGGAGATCCGGCGCCACACCCCGTGGTCGGCGGCGTGGTCGCGGGTGTCGGCGCCGGGGGTGTGCCGGGGCACGAACGGCCAGAACAGCCACCGGCCGCACAGCACCAGCACCGCGGGCAGCAGGGTGGTCATGGCCAGCAGCGCCGCGGCGATGCCGACCGCGCCGACCGGGCCCAGGCCGCGGGTGGCCGGCAGGTCGGCCGCGAGCGGGCAGAGCAGTCCGATCGCGACGGTCGCGGCGGAGGCGCAGACCGCGCCGGCCGAGCGGCGCAGCGCGGCCGCCATGGCGGCGTGCCGGTCGGCGTGCCGCCGCAGTTCCTCGCGGTAGCGGGCGATGAGCAGCAGGGCGTAGTCCACCCCGACGCCGAAGACGAGCACGGTGAGGATGGTCTGACTCTGGAAGTCGACGGCCAGCCCGGCGTGCCGGGCCAACAGGTAGACCACCGCCCCGGCGAGCTGGTTGGCGACGGCCACCCCGACCAGCGGGATCAGCCACAGCACCGGGCTGCGGTAGGTGATCAGCAGGAGCAGGGCGACGGTGAGCGCGGTGGCCAGCAGCAGCGCGCCGTCCATCCCGGAGAACGCGTCGAAGACGTCGTGCTCGGCGGCCGCGTCCCCGGTGAGCGCGGTCCGCAGGCCGGGTGGCGCGCGGTCGGCCAGCCGGTCCTTGAGCGCGCCGACCGCCTCGGCGCGGCGCTCCTCGTCGAGGCTGACCGGCACCGACAGCAGCAGCGCCCGGCCGTCGGCGGCGGCCACCGGCGGGGACACCGCGCCGCCGTCGGCGTACCGGGCGAAGTCGGCCCGGTCGGCCTCGACCCGGGCCCGGTCGGCCGGGGTGAGGCCGCTGTCGCGGACGTAGACGGCGATGGCCAGGGGGTGCCGCGACTCGGGGAAGGCCGCCTCGGCCCGCTGCACCGCCCGGCTGCTCTCGGCGCCGGCCGGCAGCGCGCCGAGCGTCGAGTTGTCCTGCACCTCGCCGAGCTTCAGCGCGAGGGGGCCGGCCGCCACGAGCAGCGCCAGCCAGAGGAAGAGGACCGCGTACTTGCCGCGGCGGCCGGCGGGCAGGCCGGCCAGGCGTTGTGGGGACATCCGAGGTTCCCTTTCGTCGTCACGGTTGCGGGGCCGGTGACCCCTCCTTTCGATCCTTCGGTCCAGCCGCGCGCGGGTCAGGGGTGTCAGCGCGCCGGCCGGGGTGGTGCCAGCACCACCGATCGGTGGCGGCCGGTGCCGCAGAATGAGGCCCGTGGACGGCGTACGCGGACTGCTCCGCACCTGGATCCGGCCCGGCGCGGTCACCGCCGCGCAGGGGCTGCTGATCGCCCTGCTGTCGTTGAGCACGCACGTCGCGCTCTTCGTGCTGTCGCTGGTGTCGCTGCTGCTGATCCCGGTGTTCGGCGTGGGGTTCGCGCTGTTCCCGGTGGCCATCGCGCTGGTCCGGCTCTGCGCCGGCCTGCACCGCCGGCTGGCCCGCTGGGGCGGGGTCGAGATGGCCAGTCCCTACCTGCCGGCTCCGGCGGGGGCGCAGTTCGGCACCTGGCGGCGGTTCCGCTGGGTGGTGAGCGACCCGGCCACCTGGCGCGACCTGTCCTGGCTGCTGCCGGGCGCGGTCACCGGCGCGGTGTGCCTGGCCGCCTTCGCCCTGCCGCTGTACGGCCTGGAGGGGCTGCTCGGGCTCCCGCTGGTGCTGCACCTGACCGTCGGCTTCGGCTACGGCCCGTTCTGGCCGATCGACAACCTCGGCGAGGCGCTGCTCTGCATCCCGCTGGGGGCGCTGTTCCTGGTCGGTGGGCTGGCCGTCGGGCGCTGGCTGGTCTGGCTGCACCTGGCCTTCGCCCGGTTCTTCCTGCCGCCGACCCGCACCGCCGAGCTGGCGCTGCGGGTCCGCCAGCTCACCGTCACCCGGGCCGACACGGTGGACGCGCAGGCCGCCGAGCTGCGGCGCATCGAGCGGGACCTGCACGACGGGGCGCAGGCCCGGATCGTCGCGCTGAGCATGAGCATCGGCCTGGCCGAGCAGCTCGTGGGCGACGACCCGGAGGCGATGCGGCGGCTGCTCGCCGAGGCGCGGGAGACCAGCGGGCAGGCCCTGGCCGAGCTGCGCGGGCTGGTGCGCGGCATCCACCCGCCGGTGCTCGCCGAGCGCGGCCTGGCGGGCGCGGTACGCGCGCTGGCGCTGGCCGTGCCGCTGCCGGTGGCGGTGACCGTCGACCTGCCGGGCCGCCCGGCCGCCCCCGTGGAGTCCGCCGCGTACTTCGCGGTGGCCGAGGGGCTGGCGAACGTCAGCAAGCACAGCGGGGCGTCCCGGGCCTGGGTCGAGCTCGGCCACGCCGGCGGGCGGCTGACCGTCGTGGTCGGTGACGACGGGCGGGGCGGGGCCGACCCGGCGGCGGGCAGCGGGCTGGCGGGGATGGGGCGCCGGCTGGCCGCGTTCGATGGGACGATGGTGGTGACCAGTCCGGCCGGTGGGCCCACCGTCATCAGCATGGAGCTGCCGTGCGAGTTGTCATCGCCGAGGATCTCGCCCTCCTCCGGGACGGGCTGATCCGCATCCTGGAGGCGTTCGGCTGCCAGGTGGTCGCGGCCGTCGACAACGGACCGTCGGTGCTGCCCGCGCTGATCGCGCACCGCCCGGACGTCGCCGTGCTCGACGTCCGCCTGCCGCCCACCTTCACCGACGAGGGGTTGCAGGCGGCCCTCCGGGCCCGCGCCGAGATCCCCGGCCTGTCGGTCCTCGTGCTGTCCCAGCACGTCGAGCAGCTCTACGCCCGGGAGTTGCTCTCCGACCGGCTCGGTGGGGTGGGCTACCTGCTCAAGGACCGGGTGTCCCACGTGGACCAGTTCGTCGACGCGGTGCGCCGGGTGGCGGCCGGCGGCACCGTCATGGACCCGGAGGTGGTGGCCCAGCTGCTGGCCAGCCGGTCCGGGGCGGGGCCGCTGGACGAGCTGACCGCCCGGGAGCGGGAGGTGCTCGGCCTGATGGCCGAGGGCCGGTCCAACGCGGCGGTGGCGGCCCGGCTCTTCGTCACCGAGAAGGCGGTCAACAAGCACATCAACAACATCTTCAGCAAGCTGCGGATGCCGCCGTCCGGCGACGACAACCGGCGGGTGCTGGCCGTGCTGGCCTACCTGCACGGGGAGGACGGCCGGCGGCCGCGGACCCCGGCCTGACCCGGCTCAGGAGGCGGTGTCGGTCAGGGCGGGGGAGCGGTCCAGGTGCGGCCCGGCCGGCCCCGGGCGGCCGAAGTGCCAGCCCTGCCCGGCGTCGCAGCCGATCGCGCGCAGCCGGTCGGCCTGGTCGGCCGTCTCCACCCCCTCGGCCGTGACGGTCAGGCCGAGGGCGTGCGCCAGGGAGACCAGCGAGGCGAGGATGCGCTCGTCGGTGCGGCTGCGCGGGTCGCCGGCCGGTGCGCGCAGCCCGGCCACGAACTCGCCGGCCACCTTCAGCTCGCTCACCGGCAGGTCCCGCAGGTACGCCAGGTTGCAGTAGCCGGTGCCGAAGTCGTCGATGGCCACCCGGACGCCCAGGTCGGCCAGCACCCGCAGGGCGCGGACCGGCTCCGCCACGGTGCTCATCATGGTGCTCTCGGTGATCTCCAGCTGCAGCCGTTCGGCGGGCAGGCCGGTGTGCCCCAGCACCCCCTGCACCTCCTGAACGAGGCCGGGCCGGTGCAGCTGGCGGACGGCGAGGTTGACGCTGACGAACGGCGCGCCGGCCGGCCCGGCCGCCCAGGTGCGCGCCTCGCGGCACGCCTCGGCGAGCACCCAGCTGCCGAGCTGGACGATCAGGCCGGTCTCCTCGGCCAGCGGGATGAAGCTGTCCGGCCGGAGGACGCCCAGCTCCGGGTGACGCCACCGGACCAGCGCCTCCATGCCCACCACCCGGCCGTCGCGCAGCCCGGTCAGCGGCTGGTAGTCGAGGTAGAACTCGCCCCGGTCCAGCGCGGCGGGGATCGCCGCGGAGAGGGCGTAGCGGGCCAGGTCCCGGCGGTTGCGGTCGGCGTCGAACAGCGACCAGCGGGCCCCGCCGGCCGCCTTGGCCCAGTGCAGGGTGCTGTCGGCGGCGCGCATCAGCTCCAGCGGCGAGGTGCCGGCCACCTGCCGCTCCACGATGCCGATGCTGGCCGACACGGTCAGCTCGTGCCCGTCGACCAGCGCCGGCTCGCTCACCGCGGCCAGGGCCGCCTCGGCCACCTTCACGACGTCCTCGGTGCAGCCGGTGCGCTCGACCAGGATGACGAACTCGTCGCCGCCCAGCCGGGCCACCAGGTGCTCGCCGAGCGCCCGGCGCAGCCGCCGGGCCACCGACACCAGCAGCGCGTCGCCGACCTGGTGGCCGAGGGAGTCGTTGACCACTTTGAACCGGTCCAGGTCGAGGAAGCACACCCCGATCCGGTCGGCGCCCCGCCCGGGCGCGGTGATGGCGGCGGTGAGCCGCTCGGTGAACAGCGTGCGGTTGGGCAGGTTGGTCAGCGGGTCGTGGGTGGCCTGGTGCCGGAACCGGGCCTCGCTGTCCCGCAGCGCGCGTTCGGCCTGGGCCCGGGCCATCATGGCGGCCCGCCGGATGGCCTCCTGCTCGTCCAGCGTGCGGTCGCGCAGGGCGCGGGCGTACCCGGTGGCGACGGTGGCGAGCAGGCGGGCCATCCGGTCCTCGACGTCGTCGACGGCCAGGTCGAGATCCCGTACGAGGCGGAGCTGGATCACCTCGATGGTGCGGCCGAGCCCCTCCGCGGAGGCGATGTGCGACTGCACCAGCTCGGCGCCGACCTGCTGGCCGATCCGCAGGTCGAACGGGTCGGCGCGCAGGGCCAGCGCCAGCCGCTCGGTGAGCCGCTGGAGCAGCGCCTCCAACTGGTCCTGGGTCAGCGGCAGGTAGCTGGTCCCGGAGACCGCCTTGGCCCAGGCCCGGGCGAAGGCGCCGGGGCGGGAGCGGGAGCGGGTGGTGGCGGTGGCCCCGTCGTCACCCACCGAGCCGCCCGACGCCACCCATGAAGACCGCCTGCGCGGCGTTCTCCGCGTGCTCCGGGGCGTCCGGCCGCCACTGCGGCACCCAGACCACGCCCGGGTCGACCAGCTCGAAGCCGGCGAACAGCGCGGTCAGCTCGGCGCGGCTGCGGATGAAGAGCTGGTTGTCGGTGCGCCGGTAGACCCGCTCGGCCTCGGCCCGCTCGCCGGTGCCGGCCCGGCCGTCGTCGCTGGCCTGCGACATGACCAGGTAGCTGCCGGGGGCCAGCGATGCGCGCAGCGTCCGCAGGAACTCCTCCGGGCGGTCGGCGTCGGGGATGAAGTGCAGCACCGCCACGATCATCACGGCGACCGGCTGGGAGAAGTCCAGCAGCCGGAGGACGTCGGGATGGCGGAGGATCGCCTCCGGCCGGCGCAGGTCCTCCTGGACCACCACGGCCCGGTCGTTGCCGGCCAGGATCTCCTGGCTGTGCGCCACCGCGACCGGATCGACGTCGACGTAGACCACCCGGGACTCCGGGTCGATCCGCTGGGCGATCTCGTGCACGTTGCCCACGGTCGGGATGCCGGAGCCGATGTCGAGGAACTGGCGTACGCCGGCGTCGGCCAGGAACTGCACGGCCCGGCGGAGGAAGGCCCGGTTGGCCTGGGCCATCAGCGGGGCCTCCGGCACCGCCTCGACCATGGCGCGGGCGGCGGCCCGGTCGGCCGCGAAGTTGTGCGAGCCGCCCAGGTAGTAGTCGTACATGCGGGCCACGCTGGGGCGCTCGATGTCGATGGTCTCGGGTGCCCAGTCCGGCCGCTGCATGCGCTTGCCCCTTTGTGTCGGCGACGCGCGGGGGTCACCGCCGCGCGGATCACCCGGGTATTCTGCCCGCCCGCCGTCCCGGTGCAAAGACCGTCGTCGCTCCGCGTCCGGCCCCTCACCGTACGCGGTCGCGGGGTGCCCGGAATGCCGGAGAGGCCCGCGTCCGGCGTGCGGACGGGGGCCTCTCCGGCGTCGAGCTGGCGGGACGCCGTCAGAACTTCGGCGCGTCCGGGGCCTCCAGCAGCCCCAGCCGCAGCGCGGTCATCAGCGCCTGGGCGCGGTTGGCGGCGCCGAGCTTCTCGTAGAGCTTCGAGATGTGCGTCTTGGCGGTCGACTCGCTGACGAACAGCTGCTTGGCGATGCCGGCGACGCTCATGCCGTCGGCCAGCAGCCGCAGCACCTGACCCTCGCGCGGGGAGAGCTGCGGACCGGACGGGGCCAGCCGCCGCTTCATCGCCTCGGCCAGGTCGGCCGCGGTGAACGCGCTGGGGGAGGAGGCGGCGTGCCGCGCGGCGGCCACCACCTCGTCCGCCGGGGCGGTCTTCGGCACGAACGCGCTCGCCCCCGCCTCCAGGGCGCCGAAGAGCTGGTCGTCGCCGGCGTACATCGTGAGCACGACGATGCCCATCGACGCGCTGGACTTGCGTAGGGCGCGGGTGGCCTCCAGGCCGCTGCCGTCGGGCAGCCGCAGGTCCATGATCACGACGTCCGGCTGGAGCGCGCCGGCCTGGCGCACGCCCTCCGCGGCCGTGGCGGCCTCGCCTACGACCTCGAACTGCCGGTCCCGCTCGAAGGCGTGCCGCAGACCCTTACGGATCAGATCGTGATCGTCGACAAGGAGAACCTTGGTCCGGGTGGCCGGTGTCGGGCTAGTGGTCATCCTCGGGTTACTCCCCTTCTGCTGCTGCGCTGCCGCGCACCCTATCGCGCCGGGGCGAGGAGCCGAGTACCACCGCCACGGTCGTGCCGCTGGGTTGCCGCGGCCTGATCTCCAACCGGCCCCGGATACGTTCCGCCCTCTCGGCCATGATCGCAAGACCGTAGTGCCCGTCGGGGCGCTGGTCACCGATGCCGTGACCGTCATCCGACACTTCAATTTGCGCGTACGGGGGGTCCACCTCGCAGGTGACCCACAAATTCGCCGCCCCGGCGTGCTTGCGCGCGTTGGTCACCGCCTCCTGCGCGATGCGCAGCAACTCGGCCTCCGTGGCGGCGGGCAGGCGGGCGGTGGACTCGTCCAGGGACAGGTGCACCCGCAGGCCGCCCGAGGCGCCGACGGTGCGGGCGTACTCGGCGATGGCGGCGGCCAGGCCGCCGTGCCGGTCCACCTCGCTGCGCAGCTCGAACAGGCTGAGCCGCAGCTCGGTGATCACCCGGGTGACCTCCTGCCGCAGCGTGCGCAGCGAGTCGGCGGTCTCCTCGGCGTCGTCGTGCACGGTGGCGAGGGCGTTGTCGATGCCGTACCCGACCATCACCAGCTCCTGGGCGACCCCGTCGTGGATCTCCCGGGCCAGCCGCTGCCGCTCCTCGTTGGTGGCCAGCGAGCGCACCTCGTCGAACAGCAGCGCGGCCTCCAGGCGCAGCGCCGCCGGGCCGGTCAGCGCGGTCACCCGGGAGACCACCGGCGGCGGGTACGCGTGCGCGGCGTCCGCCTCGATGACCACCAGGCCGACCGTGCGCACGCCCGCGACCAGCGGCACGATGAGCGCCGAGACCTCGCCGGACTGCCGGGAGCGGGCCTGCGAGCGGGCCGAGGTGGTCGGCTGCTGGCTGGCCCAGGCGTCGGCGATGGCCGAGTCCGCGTCGAGCGTGGTCTCCCAGTCCACCCGGTCCGCGCCGATCTGGGCGAGCACCACGAGCCTTCCGCCGCCGCTGGCCGACAGCACCGCGCCCCGGTCGGTCTTCGCCACCACCCGCAGCTCCTCCAGCAGGTGCTCGGAGATGCCGCCCGGGTCCAGGGTGGCGCCGGGGAGCTGGCGGGCGACCGTGCGCAGCTGGGTGAGCAGCCGGGTGGCCTCCGCGTACGGCTGGGGTTTGCCCTCGCCGCGCACCCGCATCACCCGCTGCAGCATGCCGGCGGTGTAGAGGCCGAGGCCGGCCAGGATCAGCCACTGCGCGCAGACCGTCAGGTAGCCGAGCTGGCCGAGCTGCGGCTGGCCGCCGACCTCGGTGAAGGCCGCGCTGACCAGCAGGGTGGCCGCCGACACCACGAGCAGCGCCGCACCCTCGCGGAACCGGCGGCGCAGCGCGGTCACGGTGACCGGCACGGCGAGGTACGGCAGCACGGCCGAGGCGCCCAGCCCGCCGGTGACCCCGGTGAGGTGGGTGTCGGCGGCGACCTGGCTGGCGGCCAGGCCGAGGACCACCACCTCGGCGAAGCGGCTGATCGGGGCGAGCAGGCGGTGCTGCGGCGCCAGCACGGCGGGCAGCCCGGCGACGCCGAGCAGGGCGATCCACCACAGCTGGGTGGCGTCGCGGGTGGCGAACAGGGTCAGGGCGGCGACCAGCGCGAGCAGGACCGCGCGCGCCGCGGCCGCGAGGGGCTGCGTCTGCGGTGGGCTGGGTGTGGAGGCGGGCACGTGACGGATGGTAGTCAGCCTCGGTAGATGTCCGCGATCTCCGCCGCGTACGTCTTGTGGACGACCTGCCGCTTGACCTTGAGCGAGGGGGTCAGCTCGCCGGTCGCCTCGGTGAAGTCCTGCGGCAGGATGCGGAACACCTTGATGGCCTCGGCCTTGGAGACCGACTGGTTGGCCTGGTCGATCGCGGTCTGCACCTCGGCCCGCAGCGCCTCGTTCCCGCGCAGCTCCGCGACGCTGGTGTCCTCCGGGAGGCCGTGCGCGGCCAGCCACTTCGGCAGCGCCTCCTCGTCGATGGTGACCAGCGCCGCGATGAACGGCTGCCGGTCGCCGACCACGAGGCACTGGCTGATCAGCGGGTGCGCGCGCACCTGGTCCTCCAGGACGGCCGGGGCGACGTTCTTGCCGCCGGCCGTCACGATGATCTCCTTCTTGCGGCCGGTGATGCAGAGGTAGCCGTCCTCGTCGAGCTGCCCCAGGTCGCCGGTGCGGAACCAGCCGTCGGCGCTCAGCGCCTCGGCGGTGGCCGCCTCGTTGTGCCAGTAGCCCTGGAAGACGATCTCGCCGGCGATCAGGACCTCGCCGTCGTCGTCGATCCGGATGGTGACGCCGGGCAGCGGCCGGCCGACCGAGCCGATCCGGGTGTGCCCGGGCAGGTTCGCGGCGGCGGCCGGCGCCGTCTCGGTGAGGCCGTAGCCCTCGCAGATCGTCACCCCGATGCCGCGGAAGAAGTGCCCGAGCCGGGAGCCGAGCGGGGCGCCGCCGGAGATGGCGTCCCGGCAGCGGCCGCCCATCGCGGCGCGCAGCTTGCGGTAGACCAGCTTGTCGAAGAGCGCCTGCTGGGCGCGCAGCCCCAGCCCCGGCCCGTCGGGGGTCTCCAGCGCCTCGCTGTAGGCGATGGCGACCTTCTCGGCCCGGTCGAAGATCTTGCCCTTGCCGTCGGCCTCGGCCTTCTGCCGCGCGCCGTTGTAGACCTTCTCGAAGACCCGGGGTACGGAGAGCACGAAGGTCGGCTTGAACTCCTGGAGCTCGCCGACCAGGTTCTTGGTGTCCGAGCAGTGCGCCATGGTGGCCCGGGCCTGCACCACACCGACCTGGATGAGCCGGGCGAAGGCGTGCGCCAGCGGCAGGAAGAGCAGGGTGGAGGCGCCCTGGCGGAACAGGTTCGGCAGCACCGGGACCGCGTTGGCGATGTCGGCGTAGATGTTGCGGTGGGTCAGCACGCAGCCCTTGGGGCGGCCCGTGGTGCCGCTGGTGTAGATGATGGTGGCGACGTCGTCGGCCTTCAGCGTCGAGCGGCGTACCTCGACATCGGCCGGGTCGACCGCCGCGCCGGCGGCGACCAGCTCGTCCACCGCGCCCAGCTCGATCTGCCAGACCTCGCGCAGTTCGGGCAGTCGGTCGCGGACGCCGGCGACCAGGGTGGCGTGCGCGGTGCTCTCCACCACCACGGCGACCGCGCCGGAGTCGGCGAGGATCCAGGCGGCCTGCTCGGCGCTGGACGTCTCGTAGATCGGCACGGTGACCGCGCCGGCGGCCCAGATCGCGTAGTCGAACAGGGTCCACTCGTAGCGGGTGCGGCTCATGAGCCCGACCCGGTCACCGGGGGTCACACCGGCCGCGACCAGGCCGCGGGCCACCGCGACGACCTCGTCGCGGAACTGCCGGCAGGTCACGTCGACCCAGGCGCCGACGGTGCCCTCGGTGCGCCGGACGAACTGCACGGCGTCGGGGGCGACCTCGGCGTTGTCCCAGACCGGGTCGGTCAGGTTGGCCGCGTCGCCGACGGTGACGATCGGCGGAACGGAGAACTCGCGCACCTGCACTCCCTCGTGCTCGCACTGGCCGGCCCGGCCGTGGTCGGCTCTGTCGAAACCTACCCGGCCGCCTCCGGGGAGGAGGTAGGGAGGTTGCCCGCCCGGCTGGTGGGACAGGACCGCGCCGTTGCGCGCCGCGACGGGCGGGGGTGGAGCGGCACGGGCCGGCCGGCCGCCGGGTAGCCTCCCCCCATGGCGGACTCCTCCACCCAGTCGATCCTCGTCGGCGCGTCACCGGACCGGGTGGCCGCGGTCATCTGTGACTTCCCCCGCTACCCGGAGTGGGCCGAGGCGGTGCGGCGGGCCGAGGTGATCGAGGAGTACGAGGACGGCTACGCCAGCCAGGTCCGGTTCACCATCGACGCGGGCGTGATGGCCGACGAGTACGTGCTGGCCTACGAGTACGCCGAGGACATCTCCCGGATCGAGTGGCACCTCGTGGCGCCCTCGAAGATGCAGAAGTCGCAGCGCGGGTCGTACGACCTCGTCGACAACCCGGACGGAACGACCACGGTGACCTACACCCTCGAGGTGGAGCTGTCCGTGGGGATGCTCGGCATGTTTCGCCGCAAGGCCGAGAAGATGATCATGGATGCGGCGTTGAAGCAGCTCAAGCGCCGGGTAGAAGCACTCGGTGCGGCCCACTGACCCGACCGTCGTCCCGGTTGTCACGGTGAAGGAGCCGAACCATGGGCACCACTGATCCGGGTTCGGCCCGGGAAGAGGCCGAGCGCCTCGTCGCCATGCTGCTGGCCAGCGCGAAGCTGGCCGCCGCCACGCCCGGTTCCGGCCCCTGGGGCCCGCTGGGCGGGATCCTCTCCGGTGTCCTCGGTCACACCCCGGGTGGCGAGTCGTCCACCGCGTCCGGCGCAGGTGCGCGGTTCGCCACCGGCTCGCCCGAGTGCTGTGTCTGCCCGGTCTGCCGGGGTATCGCGGCGTTGCGCGATCCGAGTCCGGAATTCGCCGAGCGGCTCGCGACGGGTGCCGGCGACCTGGCCGCCGGCGTGGCCAGCCTGCTGCGGGCGTTCACCCCGCCCGAGCCGGCCGGTCCGGGTGGCCCCACGACGCCGGGCGGGTCCGACGGGGCGGCCGCTCCGACCGGGGCGGGGGACCACGTGTGGCGCGAGGCGACCCGCAGCGGGCATGATTCTCAGCCGGCACCCGAGCAGGACGTGTGGTCCGCCGCCACCCGGGGGGAGGGCGCGGCCGAGGAGGGTGCCGTCGACGGCTCCAGGTCGTGGCGTGGCGCCAGCCGCGCCGAGCTGGAGTTGTCGGAGCCGCCCGCCGATGCCGCCGGGCCGGACGTTCCGGCGCCGAGCCGGCCGCCGGCCGGCCGGCCTGTGGTGCCCGCCTCGCGGGCGTCCGGCGAGGTGGGCGAGGACGCACCAGGCGACGGGGCCTGACCACCGGACATCCCGGGATCGCACGGCCGGTTCGGCCGCGCCGGGCAGCACAGCAGAGGGGAGTGGCAGCGGTGACGCTGACCATCGGAGTCGACGTCGGTGGCACGAAGGTGGCCGGCGGTGTCGTGGACGACACCGGCAGGGTTCTTGTGCAGGCCCGCCGGGACACCCCCGCCGACGACGTGGCCAAGACCCGCGACGTCATCACCGAGCTGGTCAGCGAGCTGGCCACCGGCCGGACCGTCGACGCGGTCGGCATCGGCGCGGCCGGCTGGATCGACGCCTCCCGCTCCACCGTGCTCTTCGCCCCCAACCTCGCCTGGCGGGACGAGCCGCTGCGCGAGTACGTCAGCAACGCCACCGGCCTGCCGGTGATCGTGGAGAACGACGGCAACGTCGCGGCCTGGGCCGAGTTCCGCTACGGCGCGGCCCGGGACGCCGACGACTCGATGGTCATGTTCACCATCGGCACCGGGGTGGGCGGCGGAATCGTGCTCGGCGGCGAGCTGGTCCGCGGCGCCCACGGCATCGCGGCCGAGCTGGGGCACATGCTCACCGTGCCGGACGGCCACCAGTGCGGCTGCGGCCGGCTCGGCTGCATCGAGCAGTACGCCAGCGGCAGCGCCCTGGTCCGCTTCGCCCGCGCCGCCGCCCGCCAGGAGCCGCACCGGGCCGCCGCCCTGCTGGAGCTGGCCGGCGGTGAGGCCGAGGGGATCAGCGGGCCGATGGTGACCGCCGCCGCGAAGGGCGGGGACCCGGTCTCCACCGAGGCGTTCGCGCAGGTCGGCCGCTGGCTCGGCACCAGCCTCGCCGACATGGCGCAGATCCTCGACCCGCAGGTGCTGGTGGTCGGCGGTGGCGTGATCGACGCCGGTGACCTGCTGCTCGGCCCGACCCGCCGGTCGTTCACCGACGCCCTGGCCCAGCGCAGCCGCCTGCCCGTCGCCGAGGTGCGCCCGGCCGAGCTGGGCAACACCGCGGGCGTCATCGGCGCCGCCGACCTGGCCCGGCGGATCTGACGTGGCCGACGCAGGCGTGCCGCTGCGGGTCGTCTCCTACAACATCCACAGCCAGCGGGACGACACCGCGGCGCTGGCCGAGGTGGTCCGGGAGGCCGCGCCGGACGTGGTGATCGTCCAGGAGGGGCCACGGCGGTTCCGGTGGCGGCAGAAGTGCGCCACGCTGGCCGACTCGTTCGGGCTGGTCGTCGCGGCCGGCGGCCTGCCGTCGCTGGGCAACGTGCTGCTCACCAGCCTGCGCGTGCGGGCGACGGCCACCCGCTGCCAGCGCTACCCGCTGACACCGGGGCGGCACCTGCGCGGCGCCGCGTACGCCGAGTGCCTCGTGGGCGGCACGCGGTTCCTGCTGGCCGGCTCCCACCTCTCCACCGACCCGGCGGAGCGGCCCGCCCAGGCGGCCGCGTTCAAGCGGGAACTGGCCGCCGCGACGCTGCCCGTGGTGGCCGGCGCAGACCTGAACGAGGGGCCGGACGGGGCGGCCTGGCGGGCCGTCGCGGACGGACTGACCGACGCGGCCGTCGCGATGGACCGGGCCGACCGGCTCACCTACTCCTGCGCGAACCCCCGCCGGCGGATCGACGCCCTGTTCGTCGACCCCCGGATCAGTGTGGTCGACTACGACGTGGTGGACACCCCGCGGACGCGGCAGGCCAGCGACCACTTCCCGGTCCTCGTGGACCTGCTGCTGCCCGCCGGCGCCTGACGCCCCGCGCGCTCACCGCACGGCCACCTGCCCGCGTCGTGCCACGGTCCGGCGCCGGCCGGTGGCGCGCCGATGGCCGTGTGACGGGGAGCGGTGGCCAGGCCACACGCTGAGTGATCGCTCGGCTCGTCACGCAGCGCCACGGAAACGGGTCGCCGCAACACTCCACCCTGCGGCGGCTGGACAACGGCGGGCATTGTCGGCAGGATTTCGCACCGACCCGGCACTCGTGCCGCACAAAAGGAGATTCCCCGGTGTCCTCCTCCACCGAGCTCGGCCGTCCCGATCCGGACCCGACGGTCGCCCCGACCCGGGACGGCCGCCCGGTCTCCGACCGGGGCGACACCGTCTGCGTCATCGGCGCCGGGGCCAGCGGCCTGACCGCCGTGAAGAACCTCCGCGAGGCCGGCTTCGGCGTGGACTGCTACGAGCGGGAGACCGGCGTCGGCGGGGCGTGGAACTGGCGGCACGACCGCAGCCCGGTCTACGCCAGCACGCACCTCATCTCGTCCCGGCCGTTCACCCAGTTCCCCGACTTCCCGATGCCGGACGACTGGCCGGACTACCCGCACCACGCCCAGTTGCTGTCCTACTTCGAGCGCTACGCCGACCACTTCGACCTGCGCCAGCATGTCTGGTTCGGCACCGAGGTGGTCCGGGTGGAGCCGGTCGAGGGGGACCGCTGGGATGTCACGACCCGCAGCACCGGCGGCTACGGCCCGGAGCGCACCTCGCGCTACGCCGGCGTGGTGCTCGCCAACGGGCACAACTGGTCGCCGAAGCTGCCCCGCTACGAGGGGCTGGAGCAGTTCCGCGGCGAGGTCATGCACGCCTCGTCCTACAAGGACCCGGCGCAGCTGCGCGGCAAGCGGGTGCTGGTGGTCGGCGCCGGCAACACCGGCTGCGACATCGCGGTCGAGGCGGCCCAGCAGGCGTCCCGTTGCTGGCACTCCACCCGCCGCGGCTACTGGTACGCCCCGAAGTACGTCCTCGGCCGCCCCGCCGACCAGGTCAACGACACGCTGCTCGCGTTGCGGGTGCCGCTGCGGGTGCGGCAGTGGCTCTACCACTGGACGCTGCGGCTCACCGTCGGCGACCTCACCCGGTTCGGCCTGCCCCGGCCCGACCACCGGGTCTACGAGACCCACCCGATCGCCAACAGCCAGCTCGTCTACTACGTGGGCCACGGCGAGATCAGCCCGGTGCCGGACGTCGCGCGGTTCGGCGACCGCACGGTCGTGCTGGCCGACGGCCGGGAGATCGACCCCGAGCTGGTCGTGTTCGCCACCGGCTACCTGCCGCGCTTCGAGTTCCTGGAGGGCCGGGTGCTCGGCGACGCGGACGGCTCGGGCCGGCCCCGGCTCTGGCTGAACGCGTTCGCCGCCGGGCACCCCACCCTGGCCGTGGTGGGCCTGGTGCAGCCGGACTCCGGTATCTTCCCCATCTCGCACTGGCAGAGCGTGCTCTTCGCCCGGCTGCTCACCCTGCGCGCCACCCGCCCGGACCGGGCCGCCGCGTTCGGCCAGCGGGTCGCGGCCGGTCTCGGCGAGCGGTACTCGGGCCGGGTGAAGGACAGCACCCGGCACTGGTTCGAGGTCGGGCACGCCGACTACCTGCGCGCGCTCCAGCGGGCGCTCCGAGACCTGGAGGACAAGTGACTGCCGAGCGGGTGCGGGTCGTCCGGGGCTGGGAGTGGGCCCGTCCGGAGCGGCCGGCCCGCCGCGAGGTCGTCGCGGCGGTGCCCGAGCTGGACCAGGCGAAGCCGCCCCTGCTGTTCGTGCCCGGGTTCGGGCACGGGGCGTGGGCGTTCGCCGAGCACTGGCTGGGGCACGCCGCCGGGCGCGGCTTCCCGGCGTACGCGCTGAGCCTGCGCGGGCACGGCGGCAGCGAGGCGGCGCCGGGGGCGACGCTGCGGTCGTACACCCATGACGTGGTCCAGGTGGCGGCGAGCCTGCCGCGGCAGGCGGTGCTGGTGGGGCACGGTGCCGGCGCCCGGGTGGTCGCGCACGCCCTGGCCCGCTACCCGGCCCGGGCGGCGGTGCTGGTGGCGCCGGTGCTCGGCGGCTGGGGCACCCTCGGCACGGCGCTGCGCCGCAACCCGGCCGGCACGGTGCCCGCGGTGTTCGGCGCCGGCCTGCGCCTGAACCGCCGGCAGCTGTTCAGCCGGGAACTGCCCGACGCCGACGCCCGCCGGCACCTCGCCCGGCTGGGCCGGGCCGGCCGCCGGGCGCAGTGGCAGCTGCTCACCGGGCGGCAGCCGGAGCCGGCGGTGGGCCGCCCGCCGGTGCTCGTGCTGGGCAGCCCCGACGACCGGGTGGTGCCGGCGGCCGCGCTGACCCGGGCCGCCCGCCGCTACGCCTCGGCCCCGCTGCTGTTTCCCGGCATGGGGCACGACCTGATGCTCGACGCCCGCTGGCGGGAACCGGTCGACGCGATCCTCGACTGGCTGGAGAAGGACCCGGCGCCCGCCCTCGGCTGAGTGCGGGGTCAGCCGGCCCTGGTGCGCCGGGTGACCAGGGCCGTTTCCTCCAGCGCGCTCAGGTAGGAGCCCGCCCAGGTGTGGATGTCGTTGCGGCTCAGGTGCTCCCGCATGGCCCGCATCCGGGCCGCGACATCCTCCGGCGCGGCCCGCAGGGCGGCCAGCAGCGCGGCCTTGAGCCCGTCCAGGTCGTGCGGATTGACCAGGTACGCCTGCGCCAGCTCGGCGGCCGCCCCGGCGAACTCGCTGAGCAGCAGCGCGCCGGTGCCGTCGACCCGGGCGGCCACGTACTCCTTGGCCACCAGGTTCATCCCGTCCCGCAGCGGGGTCACCGCCATCACGTCGGCGATCCGGTAGAGGGCGACCAGTTCGGTGCGGTCGAAGGGCTGGCTCAGGTAGTGGATGGCCGGCTCGCCCACCCGGCCGAACTCGCCGTTGATCCGGCCGACCTGGTGCTCCACCCGGTCGCGGAGGACCTGGTACTGGGCCACCCGGTCCCGGCTGGGCACCACCACCTGCACCAGCACGGTGTCCCGGACCTTGACGTCCCCGCTGGTCAGCAGCTCGTGGTAGGCCTTGAGCCGCTGCTCGATGCCTTTGGTGTAGTCCATCCGGTCGACGCTGAGGATGACCCGCTCCGGGTCGCCGAGATCCTGGCGCAGCCGCCGGGCCCGGTCGGCGACGTCGGGCCGGGCGGCGAGCGCGCCCATCTCGGCGGTGTCGATGGAGACCGGGAAGGCGCCGATGCGGACCACCCGGTCGCCGACGCCGATCCGCCGGTCGGTGGCGGGCAGGTCGAGCACCTTCGCCGCGAGCTGGGCGAAGTTGTGCGCGGCCTGGGCCCGCTGGAAGCCGATCAGGTCGGCGCCGAGCATCCCGCGCAGCAGCTCGGCGCGGCGGGGGAGCTGCATGAACAGCTCCGGCGGCGGGAACGGCACGTGCAGGAAGAAGCCGATCCGCAGGTCGGGGCGGAGGTCGCGGAGCAGCCCCGGCACGAGCTGGAGGTGGTAGTCCTGCACCCAGACCAGCCCGCCGGGCTCGGCCACCTCGGCGGCGGCCTCCGCGAACCGCTGGTTGACCCGCTGGTACGCCTCCCACCAGCGCCGGTGATATTCGGGTTGCTCGACCGCGTCGTGGTAGAGCGGCCAGAGGGTGGCGTTGGCGAAGCCCTCGTAGTGGTCGCGGAAGTCCTCGCCGTTGAGCGCGACGGCGCGCATCCGGACCCCGTCCACGTCGGGCAGCTGCGGGGCCGGGCCGGTGCCGCCGGCCCAGCCCACCCAGGTCGCCGGGGTGTGCCGGAGCAGGGGGTGCAGGGCGTTCATGAGGCCGCCGGGGCTGCGGCGCCACTCGAAGGCGCCGTCCGGCGCCACACTGTCGTCGATGGGGAGGCGGTTGGCGACCACCACGAGGGGACTCTGTCGCATCTCGGGCATTCCGATCAGCAGAGGACCGACCACCGGAGGAGGCGCACAACCCGGACAGCCGGTGCGCGAAGTGACGTTCAGCGGTATTCCTACTGACAGTAAGTTACACCCCTGTTACACGGTCGGCCCGGGACGCGCGTGTCCCGCCATCCGGGCGGCCGGTGCCGAGCGGGGTCAGACGACTGCGCCGTCGTCCGGGTCGTGCTCGTCGGAGTCGCCGGGGCGCAGCCGCCAGATCAGCATCACGAAGCCGGCCAGGATGCCGGTGAAGCCGAGCAGGGTCACCACCGACGGGTCGACCACCGACAGCACGGTCGGCGACAGGAACAGCAGGAACCCGACCACGATGCAGAGCACGCCCAGCACCGCGTACTTCGAGAAGCGCGGCAGCGGGGGCGGCGGTGGCGGGGTGAAATGCTCCTCGTCCTCGCCGCCGGGCAGGTCGGCGCCGAAGGTGTCCAGGCCGTCCAGGAGCGAGGGCTCGTCCTGCCGCCCGCGGCTCAGCGAGATGCCGGAGACGTCCGCCGCGTAGGGCAGCCGGCGCACGTCGGTGGCGGTCGGACCGGCGGTCTCCTCGGCACGGCCCGGTGCGCCGCCGGCCGGGGTGGTCGGGTCCACCGGCTCGTCGACGTCCTCCGCGGCCGGCCAGGGGTGGCTCCCGGCGCTCGGCGCGGTGTGGAAACCGGCGACGATCTTCGCCCACTCGGCCTCGATGTCCGGCTCGTCGTCGCGGGCCGGCTCGCGGCCCTCCTCGTCGCTGAGCTGCGTGAGGTAGTCGCGGGCGGTGGTCAGGTGCGAGCGGTCGACGTAGAGCCGGTCGATCGGGCGGGACGGGACCGTGGTGGTGCGGGTCACCGGGTTGAGGTCGGCCGAGGGCTGGAGGTAGGCGGCGATCCCGCCCGCGGCGAGCACGTCGAGCAGGTGCTCACCTACGCGCGGATCGACGTCGCCCGCGACCGCGTACTCGGCCGCGTCGAGCCCGTTGTCCCGCCGTCCCCGACGGGGCCCACCCCCTGACACCGGACACCCCCTTCGCCGCATCGTCGTGCCCTGAATCCTGACACGTCGGGACCCGGTTCCGGGAGTGCGTTGTGGCGTGCCGCTCCCTCTTCGTACGCTCTTCCCCGACAGTCCCGCTCGCCGACGGCGCCCCGGGCACGGTCCCGGCGGCCCCGGCGATCGTGGCCCGTCACCGCTCCCGCCTGGAAGGACCCCGGTGCTGTACTGGCTGCTGAAGTACATCATCCTCGGCCCGCTGCTGAGGTTGATCTTCCGCCCGCAGGTGGAGGGGCTGGAGAACGTCCCGGAGGACGGCCCGGTGATCCTGGCCAGCAACCACCTCTCGTTCTCGGACTCGATCTTCACCCCGCTGATCGTCAAGCGAAAAGTCACATTCATCGCGAAAGCCGAATATTTCACCGGTAGGGGCCTCAAGGGCTGGCTGACCAAGATGTTCTTCGTCGGCTCCGGCACCATCCCGGTGGACCGCTCCGGCGGCCGGGCGGCCCGCGCCGCGCTGGACACCCAGCTCACGGTGCTGCGCTCCGGCGGCATCGCGGGCATCTATCCGGAGGGCACCCGCTCGCCCGACGGCCGCCTCTACCGGGGCAAGACCGGGGTGGCCCGGCTCGCCCTGGAGAGCGGCGCCCCCGTCGTGCCGATGGCCATGCTCAACTCCGACGCCATCCAGCCGACCGGTCAGATCGTCCCCAACCTGGGCCGGGTGCGGATCCGCTTCGGCGCCCCGCTGGACTTCACCCGCTACGCCGGGATGTCCGGCGACCGGTTCGTCGAGCGCGCCGTCACCGACGAGATCATGTACGAGCTCATGGAACTCTCCGGCCGCGAGTACGTGGACATGTACGCGCAGAAGGCGAAGGCCCGGCCCCCGGAGCCGGTGCCCGCCTGACGTCAGCCGACCCCGGCGATCCGGAGCAGGCCGCCGGCGGCGTGCCGTTCGGCGAAGGCGCGCACCCGGGCGAGCATCTCCGCCGCGGCCGCCGGATCCACCTCGGCCAGCGGCCGCACCGCGAGGGCGGACGCGATGACGTGGTCGGTGACGTCGGTCATGTCGGCGTAGCTCTCCGCCGCCGAGCTGAACAGGCCGGCGGCCCTCCGGGTGTCGCCGTCCCGCCGGGCCAGCGCCGCATCGGCGGAGCGGCCGGCCGCCCGCGCCCAGCGCGTCGTCCGGGGAGCCCGGGCCAGCAGGTCCCGGACCAGGAGTGCCGCCTCCCCACCGAGCACCCCCGCCACGTGCCCGACCGCCGGCACCCACTCCGCGAACGGGATCATCTGGGTCCGCCGCCAGTCGGCGTCGAGTTCGGCGAGCAGCTCCAGCGCCTCGTCCCGGCGGCCCTGCACCGCCCGGCACAGCGCGGCGTGCGCCACGGTGGACCGCAGCACCCGCAGGAAGCCGCTGCGCCGGGCGGCGACCAGCGCCTGGTCCACCAGGTCGGCGCCGGCGCCGTCCGTGCCGTCACCGGCGGGCGCGTCGCCGAGGGCGCGGATCCAGCCGGAGACCGCCACGATGTGCAGGTCCCATTCGTCGGTCGGGCGCCGGGTCGACCCCTCGGCCATCCGCAACGCCGCCGTCCAGTCGCCGCTGTAGTACGACCGGGTCCACTGGTCGGCGAAGCTGACCGTGAGGCCGTGCTCGCCGGCCAGGTCCAGCGAGCGCTGCTCGTCGACCAGGCGGGCCGAGCCGGTCAGGTCGCCCTCCTCCTGCAGCGCCCAGGCCAGGTTGTGCACGGCGCGCCGGCGGCTGGTCAGCCGCTCCACCCGGCACTCCTCGGTCACCTCGGCGAGTTCGGCGTACGCCCCGTCGACGCCGGCCTGGTAGCGCGCCACCGCCAGGGTGATCCGGGCGTTCGCCCGCGCCTCACGCAGCTCCAGCCGCTCGGCCAGTTCGGCGGCGGCCCGGGCGGCGACGCACGCGGGCTCGGCCTCCGCGTCGAGCATGTGCATCCGGGCCAGCTCCAGCAGCGCGCCGACCTTGTCCTCGCTGTCCGGCAGCTCGGCGTGCAGCCGGATCGCCCGGTCCAGGCAGCGCAGCGTCTCCGACCGGTCCGCCCGGGCCCACGCCGCGGTGGCCAGCAACCGCCACGCCTTCGCCGCGCCCGGCAGGTCGCCCGCCCCCGCCAGCCGGTCCGCGAGTGAGGTGAGGGAGTCGGTGCCCCCGTCGACCAGGAACCCGTCCTGGTCCCGGTAGAACGCCAGCTCCGCCTCGAACAGCTCCAGCGACGGGTCCGGTCCGCACTCCACCGCCAGCGCGCGGCCCACCAGCGTGGCCGCGGTGTCCAGCGCGTGCAGCGCGTACGCCCGCCGGGCGGCCCGGTGCAGCGCCGTCCGGGTGGCCCGGGCGTACGGGGCCGGGTCGAGGCCGACCGTGCGGGCGATCTCGTGCGCCGCCCACCGGTGGTTGGCCAGCACCTCGGCCAGGTCGTGCTGCCGTCCGTCGGCGAGCTGTTCGAGCCAGTCGGCGGTGCGCTGGTGCCGGGTGACCCGTTCCGCCCGGGGCAGCCGCTGGTAGCAGACGTCGCGCACCAGGATGTGCCGGAACCGGTACTCGGGCTGGCCCGGCATGGTCGAGGCGGGCAGCTCGTAGACCAGGTCGCGGCGCTGGAGGCGGTGCAGCGCCCGCTCCACCCACTCCGCGGGCCGGCCCAGGGCCAGGGCCACCGGCGCCGCCCAGAACTGCACGCCCACCACCGAGGCGGCCTGCAGGACCGCCCGGTCGGCCGCGTCGAGCAGGTCCAGCCGGTTGGCGATGACCGCCTGGACGGTCCGCGGCATCCCCGTGCCACCCATCGGGTCCAGCGGGGGGAGGGCGGTCGTCCGGTCGACGAGCCCGCCGTCGAGCAGCATCCGCGCGTACTCCTGGGCGTACAGCGGATTGCCGTCGGCGAACTCGAGCAGCGGCCCGCGGGCCTCCGCCGGCAGCGTGGCGTGGCCGAGCAGCAGCGAGTAGAGGGTGTCGATGTCCCCGTCGTGCATGGGCGGCACCGAGATGGACATCGCGCCGCTGATCGTGCCCGTCCACGCCGGGTGCCGCTCCCGCAGCTCCGGGCGAGCGGTGGCGATCACCAGCAGCGGCACGTTGCGGGCGGCCGCGCCGAGCTGCTCGACGAAGGAGAGCATCGTCTCGTCGGCCCAGTGCATGTCCTCGAAGACGAGCACCGTCGGACCGGTGGTGGCCAGCGTGAGCAGGAACCGCCGCCAGGCCGCCTCCGTCTCGGCGGAGGTGAGCCGTTCGCCGGGCACGCCGACCAGCGGGCCCAACGCCTCGGCCAGCCGCACCGCGTGCGGGTCGGCCAGCCGGCCCAGCCGGTCCCGCAGGCGCTCGCGCATGGCGGCGGGATCGTCGGAGTCGGGCAGCCCGATCCAGCTCCGGACGATGTCGGCCAGGGCGGCGTAGGTGACGTTCTCCCCGAACGGCGGGCAGTGGCCGATCAGCCAGGTCACCCGCGCGCCGGGCAGGTTCGCCGCGTGCCGGGCCAGCTCGCGCAGCAGCCGGCTCTTGCCCACCCCGGCCGGCCCGAAGACGGTCAGCAGCTGGGAGGTGCGTTCGGTGACGGTGCGGTGCAGCGCGCTGACCAGCAGGCCCCGCTCGTGGTCCCGGTCGACCATCGGGGTCAGCTCGGCGGTCTGCCCGTCGCGGCGGGGCCGGGCGCGCACGGCCAGCCAGAGCCGGGTGACCGCCGACCGCCCCCGCAGCGTCACGGGGGGTTGGTCGGCGTACTCCATCTCGTGCCGGGTGGCCGCCCAGGTGCTCTCGTCGACCACGACGCCGCCGGCGGGGGCCAGCCCCTGCAACCGGGACGCGGTGTTGACCACGTCGCCGGTGACGAACGCCTGGCCGCCGTCGCGGGCGGCCGCGAGGTCGACCAGGGCCTCGCCGGTGGCGATGCCGACCCGGAAGCCGAGCGGCGGGTGCGGACCGGCCGGCTGGCGGGCCAGGCTCCGTTGCAGCTCCAGCGCCGCCCGTACGCAGCGCAGCGCGTCGTTGTCCGTCGCCACCGGCGCCCCGAACAGCGCCATCACCGCGTCGCCGATGTACTTCTCCACCACGCCGCCGTACTGGTGCACCAGCCGGCGCACCGTGCCGAAGTACACCTGCTGGAGCCCGCGAGCCTGCTCCGGGTCGGCGCGTTCCGCGTAGGCGGTGAAGTCCACGATGTCGATGAAGAGCACGCTGACCTGCCGGCGGTCCTCCTGCACCGAGACGGCGTGGTCGCGCAGCGGCTGCCCGCAGTTGGTGCAGAAGTTCGCCTCGGCGTTGTTGGCGTGACCGCAGCCCGGGCAGGTCGCCGCGAGGGGCCGGCCGCAACCACCGCAGTAACGGTCGTCCGGTCCGGCGGTCCGGGAGCAGTGTCCACAGGTGAGGTCGATGTCCAGCTCCGTACGCGTGAGGTCCCCATCGTCCCGCGCGACCGCGCAGTCGGGTACCCGACGGGTCGGCGGGACATCACGGCTGATCGGCCGGGTCTAGTCTTCCGTACCAGGAAGTTCCGTCGACAGGGAGAGTGCCGTGCACGTCCGGCTGTCCGCCTCCTGGACCGATCCACGAGGGACGGTGTGGACGCCGGGAGACACGGTCGACGTCGACGCCGTCACCCTCGCCGAACTGGAGGAAAAGGGCATGGTAGAGCAGCCGGGCACGGGATCGACCGAGACCACGACGACCACCCCGACCAAGGAGACCGACCCGAAGAAGATCGGCCCCGGCCCGAGCGCGCCGCCGGCCGACACAACGGGGAAGTGACGCCGACGGTGGGGCCGGCGGTGGACCCGCCGGCCCCACCGGCCCGTCACCGGGCGGTGCTCAGCGGTCGTTCATGCCCGCGCGGCGGCGGAGCGCGGCCACGTCGGTGACCACGATCCGGCGGCCCTCAGTGCGCAGCCAGCCGCGGCTGGCGAAGGAGCCGATGGCCTGGTTGACGCTCTGTCGCGAGCCGCCGGCCATCTCGGCGAGCTGGCTCTGGTTGAGCTCGATGGTGATCATCGGGGCCTGGCTCTCGCCGGCCAGCCGGACCAGCGTCTTGGCCACCCGGCCGGGCAGGTCGAGGAAGACGTGGTCGGCGTTCTGCTCGGTGAGCCGCCGGATCAGCTGGCCCAGGGAGCGCATCACGGCGTCGAGGATGCGCGGGTTGGAGTGCACCAGCTCCATGAAGGCCGGGCGGGACAGCGCCAGCGCGGCGCAGTCCTCGATCGCTTCGGCCGACGCCGACCGGGTGGAGGCGTCCAACAGGGAGACCTCGCCCAGCACGTCCGGCGGCCGGATCACCGACAGCACCGCGCGCTCGCCGGTCGGGGCGGTGCGGAACACGGCGACCGCGCCGCGGCGCAGCACGATCAGCGACTCGCCGGGGTCGTTCTCGACGAACAGCAGCTGGCCCTTGCGGTAGGTGCGGGGCACCGCCGCGGCGATCACCCGCTGCCGCACCTCCGGCTCCAGCCCGGCGAACATCTCGACGCCCGTGAGCGCGTCACCCGGCTCCGGCAGGCGCATCTCCACGGCCCAACCCCTCCCCGGTCAAGGACCACAACCCACACCGGGTGAACCTGTCATCCCCGGCACAAGGCATCTCAACCGGTTCGGCGTCCGGTAGCGGTACACATCAGATCATGACGGTCCCGTCGCGTGCTGTACACCCCTGGAGACACTTCCGTGACCGTCCCCAGCTGCCGTGGCCTGCCGTCCCAGCTCGGCGGCGGCCCCGGCGACCGGCGGGTGACGGCGGTGGGCGAGGATGGTGCCGATGGTCTACCGCTACTTCTACGACTGCGAATTCATCGAGGACGGCCGGATCGTCGACCTGGTGTCGATCGGCGTCGTCGACGAGTACGGCCGCGAGTTCTACGCGGTCTCTACCGAGTTCGACGACTCCCGGGCCGTGCCGTGGGTGCGCCGCAACGTGCTGGACAAGCTCCCCTCGCCGGCCGACCGGGCCTGGCGGTCCCGGGAGCGGATCCGCGACGACCTCCACGAGTTCCTCATGGCGCCGATCCGGGACCGGCCGGGGGAGCAGCTGGAGCTCTGGGCCTGGTACGCGGCGTACGACCACGTCGTGCTGGCCCAGCTCTGGGGGGCGATGCCGGCGCTGCCCCGGGAGATCCCCCGGTTCACCAAGGAGCTGCGCCAGCTCTGGGACGACCGGGGCCGGCCGCGGCTGCCGGACGCCGACGCGGACCGGCACGACGCGTTGGTCGACGCCCGGCACAACCTGGCCCGTTGGCGGGCCATGACCAACCGGTGACCTGTCGGCAGGTTTGACCGTTTCTGTCCCGGGCACGGTTCGCCTCGAACCGATCGCCGAGGGAGGGCGCATGAGCCAGCAGCCGACCAGCGCCGAGGACGGCCGCCGCCGGGTCACCGAGCTGATCCGGGACGCGCGAATCTGCCTGCTGACCACCACCGCAGTCGACGGGCGGCTGGTCAGCCGCCCGATGGGGCTCCAGGAGGCGGAGTTCGACGGCGACCTGTGGTTCTTCGCGTACGCGGACTCCGCGAAGGTCCGCCAGATCCGGGTCAACCCGCAGGTCAACGTCGGATTCTCCGACCAGCGGCACCACGCCTGGGTGTCGGTGGCCGGCACGGCCGTCGAGCAGTGGGACCGGGCCCGGGCCGAGCGGCTGTGGAACCCGCTGCTGAAGGCCTGGTTCCCGGACGGGCTGGACACCCCGGGCATCACGCTGATCCGGGTGCACGCCGGCTCGGCCGAGTACTGGGACGCCCCGGGCAGCACCGTGGTGAACCTGCTCGGCCTGGCCCGGGCCGCGGTCACCGGGCAGCCGCCGGAGGCGGGGGAGAACCACGAGGTCAGCTACTGACCGGTAGCCGATCCGGGGGCCGGGACGGGCCGGGGCGCGGTGTCGGCGGACACCCACGCCGACTACAGTGCGCAGTGACGGCCCGCCCCGGGCCGGCAACGGCGCCGATGGTCTGATCTGACACATATCCTGGGGCTTATCCGGGCTTCACCTGATGCTCCAGGAGGATGAGCAGATCATGCGTATCGGCGTGCTCACCGGCGGCGGCGACTGCCCAGGTCTCAATGCGGTGATTCGGGCGGTGGTCCGCAAGGGCGTCGCCACCTACGGTCACGAGTTCGTGGGCTTCCGGGACGGCTGGAAGGGTCCGCTGGAGGGCCTGTCCAGGCCGCTGGGCATCGCGGACGTCCGTGGCATCCTGCCGCGCGGCGGCACCATCCTCGGCTCGTCCCGGACCAACCCGTTCAAGATCGACGGCGGCGTGGAGCGGATCAAGGACAACCTCGGCGCGCAGGGCGTGGACGCGCTCATCGCGATCGGCGGCGAGGACACCCTCGGGGTCGCCACCAAGCTCCACGAGCTGGGCGTCCACGTCATCGGCGTGCCGAAGACCATCGACAACGACCTCGGCGCCACCGACTACACCTTCGGCTTCGACACCGCCGTGAACATCGCCATGGAGGCGATCGACCGGCTGCACACCACGGCGGAGAGCCACCACCGCACGCTGGTCGTCGAGGTGATGGGCCGGCACGCCGGCTGGATCGCCCTGCACGCCGGCCTCGCCGGCGGCGCCAACGTGATCCTGCTGCCCGAGCGGCAGTTCGACGTCGAGCAGGTCGCCGGCTACGTCGAGAAGCGCTTCCAGCACCAGTACGCCCCGATCGTCGTGGTCGCCGAGGGCGCCCAGCCGCTGGACGGCCAGATGGTGCTGCACAACCAGGAGCTCGACGCGTTCGGCCACGTCCGCCTCGGCGGCATCGGCCAGTGGCTCGCCGAGCAGCTGGAGGCGAAGACCGGCAAGGAGGCCCGCACCGTGGTCCTCGGCCACATCCAGCGCGGCGGCACCCCGACCGCGTTCGACCGGGTGCTCGCCACCCGGCTCGGCCTGCACGCCATCGACGCCGCGAACGAGGGCGACTGGGGCAAGATGGTCGCGATGCAGAGCACGGACATCGTCCGCGTCCCCCTGGCCGAGGCCACCCGGGAGCTGAAGACCGTGCCGCTGGAGCGGTACGCCGAGGCCGAGGTCTTCTTCGGCAGCTGACCGACGGCGGGCGGCGCGGCGGGTCCTCCGGCGAGGCCCCGCCGCGCCGCACCTCCACCGAGAGGGGTACGGCTCATGGCACCGGAGGTGCACACGGTCGCGGTGATCGGCGCGGGCAAGATCGGTGAGCTGATGCTCTCCGGGCTGCTCCGCTCCGGCTGGCCGGTCGAGCGGCTGCTCGCCACCGCCCGGCGACCCGCCCGCGCCGAGGAACTGGCCGCCCGGTACGGCGTCCGGGTGGTGGACAACCTGGCCGCGGTGGACGAGGCCGAGGTGCTCGCCATCTCGGTCAAGCCGCAGGACGCGGCGGCGCTGCTGGACGAGATCGGCCCGAAGGTGCCCGCCGACAAGCTGGTCATCTCGCTCTGCGCCGGCCTGCCCACCGCCTTCTTCAACCGCCGGCTGCCCGAGGGCAC
Organism: Micromonospora sp. NPDC005305; assembly: GCF_040607315.1. Lineage (NCBI taxonomy): Bacteria > Bacillati > Actinomycetota > Actinomycetes > Micromonosporales > Micromonosporaceae > Micromonospora > Micromonospora sp. NPDC005305. Next base: position 59,118 of record NZ_JBEXGL010000016.1, on the reverse strand, counting down.
CCCGGTGGTGCGGGTGATGACCAACACCCCGGCCCTGGTCGACGAGGCGATGACCGCGATCTCGCCGGGCGCGCACGCCACCGGCGCGCACCTGGCCCTGGCCGAGGAGATGTTCAAGCCGCTCGGCGCCACCCTCCGGGTGCCCGAGTCCCAGCAGGACGCGGTGACCGCCCTCTCCGGCTCCGGCCCGGCGTACTTCTACCTGCTCGTCGAGGCCATGGTCGACGCGGGCATCCTGCTCGGCCTGCCCCGGCAGGTGGCGCACGAGCTGATCGTGCAGACCGCCATCGGCTCGGCGGTGATGCTGCGCGACTCCGGCGAGCACCCGGTGAAGCTCCGCGAGGCGGTCACCTCGCCGGCCGGCACCACCATCTCCGCGATCCGGGAGCTGGAGAACCACGGCGTCCGCGCGGCCATGCTGGCGGCCCTCGAAGCGGCCCGCGACCGGGCCCGCGAACTCGCCGCCCAGGCCGACTGACCCCGCCGGCACGGCGACCCGGAGGGGATGTCCCGGCGTGCCCCATACTGGCGCGGTGTTCACTCTCGCCCAGGCGCGACACCTGGTGGCCACCCTGCGGCCGCGCGTCAACGAGCTGATCCGGCTCCGCGCCGACCTGGCCGAACTGCGGATGGACCTGGCCGACCACGGGGCCAGCGTCCTCGGTGGGCTCGCCGAGGTGAAGGCCCTGGAGGCCCGGCTGCACGCCCTCGTGGAGGAGTTCCACCAGCACGGCATCCAGGTCAAGGGGATCGCCCCGGTGCTGCTCGACTTCCCCGGCGAGCGGGAGGGCCGGGCGGTCCTCTGGTGCTGGCTGGAGGGGGACCCCGACATCCGCTGGTACCACCGGGTGGAGTGCGGCTTCGCCGGCCGCCGCCCGGTCTGAACGGGCGGGGGCCGTCGCCGCACGGTCCGACCTGTCAGCCCAGGGTGGCCAGCACGGCCGGCGCGACGTTGCCGCCGCTGAGCACCAGGACGGTCCGCTCGCCGGGCGCCACCTCGACCAGCCCCACCCGCAGCGCCGCCAGGGTGACCGCGGCGGCCGGCTCCACCAGCAGCTTCGTGGCCTCCACCAGTTCGGCCCAGGCGGGCAGCACGGCCGCCTCCGGCACCTCGACCACCGCGTCGACCAGCGCCCGGACGTGCGCCAGGGTGTGCCGCCCGGCGAACGGGGCGGCGAGGCCGTCGGCGACCGAGGCGGGCCGGGCCGGCAAGGTGCGGACCCCGGTCCGCAGCGCGTACGACATGGCGTTGGCCCCGTCCGGCTCCACCCCGACGATCCGCGTCCCCGGTGACCCGGCCCGGATCGCCGCGGCGATCCCGCTGATCAGCCCTCCGCCACCCACCGGCACGAGCACGAGGTCCGGGGGCGGGCCGTCGGCCAGGATCTCCCGCCCGACGGTGGCCTGACCGGCGATCACGTCCGGGTCGTCGAAGGGTGCGAGCAGGTGGAAGCCGCGCTCGGCGGCGACCGCCTCCGCGGTGGCCAGCAGGTCGTCGGTGAGCACCGCCTCGGCGCCGAGCCGGCGGACCGTGGCCAGCTTGCCGGGCACCGCGTGCGGCGGCATGCAGACCACCGCGGGCAGCCCGGCCGCGCGGGCCACGTGGGCCACGGCGATCGCGTGGTTGCCGGCGGAGAACGCCACCAGCCCGGCCGGTGTGCCGTGGCGTTCGGCGTGGGCGAGCAGGGCGTTGGTGGCGCCGCGGACCTTGAAGCTCCCGGTGTGCTGGAGGTTCTCGGCCTTCACGGCGAGCCGGAGGCCCAGGTCGGCGCCGAGGACCGGCGCGTCCAGCAGCGGGGTGCGGACCAGCCGCCCGTCGAGGCGCCGCTCGGCCGCCGTCATGTCGTGACCGGTGATCAACCGCACCCGCCGAGCCTAGTACGCAGACGTCATCCGGCTTGCTGCGTCACCTGCTCGTCGGCCACCGGGCCGGCGTCGGCAGTGAACTGGTCGAGTTGTTGGACCACACCGACGATGTCGGAAAAGGCATCGATGAAGGCGTCGACGTAACGGGAGTCGAAGTCCGCCGGTTTCCGGACGCCGCTCTGCAGGCAGCCGACGAAATGTAGGCCCGCACCGCCGGCGGCCAGTGCGTCGCCCGGTGAATCCCCCACATAGACGCATTGGCGTGGCGGTATTCCCGTCGCAGCCAGTAATTCGTCGAAGGCCCGCGGATCCGGCTTGCGGAAACGCGTGTTGCCGGCATGGTAGATGCCGCTGACTCGTTCAGCCAGGACGTGGTCGGCCTCCAACATGTGCCGGACCTCGTCCTCGGTCCGCGACGTCAGCAGGAACACCGCCCGACCATGCCGCACGAACTCGTCCAGCGCGCGAAGGTTCTCCGGCGGGATGAGATCCAGACGACCGTCGGCGATGTGCCGTTCCAGCGCGCGCCGATAGAGCGCCGAGAAACGGGGCAGGTCGAGGCCGGGCGACCTTTTGGGCATGGCGTCCAGCAGTGGCTCGCCCCAGGTGGACAGATGCACGTGCCGGGGCATCGGAGGCCGGCCCAGCTCCGCCAGAACTTCGTTCTCCAACGCGAACGAAGCGGCCTGTGTGAGGCACAGGGTGTCGTCAACGTCCACGATCACAGCCCGAATCACCGGCTCAGCCTATAACTCTCACGTCCGGCGCGAGGTGCGCCGCCGTCGCCCCGTGGCGAAAATCTTCAGTCATGCTCAGCATCTCGGCAATGGTTTGTAGTGATAAGGGTCTATGGGCAGCGGGCGCGAAATGTTGATCTTCCGCCGGGATCCGATTCATTGATATCTATCTCTCACCACCACTTCCCACCCCCAGGAGTGCGACGTGCGGAGATCCCGTCTTGCCACCCTCGCCCTGACCCTCGCCACCTCGTTCGGCATCACGCTGACCCTGGCCGCCCCCGCCCAGGCGGCCCCGGCCGACCGCTACGTCGCTCTCGGTGACTCGTACGCCTCCGGCGTCGGTGCCGACAGCTACACCTCCGAGAGCGGGTCCTGCCTGCGCAGCAACAACGCCTACCCGGCGCTCTACAACACCAACATCAGGCCGGCCTCGTACCGTTCGGTCGCCTGCTCCGGCGCGACCACCACGGACGTCATCAACAACCAGCTCTCCGCGCTCTCCTCGACCACCACGCTGGTCAGCGTCACCATCGGCGGCAACGACGTCGGCTTCGCCAGCATCATGAGCACCTGCGTGCTCCAGGGTGAGGCCCAGTGCGTGGCGGCGATCCAGGCCGCCGAGGACAAGGCCCGCACGCAGCTTCCCGGCAAGCTGGCGACCGTCTACAACGGCATCCGGAGCCGGGCGCCCTCCGCCCGGGTCGTGGTGGTCGGCTACCCGGTCTTCTACCAGCTCGGGACGGTCTGCGTCGGGCTGAGCGCCACCTCGCGGGCGAAGATCAACGAGGGGATCAACCTGGTCGACGACATCACCCGCACGGCGGCCACCTCGGCCGGCTTCACGTTCGCCGACGTCCGCTCGATCTTCGTGGGCCACCAGCTGTGCAGCTACGGCACGAAGTGGCTGCACGCGTTGAACGTCCTGAACCTCACGGTCTCGTACCACCCGACGGCCGCGGGACAGTCCGGCGGCTACTACCCGGTCTTCCGCTCCGCCGCGGGCTGACCGGCGTGGGGCCCGGGGTGCGGGGCACCCCGGGCCCGTCGTCGGCTCAGTAGAGCAGGTACGGGCGCCGCTTCCGCTCGAAGGCCGCCAGCTCGGCGGCCCAGGCGCCGACCACGTCGTCCACGTCGGCTCCGGCGTCGATCATGGTGCGCAGCCGGGGCGAGCCGGTCAGCTTGTCCACCCAGTACGGCCGGACGGCGTCGTACGAGTCGAACCGCCAGGCGAACGCCGGGTACTTGTGCGCCTCCACCAGCATGGCCACCGCCGTGCGGATCGGGTCGTAGACCGCCCGGTCGACGACCTTGACCTCGACGCCGGCGCACAGCTTGTTCAGCAGGGCCGGCTTCTGCCCCGCCGCGGTCGGGGAGAAGTACGCCTCCCGGAACTCGACACCCGGCAGGTTCCGGGCGTTGAGCCGATCTCCCCAGTGGTGGTCGAAGTCGTCGGCGAGCCCGCCGATCAGCTCGAACGGGCGGCAGGTGCCCCGGCCCTCGGTGATCGAGGCGACGCCCTCGAACAGGCAGGTGCCGGGGTAGACCAGCGCCGTGTCCGGCGTCGGCATGTTCGGGCTGGGCATCACCCACGGCAGGTCGGTGTCGGCGGCGAGCCGGTCACGCTTCCAGTTCCGGCACCGCACCACCTCCAGCTCGACCGGGCCTCCGGCGTCGGCGGGCAGGAACTCCGTGTTGAAGAACCGGGCCAGCTCGCCGACGGTCATGCCGTGCTGCTGGACGATCTCCTTCAGCCCCACGCCCGAGGTGAAGGCGGGCGTCATCATCGGCCCGCGTGCCCGCCCGCCGACCGGGTTGGGCCGGTCCAGCACGACGTACCGCTTGCCGACCCGGGCCGCCGCGACCATCGACGTGTACATCGTCCAGATGTACGTGTAGAAGCGGGCGCCCACGTCCTGGATGTCGAAGACGACCGTGTCCACGCCGGCGGACGTGAACAGGCTCTCCCACTTGGCCTGGCTGGCGCCGTACGCGTCGTAGACCGTGATGCCGGTGCGGGCGTCCGTCCCGGTGCCCTCGCTGCCGCCGGCCTGGGCCGACCCGCGGAAACCGTGTTCGGGGCCGAACGCCGCCACGACCTGCACGCCGCCGGACTCGTGCATGAGGTCGACCAGATGGCGGTAGGCCGAGTCCACGCCCGTGGGGTTGGACACCACCCCCACCCGCTGGCCGGCCAGTGCCGCGAAATCGGAACCGACAAGCACGTCCAGGCCGGTCGCCACCCGGCGGATGCCGGGCACCGCCTGCCCCGGCGTGCCCGGGCCCGTCGCGACCACCGCGCCCGCGGTGACCGCACCGGCGCCGGCCAGGAACCTTCTGCGCTCCATCATGACCTCCTCGTCCCGGAAGTCATTGAAACTTAGCTACAGCTCGATGGGCGGTCAAGGAAGGTTCCCTACAAGGCGGCGTCAGCCGACCGGCAGCACCTTCTCGACGGCGGCGCGCAGCTCGGGGGCGTCCGGGGTCACCGTCGGGGCGAACCGGGCCGCCACCGTGCCGTCCGGCGCGACGAGGAACTTCTCGAAGTTCCACCGCACGTCACCGGTGTGCCCCTCGGCATCCGGAGTGGACACCAGCCCGGCGTAGAGCGGGTGCCGGTGCGGTCCGTTGACGTCGACCTTCTCCGTCAGCGGGAACGTCACGCCGTAGTTGACCTGGCAGAACTCCTCGATCTCGGCGGCGCTGCCCGGCTCCTGGCCGGCGAACTGGTTGCACGGCACGCCGAGCACGGTCAGGCCCCGGTCCGCGTACTCGTCGGCGAGGGCCTGGAGGCCGGCGTACTGCGGGGTGAGGCCGCAGCGGGAGGCCACATTGACCACCAGCAGGGCGCGGCCGCGGTAGCGCCCGAGGTCGGCCGGGCCGCCGGCGAGGGCGTCGATCTGCACGTCGAAAACGGTCATGGCACGAGGCTACGGGGCCGCGGGCCTCGGTCGACACCGGACCCGAGGAATCGATGCATCTACATCTTGACGAAGTGGTGACGCCTGAGTAGCGTCTCAGCATCCAATCTGGAAAGTTTCCTAACTGTTTGGGGAGACGCCGTATGAAGAGATCGCTCCGCCGGGCCCTGTGGGCCACCGGCGCCGTGGTTGCGCTCGCGGTCGCGGCGGTGCCGATGGCGACCGCCTCCGCCGCGGGCAGCGTCACCGCCACATTCACCAAGGTGCAGGACTGGGGGACCGGTCACGAAGCGCGGGTGACCGTCACCAACGGCACGAGCGCCAGCGTCGCCACCTGGCGCGTCGAGTTCGACCTGCCCGCCGGCACCACCATCAGCAGCTCCTGGGACGCCGACGTCACCAGCAGCGGCAACCACTACGTGGCGGTCAAGAAGAGCTGGGCCGGGCCGCTCGCCCCGGGCGCCAGCTTCAGCTGGGGCTACAACGGCGTCGGGGCGTACAAGGCGCCGCTGACCTGCACGGTCAACGGCGCGTCCTGCTCCGGCGGCGGCACTCCTCCGACGACGACCCCGCCCACCACGACGCCGCCGACCACCACCCCGCCCACCACGACGCCGCCGACCACCACCCCGCCGACCACGACGCCGCCCACCACCACCCCGCCGACCGGGGGCAAGAAGGTGGTCGGCTACTTCGCCGAGTGGGGCGTCTACGGCCGGAACTACCACGTGAAGAACATCCACACCAGCGGGTCCGCGGCCAAGCTCACCCACATCCTGTACGCCTTCGGCAACACCACCGGCGGCCGGTGCAGCATCGGTGACAGCTACGCCGACTACGACAAGGCGTACACCGCGGCGGACAGCGTCGACGGCGTGGCCGACACCTGGGACCAGCCGCTGCGCGGCAGCTTCAACCAGCTGCGCAAGCTCAAGAAGATGTACCCGAACCTGAAGGTCCTCTGGTCCTTCGGCGGCTGGACCTGGTCGGCCGGCTTCACCCAGGCCGCGCAGAACCCGGCCGCGTTCGCGGACTCCTGCTACGCCCTGGTCAAGGACCCGCGCTGGGCGGACGTCTTCGACGGCATCGACGTCGACTGGGAGTACCCGAACGCCTGCGGCCTCCAGTGCGACAGCAGCGGCCCGAACGCGTTCAAGAACGTGGTCAGCGCGCTGCGGAGCAAGTTCGGCAGCAGCTTCCTGGTCACCTCGGCGATCACCGCGGACGGCAGCAACGGCGGCAAGATCGACGCGGCCGACTACGCCGGCGCGGCGCCGTACCTCAACTGGCTCATGCCGATGACATACGACTACTTCGGCGCCTTCAACGCGCAGGGGCCGACCGCGCCGCACTCGCCGCTCTACTCGTACACCGGGATCCCGCAGCAGGGCTTCTGGTCCGACGCGGCCATCCAGAAGCTCAAGTCCAAGGGAGTGCCCTCGGACAAGCTGCTGCTCGGCGTCGGCTTCTACGGCCGGGGCTGGACCGGCGTGACCCAGAGCGCCCCCGGCGGCACCGCCACCGGCCCGGCGCCCGGCACCTACGAGCAGGGCATCGAGGACTACAAGGTGCTCAAGAACAGCTGCCCGGCCACCGGCACGGTCGGCGGCACCGCCTACGCCAAGTGCGGCAGCAACTGGTGGAGCTACGACACCCCGGCGACCATCGGCGGCAAGATGACGTACGCGAAGAACCAGGGCCTCGGTGGCGCGTTCTTCTGGGAGCTCTCCGGAGACACCAGCAACGGTGAGCTCATCGGCGCCATCAAGGGCGGTCTCGGCTGAGCCGGAGGCCGACGCACCACCCACCCGGCGGGGAGGGGCCGCACCGGCCCCTTCCCGCACGGTTTTCGTTCAGGTACGGATGCTGCGGGCGCGGTGCTCCCGGGGTGAGAGCCCGTACGCGGCACGGAACGCCCGGCTGAAGTGCGCCCGATCCCGGAAGCCCCAGCGGGCGGCGACCTGGTGGACGGCGAGGTGCCGGAGCCCCGGGTCGGCCAAATCCCGGAAGCAACCGTCCAGCCGGGCCGTGCGGATCAGGGCCCCCACGCTCGTGCCGGCGTCGTCGAAGAGCCGGTGCAGTGAACGCACCGAGAGGTGGTGCGCCTCCGCCACGACGGTCGGGGTGAGCCCGGGGTCAGCCAGGTGCTCCCGGATCCACGCCTCCACCCGGGCCCGCAGGCCGGTGACCCGTACCTCCACCGGGAGTTCCCGTTCCGCCTCCAGATGTCCGGCCAGGGTGCCGGCGATCAGGTCCAGGGCGATCCGGTCGAGCCGCGGCGCGTCCGAGGCGTCGTACTGCTCGGGGTGGGCCACCAGCCGGCGCAGGAAGGCGGCCAACAGGGCGCCCATCCCGGTGTCGGCGGGGATCTCCGCGGCGAGCAGCGCCGCCGCCCGGTGCGGGGGCAGCGGCAGCGCCCGGTGCGGCACCAGCACGGTCAGCGTCTCCAGCGGCCCCGCGGTGCGGTCCGGCGCGTGCCGGGAGCCGTGCGGGCGGACGGTGTCGATGAGGGCGAAGCCGGACGGGCCGAGCCGGCCCGACCGCCGCTGCTGCGACACCACGCCGTGGCCGTTCAGCGGCAGGGCGAGCTGGTAGAGCTCCGGGTCCGAGCTGCGGATCAGCCGTGGGGTGCGGGCCAGCTCCAGCGACGGGTACCGCCAGGCGCCGAGCCGGACCACGCCCAGGTCGACGGCCCGGGCCGAGGCGGCGAAGTCGGCCGCGTGCGCGCTGCTGATCCGGGCGGCCACCGACTCGCGGGCCACGACGTCCTGCCAGAAGTCGAACCGCTCGGCCGGGGGCAACCTGGCGGTGTCGACCGATGCCACGGCGAGGATGACCGTCACCTCCTTGGGGGGTACGCCATTGTCGGCGCCGGCCCGCCCGGCGTCCACGGCCCCCCGGGTGAGGCCGGTCCGCGTGCCGCTCTGGCCGGCCGGGACGATCCGGGCGAGGATGGCAGGATCGTCGAGGATCCGGTGGCGGCGGCCATCGACGCCCCCGCGGGCCGGCATCCGGCGACGTCGATGTGACAGACTCGCCGCTCGGCATGTCCCGATGTCCGCGCCGATGGAAGGAGACCGATGGGCCTGACGCACCCGAGGGCGGTGGCCGGCGTGGCCCTGCTCGCGCTCCTGCCGGTCACGCTGGCCGGCTGCGGCCTCGGCGACGGGGACGACGCCCCGGGCGGCCCGGCCAGCCAGTCCCAGCGGGCGCCGGCCGAGGAGGCGGCGGCCAAGAGCCGGGAGCGGGTCCAGGCGTACCTCGACGCGATGGCGGCCAAGGACGTCGACGCGGGCCGCAGCCAGCTCTGCGCGCCCATGCAGACCGCCTTCGACGGCGCCGCCACCGGGCCGAACGGCGACTTCGCCGACCACTTCACGGTCCCGCAGGCCACCATCACCGACGTCCGGTCCGGCCCGCACGGCGAGGAGGTGACCACGTCGGTGAGCGTGGCCGTCGGATCCCGCAAGGCCACCCGCTCGCTGCTGTTCACGGTCACCCGCACCGGCGCCGACTGGTGCATCTCCGGCGAGGCGCCGGGCGGCAACACCCCGGCGCCCGGCGTCACCCCCTGACCCCGCAGCCGCCCCGACCTGCGGCGGCCCCGGGATGTGTCGCTGATCTCCCAACCACCGGAACCGTCCCCCTCGGCGGCGGGCGGCCCCGGCCGTCGCCGTACGCTTTCTCCCATGCGCCATGAGTGGCATCAGCTGAGTCACCCCGCCGTGGGCAGCCCGGGGCTCCAGACCAGTCGCCCGACCGCCGACTCCGCCGAGGACGCGGCCCTCGGCCTGGACCGCTGGCGGGAGCTGCCGCGCGCGCAGACCCCGCCCTGGCCGGACCAGGAGCAGGTCGCCGAGGTCTGCAAGGTGCTGGACACCGTGCCCTCCGTGGTCGCCCCCTACGAGGTCGACCAGCTCCGGCAGCGGCTGGCGCTGGTCTGCGAGGGCAAGGCGTTCCTGCTCCAGGGCGGCGACTGCGCGGAGACCTTCGCCGACAACACCGAGAGCCACCTGCTGGCCAACGCCCGCACCCTGCTCCAGATGGCCATCGTGCTGACCTACGGCGCGTCGCTGCCGGTGGTCAAGGTGGCCCGGGTCGCCGGCCAGTACACCAAGCCCCGCTCGCTGCCCACCGACGCGCGCGGCCTCCCGGCCTACCGCGGCGACATGATCAACTCGCTGGAGGCCACGCCGGAGGCGCGGGTCGCCGACCCGCAGCGCATGATCCGGGCGTACGCGAACTCCGCCGCCGCCATGAACATGCTCCGGGCGTACCTGGCGGGCGGGCTGGCCGACCTGCACGCGGTGCACGACTGGAACAAGGGCTTCGTGAAGCAGTCCCCGGCCGGTGAACGCTACGAGGCGATCGCCCGGGAGATCGACCGGGCGCTGGCCTTCATCCGGGCCTGCGGGATGACCGACGACGAGGCGCTGCGCACCGTCACCCTCTACTGCTCCCACGAGGCGCTGGCGCTGGAGTACGACCGGGCGCTCACCCGGATCTCCGGCAACCGGGCGTACGGGCTGTCCGGGCACTTCCTCTGGGTCGGCGAGCGGACCCGGCAGCTCGACGGCGCGCACCTCGACTTCATCTCCCGGATCGCCAACCCGATCGGCGTCAAGCTCGGCCCGACCACCACCCCGGACGAGGCCATCGAGCTGTGCGAGAAGCTCAACCCGGACAACATCCCCGGCCGGCTCACCCTGATCAGCCGGATGGGCAACCACCGGGTCCGGGACGCCCTGCCGCCGATCGTCGCCAAGGTCACCGCCGCCGGCGCCAAGGTCGTCTGGCAGTGCGACCCGATGCACGGCAACACCCACGAGTCCTCCAACGGCTACAAGACCCGGCACTTCGACCGGATCGTCGACGAGGTGCTCGGCTACTTCGAGGTGCACCGCGGCCTGGAGACCCACCCGGGCGGCCTGCACGTCGAGCTGACCGGCGAGGACGTCACCGAGTGCCTGGGCGGCGCCCAGGGCATCGAGGACCTCGATCTGCCCGACCGGTACGAAACCGCCTGCGACCCGCGACTGAACACCCAGCAGTCGCTGGAGCTGGCCTTTCTGGTTGCGGAGATGCTCCGTGGCTGACGCGAGGAGTGAGCTTGCGAGCCCCGCAGTCGGCAGCCGAAAGGACAACTGTGGCTGAGTTCATTGATCTTCGTTCGGACACCGTGACCCGGCCCACCGCCGGGATGCGCGAGGCCATGGCGACCGCCGAGGTCGGCGACGACGTCTACGGGGAGGACCCGACCGTCGCCGCCCTGGAGGCCGAGGTCGCGGCGCTCTTCGGACACGAGGCGGCGCTGTTCGCCCCGAGCGGCTCGATGGCCAACCAGATCGCCCTGCAGCTCGTCGTCCCACCCGGGGACGAGTTGCTCTGCGACGCCGACGCGCACGTGGTCACCTACGAGATCGGCGCCGCGGCGGCGTACGGCGGGATCTCCTCGCGGACCTGGCCGGCCGTGGGCGCGGAGGTCGACCCCGAGGTGGTCGCCGGGATGGTCCGGCCCGACGGCTACTTCGCGGTGCCGACCCGGGCCATCGCCGTCGAGCAGACCCACAACCGGGGCGGCGGCGGGGTGATCCCCCTCGCGACCCTGCGGGAGCTGCGCCGGGTCGCCGACGACCACAGTCTCGCCCTGCACTGCGACGGCGCCCGGATCTGGCACGCGCACGTCGCCGACGGGGTGCCGCTGGCCGGGTACGGCGCGCTGTTCGACACCCTCTCGGTCTGCCTCTCCAAGGGCCTCGGCGCCCCGGTCGGCTCGCTGGTGGTCGGCAGCGCCGAGAAGATCGCCCGGGCGCGGTTCGTCCGCAAGCGGATGGGTGGCGGCATGCGGCAGGTCGGCATCCTCGCGGCCGCCGGCCGGTACGCGCTGGCCCACCACGTCGAGCGGCTCGCCGAGGACCACGCCAAGGCCGCCCGGCTGGCCGAGGCCGTCGCCCCGTACGGGGTGCTCGCGACCGTGGTGCGGACCAACATCGTCCCGCTCGACCTGGCCAAGCATCCGCTCGACGCGCCCGCCCTGGCGGCCGCCGCCCGGGAGCGGGGCCTGCTGATCTCGGTGCTCGGCCCGCGTACCGCCCGCCTGGTCACCCACCTGGACGTCACCGACGGCCAGATCGACCAGGCCGCCGAGATCCTGACGACCCTCCTCCGCGCCTGACCCACGCCCGACGGCTTGTTGATCAAGGAGTTTGCGTCGCCCGCGACGCGGATCCCGACGCGAACTTCTTGATCAACCCGGGCGTGGGCGGGTGGGCGTGCGCCGTGCGCGGGGTTGGTGGGGTCAGGGGTGGAGGCGCTTCAGGGTTGCTATGTCGGCGGCGTGGCCCACGTGCTTCTCGGTGGGGGTTTCCACCAGGACGGGGACGCCGGCGGTGGCGGGGTGGCGCATCAGCTCCGCGAACGCCGGCTCGCCGATGGTGCCCTTGCCGATGCTCTCGTGCCGGTCCCGGGTGGAGCCGCACAGGTCCTTCGAGTCGTTCGCGTGCACCAGCTTCAGCCGGTCCGCGCCCACCGCGGTGACCAGCGCGTCCAGCGTGGCGGTCATCCCGCCCTCGGCGGCCAGGTCGTGCCCGGCCGCCCAGGCGTGGCAGGTGTCGAAGCAGACGCCCAGCATCGGGTGGCGGTCCACCGCGTCCAGGTAGGGGCCCAGGTGCTCGACCCGGGAGGCCAGTGACCGGCCACCCCCGGCGCTCGGCTCGACCAGCAGCATCGGCCCGCCGGTCGCCGCGGCCTCGTCGAGCAGCGGGAGCAGGGCCTCCCGGACCTGCCGCATGGCCGCCTCGGCGTGACCCGCGTCGACGGCGCTGCCGGCGTGGAACACCACGGCCTCGGCGCCGATGGCCCGGCCCCGGCGCAGCGCGTGGGCCAGGGTCTCCGCCGACCGCTCGACCGTGGCCGGGGTGGGGGAGCCGAGGTTGACCAGCAGCGAGGCGTGGATGAAGACCGGCAGGCCGCGCTCGCCGCAGCCGTCCCGGAACAGCACGTCCTGCTTCGGGTCGCCCGCCGGCAGCGCCCAGCCCCGCGAGTTGGAGACGTAGACCTGCACGGCCTCGGAGGCGGCCGCGTCGGCGTAGGGCAGCGCCGCCTTGGCCAGGCCGCCGGAGGTGGGGGTGTGCGAGCCGACCCGCCGTCGCGTGCCGCTGAGCCCCACGGGTCGCTCGCTCACAGGCAGGTCACCGTGACCGGGGTGCCCGGTGGCACCGGGGTGTTCTCGCCCGGGTTCTGGAAGCGGGCCACCCCGTTGGGGTTGAGCTGGATGTTGACCGGGAAGCCCTGGCTCTCCAGCACCTGCTTGGCCTGCTGGCACGGCAGGTCGACCACCCGGGGGACGGGCACCTGGGCGGGGCCCTTGCTGACGTCCAGCTTGACCTGGGCGCCCTTCTCCACGCCGGTGCCGTCGGCCGGGCTCTGGCCGAGGACCTCGTCCTTCGGCTTGTCGGAGTCCTTGTACGTCTCGACCGGGGTCAGCCCCAGCCGGCCGAGGATGGCGCGGGCCTCGCCGAGATTCTTGCCCACCAGGTTCGGCACGGTCGCCGGCGCGCGGCCCTTGCTCAGGACTACCGTCACCTTCGCGCCCGGTTTGACCACCGCGCCGACCTTCGGGTCGGTGGCCAGCACCACCCCGGCCGGCAGCGCGTCGTCGTAGCGGGAGCCGCCCTTGACCGGCACCAGCTTCGCGTCGCTCAGCTCGGCCTGGGCCAGCGCGAAGTCCTTGCCCACCACGTCCGGCACCGGCAGCCGCTCCGGACCGAGCGACAGGGTCAGGGTGATCGTGCCGCCCTTGACGATCCGGGTGGCGGAGACCGGGTCCTGGCCCAGCACCGTGTCCTTGGGGATCTTCTCGTCGTAGCGGGGCTCGGCGTAGCGCAGGATGAAGCCGCCCCGGGTGGCCTGCGCCTCCGCGTCAACCTTGGTCAGGCTCACGAGCTGCGGGGCGACCGTGTAGCGGCCCACCCCGAACCACCAGCCGCCGACGGCGGCCACCAGGCCGAGCACCACGGCCGCCGCGGCGACCGCCAGCCGGCCGCGCGGCGAGCCCATCACCCGGGTACGCAGCTCGCCCAGCCGGGCGCCCAGGCCCTCGTCCTCGACGGCGCGGCGGCGGTGCGGGCGCTGGGCGCCGCCCTCGGGCAGCCGGGCCCAGGCGGGGCGCTCGGCCGGGCGGACCGCCGCCACCACCATGGTGGGCTGCGAGAGCACGCTCGTCTCGTCGCCCACCGGCCGCAGCACCGCGGTGTGCGTGCCGTTGCCCAGTTCGTCCCGCGCGGCCTGCACCTCGGTGAGCAGCGCGCCGGCGTCGGCCGGGCGGGCGGCGGGGTCGCGCCGGGTGGCCCGGGCGACCAGCCGGTCGAGGACCGGGGGCAGCGCCGGCACCAGGGTCGACGGGGCCGGCACGTCCCGGTCGACGTGCTGCCAGGCCACCTCCACGGGGCGGTCGCCGTCGTAGGGCACCCGGCCGGTGAGCATCTCGAACAGCACGATGCCGGCGGAGTAGACGTCGGTGCGCGGGTCCGCGTGGCCCTGGGTGACCAGCTCCGGCGCCACGTAGGCCACGGTGGCCATGAGCTGGTTGCCGTTCTCCTCCTCGGCGCTCGCCTCGACCGCGCGGGCCAGCCCGAAGTCGGCCACCTTGACCACGCTGTCCACCAGGGTGGTGGTGCCGCCGGTGGGCGGCTCGGCGACCAGCACGTTCTCCGGCTTGACGTCGCGGTGGACCAGGCCGGCCCGGTGCGCGGCGGCGATCGCGGCGAGCATCTGCTCGGCGATGGCCAGCGTCTCGTCGGGGTTGAGGCGGCGCCGCTCGGCGAGCACGTCGCGCAGCGTGCGGCCACGCACGTACTCCATCACCAGGTAGGGGAGGCCGGCGTGGCTGCCCTGGTCGTAGACCGCCACCACGTTGGGGTGGGTGAGCCGGGCGATGGTCTTCGCCTCGTCGGTGAAGCGCTCGACGAAGCCGGCCATCCGGGCCCGGGCCTCGGGCGCCTGGGTCGGGTGAATGATCTTGACCGCCACGGTGCGCTCCAGGCGCTCGTCGGTGGCGGTGTACACGGTCGCCATGCCGCCACGGGCCACGCGACCGCGAATGCGGTAGCGCCCGTCGATCAGCGAGCCCAGCAACGTGTCGGCGACCTGTGTGTCCATCGGCAGGCAGTCTATGTGTCGGGAGGGTGAAGGTTGAACAGGATGCTACAGCCGGCATGCGACCCGGCGGCACCGGCGCACGCGTCCGGCGGGGTACGGGGTGCCGCCGACCGGCCCCGCCGGGCACGTGGCAGGGTGGTCGGGTGACCGATTCCGTACCCGCCGAGAGCGCCACCACCGGGGCCGACCTGCCCGGACCGACCGACCCGGCCGGCTGGCTGACCCTGCCGGACGTGGCCGAGCGCCTCGACCTGTCGATCAGCAAGGTGCACCAGATGATCCGCGACCGGGAGCTGCTCGCGGTGCGCCGCGACGGCGTCCGCCGGATCCCGGCCGACCTGGTGGCCAACCACACCGTGCTCAAGCACCTGCCCGGCGTGCTCAACCTGCTCGCCGACGCCGGGTACGACGACGAGGAGGCGCTGCGCTGGCTCTACGAGCCCGACCCGACCCTCGCCGGCACCACCCCGGCCGCCACCCTCGCCGGCGACCAGGCCCGCGAGGTCAAGCGCCGCGCCCAGGCCCTGGGCTTCTGACCCCCACCCGCCCCCCGGGGCCCGGGGGGCGGGTCGGGGTCAGTCGGTGCGGCGGGTGGCGGCGATCGCCAGGTCGACCAGGGACTGGCGGGCCTCGGTGTCCAGGTCCACCGTCGTCAGGGCGGCCAGGGCGCTCTCGGTGAGGGCCGTGATGCGCCGCTCGGTGCGCTCCAGCGCGCCGCTCGCCGTGATCAGCTCGCGCAGGCGGGCCACCCCGGTGGCGTCCAGCCCGGGATCGCCGAGCCCGCCGAGCAGCAGCTCCCGGCCGGCGTCGTCGAGCGCCTCGAGGGCCGCGGCCACCAGGTAGGTCCGCTTGCCCTCGCGCAGGTCGTCGCCGGCCGGCTTGCCGGTGCGCTCCGGGTCGCCGAACACCCCCAGCACGTCGTCGCGGAGCTGGAACGCCTCGCCCAGCGGCAGCCCGTACGCCGAGTAGGCCGCGTGCACCTCGGCCGGCGCGTCGGCCAGCGCGGCGCCGAGCAGCAGCGGACGCTCGACGGTGTACTTCGCCGACTTGTAGCGGGCCACCTTGCCGGCCCGTTCGAGCGAGGTGTCGCCGGTGGCCTGCGTGAGCACGTCCAGGTACTGCCCGACGGTCACCTCGGTGCGCATCTCGTCGAAGACCGGCCGGGCCCGGGCCACCGTGCGCGGGTCCAGACCGGCGGAGTGCAGCAGCTCGTCGGACCACACGAGGCAGAGGTCGCCCAGCAGGATGGCCGCCGCGTCGCCGAACCCGTCCGGGTCGCCGCTCCAGCCGGCCGCGCGGTGCCGGGCGGCGAACCGCCGGTGCACCGCCGGCTCGCCCCGGCGGGTGTCCGACCGGTCCATGAGGTCGTCGTGGATCAGCGCGCTGGCCTGCACGAACTCCAGCGCGGCCAGGGCCGCGACCACCTGGTCGGAGTCGACCCCGCCGGCGCCCCGGTAGCCCCAGTAGCCGAACGCCGGGCGCAGTCGCTTCCCACCGCCCAGCACGAACGCCTCGATGGCCTCGGCGACCGGCACCAGGCCGTCGTCGAGGGTGGTCAGCCAGCCGCGCTGGCCGGCGAGGAACTCGGTGAGGGCCTTGTCGATCCGCTGGCGCAGGCCGGCGCGGTCGACGGGGGACACGGGAGCAGCGTGGGTCACGCCGACGACGCTAGCCGGTCCCCGCCGCTCACGCCCGACCCCCGTCCCGGCGTGCCGCGCGTGACGTTGGGCCGGGCCGGCGGCCGGTGCGGGCCACCCGGTGCGGCGGTCACGCCCGCCCGGCGGCGCGGGACCGGCCGGCGCGGGCCACCCGGCGCGGCAGCCGCGCCCGCGGGCCGGGGGAGGCGGCGGCTGCGCGCGGCGGCCTCGGCGAGCAGTTCGCCCGGCACCCCGAGGACCACCGCCAGCCAGCCGGACCAGAAGTCGCCGGGGAGCCGGCGCTGCCGCTCCCACCGGGACACCTCGTGGCGGGTCAGGGTCGGCACGCCGGCGGCGGCGCACAGCTCGGCGGCGACCCGCTGCTGGCTCCAGCCGCGAGCGGCCCGCAGCTCGGCCAGGAGCGGCCCGAGCAGGCGCGGGCCGGGTGGCGGGGACGGGGTCATCGGGTCCTCCCGGGGGCGACGGCGGGGGTGGCGACGCGGACGCCCGGCGGTGCCGGACCGTGCGTCGCCGATCGTGGCGACCCCCGCGCGGGCCCCCCGGGACCGGCCACCGGCCGGCCCCACCGCGCTGCCCCCGTTCTACCCCCGGGGTACGACGCTCCGCCGCCCTCGTGCTCGCGGGCTGGGAAGATCCTGGGTCGGCCCGGACCGGCCGGTTACAGTCGGTCCGTGGCGCTCGGTCTTCCCTCGGTCCTCCCCAACCCCCAGCCGGCCATCGGGGAGCTGATCCGTGACGCCCGGCCCACCTTCTCCTTCGAGTTCTTCCCGCCGAAGACCCCGCAGGGGGAGCGCCTGCTCTGGCAGGCCATCCGCGAGCTGGAGTCGTTGCGTCCCTCGTTCGTCTCGATCACCTACGGCGCGGGCGGCTCGACCCGGGACACCACGGTCGCGGTGACCGAGCGGATCGCCACCGAGACCACCCTGCTGCCGATGGCGCACCTCACCGCGGTCGACCACTCGGTCGCCGAGCTGCGGCACGTCATCGGCCGGCTGGCCTCGGTGGGGGTGCGCAACGTGCTGGCCGTGCGCGGCGACCCGCCCGGCAACCCGGGCGGCGAGTGGATCAAGCATCCGGAGGGCGTGCGGTACGCCGAGGAGCTGGTCCGGCTGGTGCGCGACGCCGGCGACTTCAGCGTCGGGGTGGCCGCGTTCCCCTACAAGCACCCCCGCTCGCCCGACGTGGCCAGCGACACCGCGCACTTCGTCCGCAAGTGCCGGGCCGGCGCCGAGTTCGCGATCACCCAGATGTTCTTCGACGCCGACGACTACCTGCGGCTGCGGGACCGGGTGGCCGCCGCCGGCTGCGACACCCCGATCCTGGCCGGGGTGATGCCGGTGACCCAGCTGGGCACCATCGAGCGGTCCGTGCAGCTCTCCGGCGCGCCCTTCCCGCCGGCCCTCGCGGAGCGGTTCGCCGCGGTGGCCGACGACCCGGAGGCGGTCCGCCGGCTGGGCATCGAGCAGGCGAGCGAGATGTGCGCGAAGCTGCTGGACGAGGGCGTGCCCGGCATCCACTTCATCACCCTCAACCGGTCCACCGCCACGCGGGAGGTCTGGCAGCGCCTGCGCGCCGACGCGTGGGTGTGAGCACCCGGCCCACGACACCGCCACGGCCCTTCTACGGTTGATCCGTGGTGGGCACACAGCTGAACTGGGACCAGTACGCGACCGCGTGGGCGCGCCTGCACGGCGGCTTCGACCCCCGGGTGGCCGCGCCGGTGGTCCGCGCCTGGCTGCGCTTCGCCTACCACGTGGGTTACATCCTGGGCCGGCTGCGGGTCGGCCCCACCCCGGTGACCGTGGTCGGGGTGCTGCTCTGCCTCTGCGTACCCCTGCTGGTGGGGCGGGCCGGCGACGGGCCGTTCCTGGGCGCGCTGTTCGTGCTGCTCGCGGCGGTGGCGGACAGCGTCGACGGCGCGGTGGCGGTGGCCACCAACCGCACCACCCGGCTCGGCTACGTCTACGACTCGGTGGCCGACCGGCTCGGCGAGGCCGCCTGGCTGACCGCGTTCTGGCTGCTCGGCGCCCCCGGCGCGCTGGTTGCCGCGGCCGGGGGGCTGTCCTGGCTGCACGAGTACGTGCGCGCCCGGGCGGTGTCGGCCGGGATGCGGGAGATCGGGGCGGTGACCGTGGGGGAACGCCCCACCCGGGTGTGTGTGGCCCTGGTCGGGCTGGTGGTCGCCGGGCTCACCGGGCTGATCGACACCGATCTGACCTCGGGCACCATCACCATGGCCACCACGGTCTGGGTGCTGCTGGCCGGTTTCGGCCTCGGCCAGTTGCTCTCCGCCGTCCGCCGCGCCCTGGTCGACGCCGACTGACCCCGGTCCGATCCACGCCGGCCCGACGGCCGCGCCCTACCAGGCCGGGCCGATGGCGTCGGCGACGATCTCCGCCGACAGGGTGACCATGGGCAGGCCGCCGCCGGGGTGGCTGGAGCCGCCGACCAGCCAGAGCCCGGCCACCGGGCCCCGGTTGGCCGGGCGGAGCAGGCCGCCCGCGGTGCCGTAGATGGCCCCGCCCGGCGCGCCGGTCGCCGCGTCGAGGTCGGCCGGGGTGCGGATCTCCCGGAACACCAGCCGGTCCCGCACGTCCACGCCCCGCTCGGCGAGCACGTCGAGGATCCGGTCGGCGTACGCCTCGGCCAGCCCCGGCCGCCGCCAGTCGACCGCGCCCGCGGCGGTGCCGTGGCGGGCCGCGTTGACCAGCACGAACCACGCCTCGTGCCCGGCCGGGCGGACCGCCGGGTCGTCGGCCACGGTGACGAAGACGGTCGGGTCGGGCGCGGGCCGGGCACGGACCCCCCGCCCCGGGTCGCCGAAGACCGCGTCGAACTCGGCGTCGTGGTCGCGGGGGAAGAAGACGGTGTGGTGGGCCAGCCCGGAGTCGCCGCGGACGCCGAGCAGCAGCACGAATCCGGCCAGGCTGCGGTCGGTGAGCGCGGCCAGCCGGCGCGGGGTGGGCAGCAGGTCCCGGTAGACGGTCAGCGCGTCGACGTTGGCCACCACCACGTCGGCGGGGACGGGGGCGGCGACCCCGGCGAGGCGTACGCCGTGGACCCGGCCGCCGGCCGAGTCGATCCGGGTGACCGTGGCGCCGGTGCGCACCACGACGCCGAGGTCCAGGCAGCGCGCCAGCAGCGCGTCGGCCAGGGTGGCCAGCCCGCCACGCAGGTACCAGCCGCCGTACGCCAGTTCGGCGTAGGGGACGGCGACCAGCGCGGCCGGGGCGCGGCGCGGGTCGGCGCCGGTGTAGGTGGCGTAGCGGTCGAGCAGCATCCGCAGCCGCGGGTCGGACAGGTGCCGGCGGCCCAGCCCGCGCAGGCTGCGGCCGGGGCCGATGGCGGCGAGGTCGCCCAGCCGCCAGGCCAGCCCGGCCAGGTCCCGGGGGGAGTCGACGGTGCGGCGCAGCACGTCCCGGTGCGAGGCCGCCCACACCCGGCCGGCCCGCCGCCAGAGCCGCTGCCAGTCGGCGGCGGCCCGGTCGCCGAACGCCGCGCCGACGCGGGCGGTGAACTCGGCCGGGTCGGCGCAGGAGTCCAGGGCGGGTCCGCCGCCGGGGAAGACGTGCCGGACGATCGGGTCCAGCGGCACCAGGTCCAGGTATTCGTCGAGCTTCGCGCCGGTCGCCTCGAACAGGTCGTGGAACACCTGCGGCAGGGTGACCAGGCTCGGCCCGGTGTCGAAGTGCCACGACCCCTCGGGGGTGTCGTGCCGGTGCCGGCCGAGCTTGCCGCCGACCGTGTCGGCCCGTTCGAGGACGGTGACCTCGTGCCCGGTGACCGCCAGCCGGGCGGCGGCGGCCAGGCCGCCCACGCCGGCGCCGATGACCACGATCCGCGCCATGCCGCCCCCTCCTAGCCGACCGGGCGACCCCGCCAGGTGAGCCGGCGTCGCTTCCGCAGATGGTACGACCGGAAGGTCAGCCAACCGAGGACCACGACCGACACGGGGTGTGCCAGCGCGTCGGGCCACGCCCGCCCGCCGGTGGCCCGGGCGCTGACCGCCCGGCCGGCGACGCCGAGCAGCCAGGCGGCCAGCGCGAGCCCGGCCGTGACCGGCGCGCCGGCCGCCAGGGCACCGAGCGCGACCAGCGGGGGAGCGGTGTAGAGCAGGAGCAGCAGGGCCACCACCACCGCGGCGGCGGCCGGGTGCCCGAAGGAGGCCCAGAGCGACTTGCTGTAGCCGTCGCGCAGCTGCGGCCAACTGTCGTACATTCGGCAGGCGGCCAGCCGGGAGCCGTCGGCCAGGGCGATCCGGCCGCCGGACCGCTTCACGGCCCGGGCCAGCTCGATGTCCTCCAGGACCCGGTCGGCGACCGCGGCGTGCCCGCCGGCCCGCAGGTAGCCGGCCCGGTCCACGACCAGGAACTGCCCGCCCGCCGCCGCGAGCGACGGCCGCGGCGAGCGTTCCATGGCGCGCAGCGGCAGGAAGGTGAGCCACAACCACTGCAGCAGCGGCTGCACCAGCCGGTCGGCCGCCGTCCGCACCAGGATCCGGGGGTACGGCGACAGCAGCGCCACGCCCGCCGCGCGCAGCCCGGTCACCGCCCGGGCGACCGCGTACGGGCTGAGCACCACGTCGGCGTCGACGAAGGCCAGCACGGTCGGGGCCGGGCCGGTGCGGGTGGCGAGCTGCCAGCAGGCGTGCGGCTTGCCCAGCCAGCCGGGCGGCGGGGCGACCCCGGTGAGCAGGGTGACCCGCGGGTCGTCGCCGGCCACCGCGCGGACCACGTCGGCGGTGCCGTCGGTCGAGCCGTCGTCGAGCACCACGATCCGCAGCTCCGGCACGCCGCGCTGGGCGAGCAGCGCGCGCAGGCACGGGGTGACCCGGTCGGCCTCGTCGCGCAGTGGCAGCAGCACCGCCACCGCCTCGGTGACCTCGACCGGGCCGGCGTCGGGGCGGCGCAGCCAGGCGGTGGCGTTGACGACGGTGTGCGCGGTGAGCACGGCGACCGCCGCGGCCAGGACCAGCGCGGGGATCATGCCGGCGCGTCGACCCGGGGGGTCGGCTCCGCCACCCCGTCACCGGCGCGGCGCCGGCGGGCGCGCAGCAGCGTCACCGCCAGCGGCACGGCGGCCACCGCCATCCCGGCCGCGCCCCAGGCCGCCGAGGCGGGCAGCCGGAGGAAGACCGCGTGCGCCAGCACGCTGGAGGCGTACGTCCACAGGTAGAGCGCGAACATCGGCGCGTCCCGCGCGTCGGTGCGGTCGACGGCCGGCCCGGCGAGGGGGCGCAGCGCGGCCGTCAGCAGCACCGCGAAGAGCAGCCAGCCGAGGTAGTTGCTGACCGGGATGCCGGGCAGGCCGGGCAGGGCCGGGACGGCGTCCCGCCAGCGCCAGTAGCCCTCGGCCACCATCTGCGGGTCGAGGAAGAGGTCCCAGGAGGCCAGCCCGACCGCGGCGAGGGCGACCCGGGCCGGGCGGGAGCGGGTGAGCCGGACCGCGGCGAGCCAGGCCGGCCAGGCCATCCAGGTCCACGCCAGCGGGATGACCAGCGGCACCCCCGCCAGCTTCGGGCCCAGCTCGCCGGAGTAGTCGTAGCTGCCGAACGGGAAGCCGGTGGCCACGCCGAGCGCCTCGATCGCGAAGCCGCCGCCGGTGGCCACGGCGACCAGCGCCAGCGCGGTGCGTGTGCCCCGGGTGAGCAGGGCGTGGCCGACGGAGAGCAGCCAGCCGAGCCCGACCGTGGCCACGGTGAGCCCGGCCCGGGTGGCGCCGCCGGTGAGCGGGTAGCAGATCTGGGCCAGGACCAGGACGGCCAGCAGCGCCCAGGGCAGCCGGCCCCACGTCACGGCGTCCCCTCGGTTCGCGACTGCGGGGCTCGCAAGCCCGGCTCACTCCTCGCGCTCACGGCGTCCCCTCGGTTCGCGACTGCGGGGCTCGCAAGCCCGGCTCACTCCTCGCGCTCACGGCGTCCCCTCGGGTCGCGACTGCGGGGCTCGC
>NZ_JBEXGL010000016.1:0-36733 GCF_040607315.1 Micromonospora sp. NPDC005305 | reverse complement strand
GCAAGCCCGGCTCACTCCTCGCGCTCACGGCGTCCCCTCGGGTCGCGACTGCGGGGCTCGCAAGCCCGGCTCGCTCCTCGCGCTCACGGCGTGCCCGGTGCCGGGGCGCCGCCCGGGCCGGGCGGGGGCAGCGGCAGGTCCCGGCCGAGCACGCCGAACGGCCGCTCGTCGCCGGGGAAGTGGAAGTGGCGCAGGATGTCGACGAAGCCGAACCGGCGGTAGAGCCGCCAGGCCCGGGACTTCTGCTCGTCGGCCTCCGGCGTGGAGAGCAGGGTGGTGCTGCCCTCGGCCATGGTGAGCAGCGCGCGCAGCTGGCCGGCGCCCAGGCCGTGCCCCTGCGCGGGCGGGCGGACGTGCAGCTCGACCACCTCGAAGCAGTGGGCCAGCCAGCGCTGCCGGGCCTCGGCGTCCAGCGCCCGGTGCACCTGGTCGTGCCACCACTGGCCGGCGGCGCCCAGGTAGCCGTACCCGAAGCCGGCCAGGTGTCCCTCGGTGGTCAGGCTGGCGACGGCGCGGAAGCCGGGACGGCGGACGTGGGTGGCGATGTAACCGCGCCGGGCCTCCAGCAGGTCGGCGCGGTAGCCCATGGCCTCGCCGTAGACGGCCACCACGTCGTCCAGCCGCCGGACCAGATCGTCCGGCGTCCACCGCACCAACCTCATGCGTTCCCTCTCGCCGTTTCCGGGCCGCTCCCGGGGGCGGCCCATCCCAGCACCGCGCGGTCGCCGACCACGTCGGCCACCGCGAACCGCGCGAACAGTTCCTCCGCGTACCAGCCCTCGGTGGGGGTGCGGGTGATCGCCGCCCGGTGCTCCGGGTGACGGTACGCGAACGCGACGAGGTCCGCGGCGTCGCGCCACACGCTCACCGTGCCCTGCCAGCCCAGCGGGGCCTCGCCGACGCCGAACCGGGCGAGCAGCCCGGGCGCGGTGTGCAGGGCGGCGGCGACCGGCGGGACGGCCCGCCAGAAGGTGACCGCCCGCCGGGCCCGCAGCCGGGCCCGGGTCAGCGCCAGCACCGGCCCGGTGACCCGACCGCCGGGCGGCTCGCCGAACGGGCGGCGGCCGGACCACTCGCCCCGGCTGGTCAGCGGGCGCAGCTCCACCCGCACCCGGGCGCGGGCGAGCCGGGCCCAGGACCGACCCACCGGGGAGGCGTCGAAGCCGGCCGCCGCGGCGGGGGAGTCCCACACCACCAGGGCGGCCCACCGGGTCAGGTCGGCGTCGCCGGGGCCGAAGCCGGTGCCGGTCCCGGTGCCGAGCAGCTTGGCGAACCGGACGCCGGGCAGCCGGCGCAGCCGCGCCGGGTGGGTCGCCATCCGGGCCAGCGCGCCGGGGACGGCCGTCCGGGGGATCCGCCACACGTGCAGCGTGACGAGGTCGGGAGTCACGCCACCTCGTGCGGGGTGCCGGCGGTGAGCCGCAGCAGCTCCGCCTGCGTGGTGGGGAAGACCGCCCGCGGCACGCCGCCGGCCGCCCACACCTCGTCGTACGCGGCCAGCGCGGTGTCCACGAGGGTGCGCAGCGGCTGCGGGTGGCCGACCGGGGCGACCCCGCCGATGACCTGGCCGGTGTGCCGCTTGACGAACTCGGGGGTGGCCCGGCGCAGGTGGGTGACGCCGAGGGACGCGGCCAGCCCGGCGGTGTCCACCCGGTGCGCGCCGGAGGTGAGCACCAGCAGGGGCGCGTCGTCGGCGTCGAAGACGAGCGAGTTGGCGATGGCGCCGACCTCGACGCCGAGCGCCTCGGCCGCCGCGGCGGCGGTGTGCACGGCCTCGGGCAGCAGGCGGACCTGGCTCGGGCCGCCGGAGCCGTCCCGCGCGCCCGCGTCGTCGAGCGCCCGCTGCACCGCCTGCACGTTCGGGTGTGGCTGCATGCCCCTCATTCTCCCCACCCCTCCCGGTCCCACGCCCCCGCCCCGCCCCCGGGCGGGTCGATCATGACGTTGTTGTCACGACACGCCGGCGGCCGGCGCGACGACGTCATGATCGTCGGGTCGAGCGGGCGGTGATGAGCGCCTCGATGCCGTCGAGGATCCGGGCCAGGCCGAAGTCGAGGGCCGCGTCGGTGGCCTCCGGGTCGGTGTCGCGCAGGGCGGCGTCCAGCGCCGGGAAACGGTCCTCCCGGCCGCGGATCAGCATGCCGAAGCCGGCCTCCCGGCCCGCGTGGGGCGCGTCGTCCGGCGCCGCGTGCTGGGCCAGGTTGCGGGCGTGCCCGACCAGGAGCACGGCGACGTCGAGCTGCTCGGCACCGGTCAGCCCGGTGCCGGCGAGGGCGGCGACCACCCGTTCCAGCCAGGCCAGCTCGTGGGGGCCGGGCAGCCGGGGGCCGACGGTCGCCGCGTGGGCCCACGGGTGCCGGCGGAACCGGTCGAAGAGCTGCCGGGTCCAGTCGTCGAGCTGGCCGCGCCAGTCGGCGCCGGCCGGCGGTGGGGGCGGCTCGCCGACCGCCGTCTCCAGCATGAGCGCCACCAGTTCGGCGCGGCCCGGCACGTACCGGTAGAGCGCCATCTTGGTGACGTCCAGCGACTCGGCGACCCGCTGCATGGTCAGCCCGTCGAGCCCGTCGGCGTCGGCGATGGTGATGCCGGCGCGGGCGATCGCGGCCAGCGTGAGGGTGGGGCGCGGCCCGCGCCGGGGGGCGGTCGGTGCCCCCCACAGCAGCTCGAACAGCCGGCCCTGGTCGACGCCACCGGTCTCCACGGTCACCCCTTGTCCTCGGTCCGAAACTGTGTCTACGATACTCTGTATCCGAGGGACACAGTTTAGAACGGGGAACGACATGCCCACTCCACTTCGCGGTTTCCGTGTGCTCGTCTCCGGCGCCGGGGTCGCCGGCCCGGCGGTGGCCTGGTGGCTGACCCGGCACGGGGCCGAGGTCACCGTCGTCGAGACCGCTCCCGCGCTGCGGACCAGCGGCTTCGCGGTCGACTTCCGCGGCCCCACCCACCTCGGCGTGCTCGCCGCCATGGGGGTGCTCGACGAGTTGCGCGCGGTGCAGACCCACGCCGGCGCCATGAGCCGGGTGGACGAGCACGACCGGGAGATCTTCCGGCTGCCGGCCGAGTTCGCCGGCGGCGAGCTGGAGGTCCTCCGCCGGGACCTGTCCCGGATCCTCTACGAGCGCGGCGCCGACCGGGTCGGGTACGTGTTCGGCGACCGGATCACCGCGCTCACCGAGACCGCCGACGGGGTGCGGGTCGACCTGGCCCGGGGCGCCTCCCGCACCGTCGACCTGGTGATCGGCGCGGACGGACTGCACTCCGGCGTGCGCCGGCTGGCGTTCGGGCCCGAGTCGGCGTACGTCCGCCACCTCGGCTACCACCTGGCCGGCTGGGACGTGCCCGGCGATGGCGGCTTCGACGTCGTCCCCCGGCAGTACAACGTGCCCGGCCGGATGGCCAGCGTGGCCGCCGACCAGCGCGACCCGGGCCGGGCGGGCGCCCTCGTCGTGTTCACCTCACCCCGGCAGGACCACGACCGGCTCGACCTCGACCGCCAGAAGGCGTTGATCACCGACGCCTTCGCCGGGCTGGGCTGGCACGTGCCCCGGCTGCTGGCCGGCCTGCGCGCCGCGCCCGAGCTGTACTTCGACGCGATCGCCCGGGTCAGCGTGCCCCGCTGGCACGCCGGCCGGTCGGTGCTGCTCGGCGACGCGGCCTGGGGGGTGACCCTCGGCGGGATGGGGGTGGGCACCGGGCTGGTCGGGGCGTACGTGCTCGCCGGCGAGCTGGCCCTGGCCGGCGGCGACCACCGGGTGGCGCTGCCCGCGTACGAGCGGCGGATGCGGGCCTACGCCGGCCGCTGGCAGCGCGGCGCCAGCCCCGGCCACTTCCTCGCCCCGGCCACCGGCTGGGGGCTGTGGCTGCGGGACCGGCTGCTGGCCACCCGCCCGGTCCAGTCGCTGCTGGTCCGCAGCACCGGCTCGCTGGCCACCGAGGCCGACCTGCCCGACTACGCGGCCCGGGTCTGAGCCGCCGGTCGGGAGCCGGGCCAGTTCGGGGTGCCCCGGACCCCGCCGGCGGCGTCCACCAGCAGGGCCGCGTACCCGTCGAGGGTGGCCAGCCAGTCGAGCGCGTCCGCGCCGCGGGCGACGGCCGCGGTGGCGTACACGTCGGCCCACAGCAGTTCGGGGCCGACCACGGTGACCGACCGGACGGCCTGGGCCGGCCGCCCGGCGCGCGGGTCGGTGATGTGCGCGCCGCGCCGCGCGGTGCCGGACGTGGCGACCGCGCCGTGCGGGCGGGCGACGACGTCGAGCAGCCGCTCGGGGCGGTCCGGGTCCTCGATCCCGACCCGTCAGGCCGGCCGGCCCGGCGCGGTGCGCAGCAGCACGTCCCCGCCGGCGTTGAGGCACAGGTCGTGGTCGGGCAGCGCCAACCAGCGCGCGGCCCGCTCCACGGCCCACCCCTTGACCAGGCCGGACGGGTCGAAGCCGGTGCCCCCGCCGGGCAGCGGCAGCCGCCGGGCGTCGAACCACCCGCCGGTGCGGACGCGAGCCGCCTCGCAGCGCTCGACCACCTCGCGCACCAGCGGATCCGCGGCGGCCGGGTCGGGCGCTGCCCCGCCGAGCCGGCCCAGCACGCTGTCCGGCCGGTACGTGCTGAACGTCGCGTCCACGTCGCGCAGCTCGGCGAAGACCTGCGCCACCCGCCCGGCCACCGCGTCGGTGCGCACCCCGGGGCCGCGCAGGTGCACGCTCACCGGCAGCCCCATCACCTGCGCCACCCAGGCGCGCCGGTCCGGTCCGTCGGTCATGGTCAGCCCAGGTGCGCCGCGTCGATGGCGGACTGGAGGGACTCCCGGTAGCCGTCACTCGTGACGGTGGCCCCGGAGACGGTGTCGATCCGCGCGCTCTGCGCGGCCAGGGCCTCCTGCCGCAGGATCGGCACCGCGTAGTCGTTGATCTCCTGGTCCCGGTGGTTGCCGTCCGGCACCTGGAGCACGGCGACGTCGGTGATCCTCCCGCCGGAGACGGTGATCTTCACCTGCACCGGCCCCCACCGGGTCTGCGCCACCGAGCCGGTGGCCGTGCCGTCGCCGTCGCCGCCGCCGGTGCCGTCGCCCGCGCCGCGCCAGGTGCTGCCGGCCGCGCCGTCCGCGCCCGAGGTGATCGCGCTGCTCTCCCCGCCCGCGCCCATGGTGCTGGTCCGGTAGCTGAACAGCAGCACCAGCGCCGCCACGGTGGAGAGCAACCAGCCGGTGATCCGTCGCACGGATCCTCCCTTCCCGCCTGTCACCAGGCGAACCGTTCGTGGTGGACGTGCGCGTCGGGGACCCCCGCCGCACGGGTCGCGGCGCGGGCGGCGTCGACCCAGCCGTCCGGTCCGCAGAGGAAGACGTCGTGGCCGGCGACGCCGGGGGAGAGCCGGCGCAGCGCCTCCGCGTCGGGGAGCCCCTCGGCGTAGGCCGGCAGCCAGGACGGGCGCGCTGCCCGGGGGCCGACCAGCTGGTGCACGACCAGCCCGCGCTCCGCGGCGAGCCGGTCCAGCTCCGCCCGGAAGGCCAGGTCGTCGGGGGTACGCGCGCGGTGGAGCAGCACCGCCTGGCCGGGCGCGTACGGCAGCTCCCAGAGCAGCGCCAGCAGCGGGGTGATGCCGACCCCGCAGGCCAGCATGGTGATCCCGCCGCCGCGCCAGTGCTCCCCGGTCAGCCGCCCGTACGGCCCCTCGACGAGCACCCGCGTGCCGGGGCGCAGGGCGGCCACCCGGGCGCTGCCGTCGCCCAGGTCCTTGACCGTGATCCGCATGAGGTCGCCGTTCGGCGGCGCGGACAGCGAGTACGGGTGGGCCCGGGACCAGCCGGGGCCGTCCAGGAACCGCCAGAGCAGGAACTGCCCGGCCCGGACGGGCAGCCGGTGCAGGTGGCGCCCGCGCAGCCAGACCGAGGTGATCCCGGGCGCCTCGGTGACCACGGCGGCCACCTCGATCCGGTGCCGCAGCGAGCGCCAGGCGGGCAGCCCCAGCCGCCAGACCAGCACGCTGGCCAGTGCCAGCAGGTAGACGGTCCACCAGTAGGCGCGGGCGAGCGGCGAGGCGACGAAGTCCGCGCCGGTCCAGAGCTGGTGCGGCAGCGCCAGCGCGACGCCCAGGTACGCGTACAGGTGCAGCAGGTGCCAGGACTCGTAGCGCAGCCGGCGCCGGGCCGCGCGGACCGAGGTCACCACCACGAGCACCAGCAGGGCCAGCGCCGCGGTGGCCAGCAGCATCCCCGGGTACGTGACGACGAGGTCCCAGGTCTCGGCGAGCACCCCCCGGCGGGCGGTGCCGGCGTACCCGAGGACGGTCAGCAGCACGTGCGCCAGGAGCAGGTGGAACGAGGTGAAGCCGGTGAGCCGGTGCCAGCGGGCGATCCGGTCCTGGCCGAAACGCCGCTCGATCAGCGGCACCCGGGCCATGAGCACGACCTGGACGAGCATCAGGTCGGCGCTGACCAGGCCGGCCAGCCGGCCGAGCGAGGTGAGGCCGGTGGCCGGACCGCCCAGCAGCTCCTGCACGCCGCGGCCGGCGGTCCAGAGCGCGGTGACCACCAGCAGGCTGAGCGCCGCGGCGCCGCCGGCCACGTCGGCCCACCAGGCCGGGGCCGCCGGCAGGGTCCGGCGCGGGGTCCGCCGGCCGGCGACGGCGGTACGGCTGACGTTCATGCCGTCAACCCTGGGGGCCGGAGTTCGGCGGCTCCTTTGCCGGTGCTGTGCGCGCCCTGAGAATCCGGCCGTCTCCCCGCGCGTCACACGTTGCGTTTTCGTCGGAGGGGAGGTGTACTGTCAGAGCAGTTAGAACGAGTGTTCGATTCAGTCGTACGCTCGTTCCAACGTCCGGGAGCGGTGTTTCGCGGCTCCGGCTCCCGGGAGGTGCGGTTCCGCGGACCGCACCGGGCTCCGGACAGTCGCGAGTCCGGACCCGTCAAGGCAGGATCGTCGCCCGCCGCCCACGACCCCCGGGCGGCGGGCGACGGACCCGCCGGTACGCCGGCCGGGTGTGGTGTGGGGAAGCATCCACACCCGGCCGGCCCCCACCTGGTGCGTCTTCCTCCGCACCGCCCGTTCCGGGCGTCCCGGGCGACGGTTCCCCGTCGCGCGGCCGCCCCGCCCCGGCCCACGCGGAGGAGAGACCATGCCGACCAGTCCGGCCCAGGCGCCCACGGTGCCCGCGCACGTGCTGCCGCACCGCACCCCCGCCCAACTGCTCGTGGTGGCCCGCCACGGGCTGGCCGAGGCCGCCCGGACCCGCCCCGACGGCCTCCGGTACGCCGCCGCCCACCTCGCCGCGCTGCGCGCCGCCGCCGCCCTGCTGGCCGCCCGCGCCCGCCCCGCACCGACCCGGCGCAACCGGATCACCAGCGTCTGGGTGCTGCTCGCCGCCGTCGCCCCCGAGCTGGACGAGTGGGCCGCCTACTTCGCCGCCGGGGCCAGCAAGCGGGCCGCCGCCGAGGCCGGCATCCCCCGGGTGGTCACCGTCCGGGAGGCCGACGACCTGCTCCGCGCCGCCGAGGAGTTCGTGACCGTGGTGGAGACCGCGCTCGGCCTGGCACACCAACCGGCGCTCAACGAGCCGCACCGGCCCCTCCGGCTCGGCGTTCCTGACGCCACGCCGCGGCCCGGAGCAGCCGCCGCCTGAGTCGCGGCGCCCGACCACCACCGGCGGGACCCCGGGTGGCCGGGCGCCGCTCCCGGCGGCGGCGAACACCCCGCGCCGGGCCGCACGCGCGTCCCGCACCGCACGATCCAAGCACCATCCACGGGCCGGTGCCCGTGGTGAACACACGACGGGGGGTAGGTCCGATGGCGGGCCGCATGGTGGTCGGTTCCGCCGCCCTGGCCGAGCTGGTACGCCCGGCCAGCGCGCCCGACCCGGCGGGTGGCCACCGGGTGCTCCCCGTCCGGCCCGAGCTGACCGGGCTGCTGCCCAACCGCGGGCTGCGGCGCGGCAGCACCATCGCGGTCGGCGCCGGCCAGCCCCGGCGCAGCGGCGCCACCTCCCTGATCCTCGCCCTGCTCGCCGAGGCGTCCCGGGCCGGCTCGTGGTGCGCCGTCGTCGGCGTGCCCACCTTCGGGGCGGGCGCGGCGGCCGAGGCCGGCATCGCCCTGGACCGGCTCGCCCTGGTGCCGAACCCCGGGCCGGAGTGGCCCACCGTCGTGGCCGCGCTCATCGACGGGGTCGACGTGGTGGTCACCGCCGTGCCGACCACGGTCTCCGCCTCGGTCGCCAACCGGCTGGCCGCCCGGGCCCGGCAGCGCGGCAGCGTGCTCGTCCCGTACGGCCGGTGGGACGGCGCGGACGTGACGCTCCAGGTGGTCCGCGGGGTCTGGGAGGGGCTCGGGGCCGGCCGGGGCCGGCTGCGCCGCCGGGAGGTGACCGTCTCGGCCCGCGGCCGGGGCGCGGCCGCCCGCCCCAAGGAGATCAAAGTCTGGCTGCCCGGCGACGAGCTGACCCGGGTGATCCCCCGGTCGACCGGCGCCGGCGCCGTCCGCGCCGCCGCGCCCCGGCGGTTCCGCGTGGTGGGCCCGGCCGCTGCCGCCGTCCGGCCGCTCACCGTGGTCGGGTCGGCATGAGCGGTGCGCCGGCGCGGACCCTGCTGCTCTGGTGCCCGGACTGGCCGGTCCTCGCCGCCGAGATCGTCGACGGGGTGCCGGCCACCGACCCGGTCGTGGTGCTGCACGCCAACCGGGTGGTCGCCTGCTCCGAGCGGGCCCGCGCCGAGGGCGTCCGCCGGGGGCTGCGCCGGCGGGAGGCGCAGGGGCGCTGCCCCCAGCTCACCGTCGTCGACCACGATCCCGCCCGGGACGCCCGGGCGTTCGAGCCGGTGGTGGCCGCCGTCGAGGAGGTGGTCGCCGGGGTCGAGGTGATCCGCCCCGGGGCCTGCGCGCTGGCCGCCCGGGGCCCCAGCCGTTACCTGGGCGGCGAGGAGGCGGCGGCCGAGCGGATCGTCGAGCACGTCGCCCAGACCTGCGCGGTGGAGAGCCAGGTCGGCATCGCCGACGGAGTCTTCGCCGCCGGGCTGGCCGCCCGGGACGGGCGGATCGTGCCTCCCGGCGGGACCCCGCAGTTCCTGGCCGGCCTGCCCGTCGAGGCGCTCGGCCGGCCCACCCTGACCGACCTGCTGCGCCGGCTGGGCGTCCGCACCCTCGGTGACTTCGCCGCGCTGCCCGCCGGGGACGTGCTGGCCCGGTTCGGCTTCGACGGGGCGCTGGCCCACCGGCTCGCCGCCGGCCGGGACCACCGGCCGCTCGCGGTCCGGCAGCCGCCCGCCGACCTGACCGTCACCGCCGACCACGACGAGCCGATCGACCGGGTCGACGCCGCGGCGTTCGCCGCCCGGACGCTGGCCGAGCAACTGCACGAGCGGCTGGCCGCGCACGGGCTGGCCTGCACCCGGCTCGGCATCGAGGCGGTCACCGCGCACGGCCAGGAGCTGCACCGGGTCTGGCGGCACGACGGCCTGCTGACCGCCGCGGCCATCGCCGACCGGGTCCGCTGGCAGCTCGACGGCTGGCTCTCCGGCAGCAACGGCCGCGGCGGCGCCCGCCCGGCCCGCCCCACCGCCGGGATCATCCGGCTGCGGCTGGTGCCGGACGGGGTGCTCGCCCAGGCCGGCCTGCAACCCGGTCTGTGGGGGGAGACGGGCGAGGAGCGGGAGCGGGCGCACCGCGCGTTGAGCCGGGTGCAGGGCATCCTCGGCCCCGAGGCGGTGGTCACCGCCGTGCTCGGCGGCGGGCGCTCCCCGGCCGACCAGGTGCGCCTGGTCCCGTGGGGCGACGAGCGCCTGCCCGCCCGCCCCGGCCCGCCACCCCTGCCGGCCGCCGAGCCGTCCCGGCCGCCGGTGCCGACCGGGCCGGCGGTGCCGACCGGGCCGGCGGTGCCGACCGGGCCGGCGGTGCCGACCGAGGCGGCGGTGCCGACCGGGCAGTTCGGGCCGGTCCGTGCCGGTGCGGTGGCGCGGCCCGCCGGGGTCGGTGCGGTGGTGCGGTCCGGCCGGCGCGGCGGGATGGCGCGGTCGGGCGGGGCGGCGCCGGTGCCGCCGTGGCCGGGGCGGATCCCGCCGCCCGCGCCGGCCGTGGTGCTGCCCACCCCGCTGCCGGCCGCCGTGCACGACGCCGCCGGCGAGCCGGTCGTGGTCAGCGCCCGGCTGGCGGTCAGCGCCGCGCCGGCCCGGCTGACCGTCGGCGCCGGCCGGCCGGCCGAGGTCGTCGGGTGGGCCGGCCCGTGGCCGGTGGACGAGCGCTGGTGGGCGCCGGCCGAGGCCCGCCGCCGGGCCCGGTTCCAGGTCTGCCTGGCCGACGGGGCCGCCCTGCTGCTCGCGGTCGAGGGCGGCCAGTGGCTGGTCGAGGCGATCTATGACTGACCGCCGCCCGGGGGTGGGCCGGTGAGCTTCCACAACCCGAAGATGCCCTGGTCGGAGCTGGAGCAGGTGCTCTCCGGGCGGCCCGGCAAGGGGCGGCCCAGGGGCGAGCGGCACCTGCACGTGGTGGACCCGCTCGCGGTCGACGCCGACGGCGGCGACTCACCGGCGTGGAGCCGCAAGCGGCAGGAGTACGCGCCGCCGGAGCTGCCCCGCCCCGACGACGCGGTGCCCTACGCGGAGCTGCACGCGCACTCCAACTTCAGCTTCCTCGACGGCGCCAGCCACCCGGAGGAGCTGGCCGAGGAGGCCGCCCGGCTGGGGCTCACCGCGCTCGCCGTCACCGACCACGACGGCTTCTACGGCGTGGTGCGCTTCGCCGAGGCGGCCCGCGCGCTGCACCTGCCCACGGTCTTCGGCGCGGAGCTCTCCCTCGGGCTGCCCGGCCCGCAGAACGGCGAGCCGGACCCGCACGGCGCGCATCTGCTGGCGCTGGCGCACGGCCACGAGGGGTACGCCCGTCTCGCCGCCACCATCGCCCGGGCGCAGCTGCGCGGCGGCGAGAAGGGCCGCCCGGTCTACGGCGAGCTGGAGGAGGTGGCCGCCGAGCTGCGCGACCACGTGCTGGTGCTCACCGGCTGCCGCAAGGGGCACGTGCCCGGCGCGCTGCTCACCGAGGGCGTCGACGCGGCGGCCCGGGAGCTGGAGCGGCTCACCGCGCTCTTCGGCGCCGAGACGGTGGCCGTGGAGCTGACCGACCACGGTCACCCGCTCGACGCCGACCGCAACGACGCGCTGGCCGAGCTGGCCGCCGCGGCGGGGCTGCCGACGGTGGCCACCAACAACGTGCACTACGCAACCCCGGGGCGGCGCCGGCTGGCCACCACCGTTGCGGCGGTGCGGGCCCGGCGCAGCCTGGACGAGATCGACGGCTGGCTGCCCGCCGCCGCGACCGCCCACCTGCGCAGCGGCGCGGAGATGGCGGCGCGGTTCGCCGCGTACCCGGGGGCGGTGGCCCGGGCCGCCGAGTTCGGCGCGGAACTCGCCTTCGACCTGCAACTGGTCGCGCCGCAGCTGCCGGCGTACCCGGTGCCGCCGGGGCACACCGAGATGAGCTGGCTGCGTCACCTCACCATGGCCGGCGCCCGGGAGCGCTACGGCCCGCCCGAGGCGCACCCGGAGGCGTACGCGCAGCTGGAGCACGAGCTGCGGATGATCTCCGACCTCGGCTTCCCCGGCTACTTCCTGGTGGTCTACGACATCGTCGCGTTCTGCCGCGAGCAGGACATCTACTGCCAGGGCCGGGGCTCGGCGGCCAACTCGGCGGTCTGCTACGCGCTGCGGATCACCAACGTGGACGCGGTGCGGCACCGGCTGCTCTTCGAGCGGTTCCTCGCCCCCGAGCGGGACGGCCCGCCCGACATCGACGTGGACATCGAGTCCGACCGCCGGGAGGAGGTGATCCAGCACGTCTACGCCCGGTACGGCCGGGAGCACACCGCCCAGGTCGCCAACGTCATCTCCTACCGGCCGCGGTCGGCGGTGCGGGACGTGGCCAAGGCGTTCGGCTTCTCGCCCGGGCAGCAGGACGCCTGGAGCAAGCAGATCGACCGCTGGGGCTCGGTCGCGGCGGTCGACGTGGAGGACATCCCCGAGCAGGTGGTGGCGTACGCGAACGAGCTGCAGACGTTCCCCCGGCACCTGGGCATCCACTCCGGCGGCATGGTGATCTGCGACCGGCCGGTGATCGAGGTCTGCCCGGTGGAGTGGGGGCGGATGCCCGGCCGCAGCGTGCTCCAGTGGGACAAGGACGACTGCGCGGCCGTCGGGCTGGTCAAGTTCGACCTGCTCGGCCTCGGCATGCTCTCCGCGCTGCACTACGGCTACGACCTGATCGGGATGAGCCTGGACCTGGGCGACATGACCCTGGACGACCCCGAGGTCTACGACATGCTCTGCCGGGCCGACTCGGTCGGGGTGTTCCAGGTGGAGAGCCGCGCCCAGATGGCCACCCTGCCCCGGCTCAAGCCCCGCGAGTTCTACGACCTGGTGGTGGAGGTGGCGCTGATCCGGCCGGGCCCGATCCAGGGCGGCTCGGTGCACCCGTACATCCGGCGCAAGAACGGCCAGGAGCCGGTGACCTTCGCGCACCCGCTGATGCGCAACGCGCTGGAGAAGACCCTCGGCGTGCCGCTGTTCCAGGAGCAGCTCATGCAGCTCGCCATCGACCTGGCCGGCTTCGACGCGGCCGGGGCGGACCAGCTGCGCCGGGCCATGGGGGCGAAGCGCTCGGTGGAGCGGATGGCGCAGATCGCCGACCGGCTCTACGCCGGGATGGCCGAGCGGGGCATCACCGGCGAGCTGGCCGACGACGTCTACCGCAAGCTCACCGCGTTCGCCAGCTACGGCTTCCCGGAGAGCCACGCCATGAGCTTCGCCTACCTGGTGTACGCCAGCTCCTGGCTGAAGCGCTACCACCCGGGCCCGTTCCTGGCCGCGTTGCTCAACGCCCAGCCGATGGGCTTCTACTCGCCGCAGACCCTGGTCGACGACGCCCGCCGGCACGGCGTCGAGGTCCGCCGGCCGGACATCAACGCCAGCGGCGCGAAGGTGGTCCTGGAGTCCACGCCGGAAACCCGGTGGGGGAGCCAGCCGGGCGAGCCGCCGCACGCCTGGGGGCTGGGCGGCCCGGCGGTCCGGCTGGGGCTGTCGGGCGTGCGTACCCTCGGCGACGAGGTGGCCGAGCGGATCGAGGCGGAGCGGACGGCCCACGGGCCGTACCGGGACATGCCGGACCTGGCCCGCCGGGTCGGCCTGACCGCGGCGCACCTGGAGGCGCTGGCCACCGCGGACGCCTTCGCCTGTTTCGGGCTGACCCGGCGGCAGGCCCTCTGGGCCGCCGGCGCGGCGGCGCAGGACCGGCCGGGCCGGCTGCCCGGCACGGTGACCGGCACGACCCCGCCCACCCTGCCCGGGATGGAGGCCGTGGACCGCCTGGTCGCCGACGTCTGGGCCACCGGCCTGTCCCCGGAGAGTCACCCGGCCCGGTTCATCCGGGAGCGGCTGGACGCCCTCGGCGCGGTGCCGATCGCCCGGCTGGGCCGGGTGGAGCCGGGGCGGCGGATCCGGGTCGGCGGGATCGTCACCCACCGGCAGCGGCCGGCGACCGCCGGCGGGGTCACCTTCCTCAACCTGGAGGACGAGACCGGCATGCTCAATGTCACTTGCTCCCCGGGGCTCTGGCAGCGCTACCGTCGAATCGCCCGCACCAGTGGCGCGCTGGTGGTGCGGGGCCGGTTGCAGCGGCACGAGGGTGTCACGAGCCTCACCGCGGACCGGCTGGATGCGATCGAGCCGCCCGTCACGCCGGCATCCCGGGATTTCCGTTGAGATCAGTGATCCACATTACGGTTTCCCGGCCCCGGACGCGGGAGACTCCCGGGCACGGATGGGCAGAGTGGCCCACCCGCGTAATGGGGGATGAACCGATGACCTTTCACAGCACGTACCCCGGTGGCGTGGCCAACGCCCGGCGGACCCGGCTGGGCGCCGGTTGGGCGCCCACCCACGAGGTGGAGCCGCGGGAATACCAGGTGACCGACGGACCGGTGGCCAACGCCCAGCGGTCCCGCGCCGAGGAGGACCCCGCCGGCGGTGGCGAGTCCTGACCCCGGGCCCGGGGGTGACTAGGCTCGGCGGCGTGGACCGGACCCGAACCCTGACCCCCCGCACCGCCGTCATCTGGGCGGTGCTCCGGGCCGAGCTGGACCGGCGGGCCGGCGAACGGCTCACCGTCCTCGACGTCGGCGGCGGGACCGGCGGCTTCGCCGTCCCGCTCGCCGAGGCCGGCCACCAGGTCACTGTCGTCGACGCCAGCCCCGACGCGCTCGCCGCGCTGACCCGCCGGGCCGCCGAGGCCGGGGTCGCCGAGCGGGTACGCGCCGTGCAGGGCGACGGCGACGCGCTCGCCGGGCTGGTCGAGCCGGCCACCGCCGACCTGGTGCTCTGCCACTCGGTGCTGGAGGTCGTCGACGACCCCGCCCCGGTGGTCGCCGCGCTGGCCGCCGCCCTGCGCCCCGGCGGCGCGGCCAGTGTCCTGGTCGCCGGCCGGGCCGCCGCCGTGCTGGCCCGGGCCATGAACGGCCACCTGGACGTGGCCGCCGCGCTCGCCACCGACCCGGCCGGCACCGCCGGCCCCCGGGACACCCTGCGCCGCCGCTACGACGCCGACGGCGCCGCCGCGCTGCTCGCCGCCGCCGGTCTCGCCGTCGAGGAGATCCACGGCGTACGCGTGCTCGCCGACCTGCTCCCGGCCGCCGTGGCGGATGGCCAGCCGGCCGCCCTGGTCGAGCTGGAACGGGCCCTGGCCGCCCGGCCGCCGTACCGCGACCTCGCCGCCCAGCTGCACCTGTTCGCTCGCCGCCCGGCATGACCGGCCCGGCCGTGGGCCCGCTCGACCGGGTCACGCCCCGCTACGGCGGCGGCAGCCTGGCCGACGTGCTGCCCAGCGCGCTCGCGCTGCTCGGCGTGCCCGGCGCCGCCGACCTGCTCGGCCTGACGCCCCGGCTGGCCGGGGTGCGCCGGATCGCCGTGCTGCTGGTCGACGGGCTCGGCTGGTACCAGATCCCCACCGCCGCCCCGTACGCGCCGACGCTCGCCGGCCTGGCCGCCACGGTCGGCGTCCCGCTCACCGCCGGTTTCCCCTCCACCACCCCGACCAGCCTGGTCAGCCTCGGCACCGGCACCCCGTCCGGCGCGCACGGGGTGCTCGGCTTCAAGGTGCGGGTGCCCGGCACCGACCGGGTGCTCAGCCACATCGAGTGGGCCGGCGACCCGGAGCCGCTGCGCTGGCAACCCGTCGCCACCTGGTACGAGCGGGCCCGCGCCGCCGGGGTGGCGGTCACCGTGGTGAGCCGTCCCGAGTACGGCGGCAGCGGCCTCACCCTGGCCGCGAACCGGGGCGGCGACTACCGGGGTGCGGCCGGCGCCGACGCGGTCGCCGAGCGGATGCTCGCCGCCCTGTCGGCCGGTCCCGGGCCGACCCTGGTCTCCGGCTACCACCCCGACCTGGACCGGCACGGGCACCTCAGCGGCGTGGACTCCGCGCCGTGGCGGCTGGCCGCCGCCGAGGTGGACCGGCTGCTCGCCCGGCTGGTGGACGGGCTGCCGCCGGACGCCGCGCTGCTGGTCACCGCCGACCACGGGCAGCTGAACGTGCCCGACGGGCACCGGATCGACCTGGACACCGACCCCCGGCTGCGGGCCGGCGTCCGGGTGGTGGCCGGCGAGCCCCGGGTCCGCTACCTGCACGTCGAGCCGGGTGCCACGGCCGACGTGGTGGCCGCCTGGTCGGCGGTGCTGGACGGCGCCGCGCGGGTGCTGACCCGGGCGGAGGCGGTGGCCACCGGCTGGTTCGGCCCGGTGCCGGAGGCGCACCTGGGCCGGATCGGCGACGTGGTGGTGGTCTGCCGCGGCACGTACGCGGTGGTCGCCACCCGCTCGGAGAAGCCGATCGAGTCCCGGCTGGTCGCCTACCACGGCGCGGACACCGCGGCCGAGATGACGATCCCGCTGCTCGTGGTCCGCGGCTGACCCGCTCCGCGGCGGAACTGTCGGACCGGGCGGCTAACCTGCGGGGATGGGCCGCAGCCAGTCGTTGCCCCGGGGCGGTGATCCGCGCTTCGGGCCGGACGCCGACGACACCGGCTGCCCGATCCTGCACGTCGACATGGACGCCTTCTTCGCCTCGGTCGAGGTGCGCCGCCGCCCCGAGCTGCGCGGCCAGCCGGTCGTGGTGGGCGGGATCGGGCCGCGCGGTGTCGTCAGCTCGGCCAGCTACGAGGCCCGCCGCTTCGGCGTCCGCAGCGCCATGCCCACCGCCCGGGCCCGCGCGCTCTGCCCGCAGGCGGTCTACCTGCCGCCCGACTTCACCGCCTACTCGCCCGCGTCCCGGGCGGTCATGCGGATCTTCCGCGACGTCACCCCGCTGGTCGAGCCGCTCTCGCTGGACGAGGCGTTCCTCGACGTGGCCGGCGCCCGGCGGCTCTTCGGCACCCCCACCGAGATCGCCCGGCTGATCCGCCGCCGGGTGGCCGAGGAGCAGGAGCTGACCTGCTCGGTCGGGGTGGCCCCGAGCAAGTTCGTGGCCAAGCTCGGCTCCACCCGGGCCAAGCCGGACGGCCTGCTCGTGGTGCCCGCCGCCCGGGTGCTGGAGTTCCTGCACCCGCTGCCGGTGGCCGCGCTGTGGGGGGTGGGGGAGCGGTCCGCCGAGGCCCTGCACCGGCTCGGCCTGCGCACCGTGCGCGACCTGGCCGAGGCGTCGCCGGGCCTGCTCCGCCGGGCGGTGGGCGAGGCGTCCGCCGGCCACCTGCACGAGCTGGCCTGGGGGCGGGACCCGCGCCGGGTCTCCCCGGAGCACGTGGAGAAGTCGATCGGCGCCGAGGTCACCTTCGACATCGACGTCACCGACCCGGCGGAGATCCGACGCGCGCTGCTCGCCCTCGCCGAGAAGGCCGGCGCCCGGCTGCGCGCGGCGGGCCAGGTCGGGCGCACCGTGTCGCTGAAGGTCCGGTTGGCCGACTTCCGCACGGTGAGCCGCTCCCGCACGCTCGGCGTGCCCACCGACACCGCCCGCGAGATGTTCGACACGGCCTGGGCGCTCTGGACCGCCCTGGCCCCCGGCGAGCCGGTCCGCCTGGTCGGCGTCCGGATGGAGGGGCTGGCCGCCGCGGAGGAGACGCCGCAGCAGCTCACCCTGGGTGCGCCCGAGCGCGGCTGGCGGGAGGCGGAGGCGGCGGCCGACGCGGCGGCCGCCCGATTCGGGCGGTCCGTCATAGGTCCGGCCAGCCTTCTCGGGAAGCGTGATCCCCGGCGAGTCGAAAAACCGACCCGGCCGTAGGTCGTCCCGCTTTCCGACGCGCGGGCCCCCTCGTAGACTTGCGGGTAAGCAGCCGGTTGGCTGCCACGGTCTGTCGGCCCGCCCGGGTCGACCAATGTGACCGGGGAGGAGTGCCGTGCCGCTCTCGGAGCACGAGCAGCGGCTGTTCGAGCAGATCGAGCGGTCGCTTGCCGAGGACCCCAAATTCGCCTCGGCCGTGCGCGCCAGCGACCCGCGTTTCCACGCGCGGCGTCGCGTGCTCGTCGCTGCCGGCGTGGTCATCGCTGGTCTGGCCCTGTTGATCTACGGTGCCGTGATCAAGACGCCCCCGCTGGCCGTGGCGGGCTTTGTCGTCATGCTGGCCTCGTTGGGCTACGCGGTGCAGTCGCACCGCCGATCCCAGTCGCCCGACCTGCACGTGGTCGGCGGCACGACGAGCCGTCGTCGTCCCCGTGGCCGCAGCGGCCGCCGGGGCTCCTTCCTCGACCGGATGGAGGACCGCTGGCGGCAGCGCCCGGAGGGCCACCGCTGAGCACGTCCCGCCCCTGAGGGGCGGGCCCGCGCGACGGCGACCTCGCCGGGCACCGCCCGGCGAGCGTGGCCGCTTCCGCGCGCCCCGATCCTCCCCGGCCCCCACCCCGCCCCCCCACGCCCGAACGCCGCGTTGATCAAGAGGTTTGCGTCGGAGCGGGCCCGTTTCCTGACCCAAACTTCTTGATCAACGCGTGCCTGGGCCAGGGCGGGGGGCCGGGTTCGGGACCCGGTCCGGCCCGCCGGCGGGGGAGCGCCGGCGGGCGGAACCGGGTCAGCGGGCCGGTCGGCCCGCCAGGAGACGACGCGGGTCCCAGCGCAGCATCCGCTGCCGCACCTGCCCGGTCGTGGTGACCAGTCGGGTCGAGCGTTCGGTCAGGGCGGTCCGCCAGCGCAGCAGCACCGACGGCGGCAGCAGGGCCGCCAGCAGCCGGGTACGCCGGTCCGCCCGCGCCGCGAGGGCGCTCCGCACCGACCGCAGGGCCGGCTGCAGCTCGTCGCCGGTCAGCGGGTCGCGGGCGTAACGGGCCCGCTCCTCGGCCCGCCCCAGCAGCCGGACCCCCGTCACCGCGCCGGCATCCTCGACCAGCGTCTCCCGAACCAGCCGCTCGGCGGTCGTCCGGGGGGTCTCCGTCAGGTCCACCCGGACGTGGAAGTCGACAAGCGTGTCCAGCAGCTCGTCCCAGGCGGCGTGCGCGTCCGCGCGGGCCCGGTCGGCGTCCACGCCGACCACGATCTCGCGCGCCTCGCCCCGCTGCCCGGGCACGGCGGCCAGGGTGGTGGCCGCGGGCACGGCCGCCCGGGCGCGCCGGCGCCGCCGCAGCGCGGAGCGGCGCAGGGCCGGCACGGCGAGCAGCACCAGCAGGGCGAGCACGCCGGCCACCCACCACGGCCAGACCGGGCTCTGCCGGGTCGGACCGCTGTCGCCGACGGCCAGGCCCTGGTCGGCGTCCTTGTCGAGGCGGTCCGGGTCCTCCGCGCCGGTCGACGGGTCGACGCCCTCGGGAGCGGCCGTGCTCCCCGGCACCGGCGTGACGTCCTCCGGGGCGTCGGTGTCCGGCGCCCAGGCCGAGCGGACCGACCCCTGGACGCTCGCCGCCGGGGTGGCGTCGAACGGCACCCAGCCGATGTCGGCGAAGAAGACCTCGGTCCACGCGTGCAGGTTCTTGTTGGTGAGCACGTACGTGCCGCCGCCGGCGTTGCTGCCGTTGCTGAAGCCGAACGCCACCCGGGCCGGGATGCCGGCCGCCCGGACCAGCCACGCCATCGCGGCGGCGTACTGCTGGCAGAAGCCCACCTTGGTGGCGAGGAAGTCGGTGATGTCCTCCCCGCTGGTGCCGTTGCGGGTCGACAGCGAGTAGGTGAACCCGTTCTCCACCGAGAAGTAGTCGTAGATCGCCCGGACCTTGTCGTAGTCGTTCGTGCGGCCCTCGGTGAGCTGGTCGACGAGCCGCTCGACCGTGCGGACGACCGGCGTGGTGGTCTGCTGCCGCAGCACGGGGTCGTCGGCCGGCAGGGACGGCGCGGCGCGCAGCGCCGCCGGGCTGAACGTCGAGCGGACGTAGTCGAACGCGTAGCGCTTGCCCCGGGAGCTTTCCCGGTTGGAGAAGACGATCTGCAGATTCGTGTCGTAGAGCCAGCTGCCGCTCAGGTCGTCGGTCTTCACCGGCTCCGAGTAGACCGGCAGCAGCGGCATGGTGAGGTTCTTGGTCACCTCGACGCTGGC
Source organism: Micromonospora sp. NPDC005305 (assembly GCF_040607315.1). NCBI lineage: Bacteria > Bacillati > Actinomycetota > Actinomycetes > Micromonosporales > Micromonosporaceae > Micromonospora > Micromonospora sp. NPDC005305. Next base: position 17,263 of record NZ_JBEXGL010000016.1, on the reverse strand, counting down.
CCGGTAGCGCTGCTGCGTCACGCCCCGGCGGTCGCGCTCCGTCGGGTCCGGCAGGTTCCGGTTGGCCGGCCGCCCGGTGGGCACCCGCACCCGGAAGCCGTCCGGCCGCAGCTCGTCGGCCACCCCGAAGCGCAGGTAGAACGGGGTCGGCTCGTTGGTGGTCACCTTGACCAGATCGGTCACCTCGGTCTGGTTGAGCTGGCCGCTGAGCGCGGCGAAGAGGTCGATCCGGCCGGGGCTGCCGCCCTGGCCCGGCCGCCCGTTGCCGGTGCCCGTGCCGTCGCCGACGGCGCTCATGAGCCCGCCGGTCATCCCGGGCACGGCCAGCGGCAGGGCCACCGCCAGGACCACCCCGACCACGGCCAGCCGGCGGCCCGCCGCGGCCAGCGGCGACGCCTCCCAGACGTCGACGTCGCGCCCCTCGCCGGTGAACCGGCGGCCGAACCGGCGTACGCGGTCGACGTTGTCGGTGACCAACAGCCACAGGTAGCCGCAGGCGCCCACCACGAACGGGGTGGCGGGGACGCTGTCCACGTAGACCGCCACGGGCACCGAGTAGATGGCCAGCATGGGCAGCCCGGCCAGCGCCGGGCGGCGCAGCCCGACGGTGAGCACGTCGACGACCACCGCCACCACGCCGATGCCGAGCACGGCGAGGAAGAGCAGCGAGTCCACGTCCGGCACCTGCACGCCGTAGGAGCGCATGTCCGACAGCGACTGGTGCAGCAGGTCGCCGAAGTGGGCGAAGGTGGCCGGGGTGGGCACGAACGCGAAGAACTCGGTGCCGCCCGGGAAGACCCAGGTCAGGCCGAGCGTGAGACCGGCCAGCATGGCCAGCACCTGGCCCCACAGCGGCGCCCGGGCCAGCCGGCTCAGCGCGGCCGCGCCGGCCACCACGGCGACCACGATGGCCGCCTGGACGAGCCAGGTCCAGCGCTCGAAGATCGCCGACAGCGGGGCCGCCGCCAGCAGGGTCGCCGCCGCGGCGACGAACCCGAGGTTGCGGTGCGCGGTCACGAATCCACCCTTCCGGTCATCGCACGCCTCCGGCCACCGTCTCGGCCAGCGCCGCCCGCAGCGCGAAGCCCTGCGACCCGCGGCCCGCCTGCGGCCAGAGCATCGGCAGCCGGTTGCCGTGCTCCACCCCGATGACCCGCCAGCCGCTCTGCAGCAGGGCGAGCGCGGCGGCGCCGTGCGCGTGCTCCGCCTCGGCCCGGGCCTTCGGCGGCAGGTTCAACCAGGTGTTGCTGTCGAGCAGGAACGCCACGCAGGTGGCGCCGTTGCCGCGCAGCCCGGCCAGCAGTTCGGCCTCGGCGGTGCCCAGCGTGCCGAGGAGCGCGATGATCAGGCCGCCGTCGGACCGCTGCCGGACCTGCTGCACCAGCGTGGTCAGCTCGCCGCGCTTGTCGAGGTGCACCTCGGCGAGGTGGTCGAGCAGCAGCCCCTCGCCGCCGGCCTCGGTGGCGTCGACGTCCGCGCCGGAACCGGTGACCAGGCGCAGCTTGTAGCCGGCCTGGCGCAGGTGCACCGCGATGCTGGCGGCCGTCGAGACCGCCCACTCGAAGCTCGCGGTCGGCCCCTCGCCCCGGTGCCCGGCGGCCCGGGTGTCCAGCACCACGGTGGCCCGGCTCTCCCAGGGCTGCTCCTCCCGGCGCACCATCAGCTCGCCGGTGCGGGCCGTCGACTTCCAGTGCACCCGGCGCAGGTCGTCGCCCATCCGGTACTCCCGGGTGGCCGCGTCGTCCTCGCCGTGCACCGCCACCGAGCGGGCCCGGCTGTCGCCGCTGCCCGCGTACTCGCCGGGGAGGCGGACCGATGGCAGCGGGCTGACCTGCGGGATCACCGTGAGGTGGTCGGTGCTGGGGAAGGCCCGGCTCAGCTCGCAGAGCCCGAACGGGTCGGTCAGCCGGATCACCAGCGGCCCGACCTCGTAGCGGCCGCGCACGTCGGCCCGGACCGTGTAGGCCACCGAGCTGGCCTGGTGGGCGCCGAGGCGCTCCAGCACCACGCGGGGGCGGCTGCCGAGCGCGTAGGGCAGCCGGTCCTCCAGCAGCAGGGTGCCGGTGGGCAGCCGGGACAGGTTCTGCAGCCGCAGCACCACCCGCGAGTTGGCCCCGACCGGCACCCGGTGCGGCTCCAGGGACCGGTTGCAGGCGAGCTTGTAGCGGCTGCGCCCGACGTAGGCCGCCGCGAGCAGCGGCAGGATGGCGAGCAGGACGGCCACCCGGAGCAGGTCCTTCTCGCCCAGGATGGCGGCGGAGATCGCGGCGGCCACCGCGGCCGCCAGGAAGGATCGGCCGCGGGTGGTCAGCCCTCGCAGCCCGTCGCGCACCTCACGGCCTCCGCGGCTCGTACGGCCCGCGACCGGTGCTGCCGGGCCGGGTGTCGTAGGGGGAGCGCTTGCGGTCGTGCGGCAGCGGGAGGCGGTGCACCAGCTCGGCGACGATCGCGTCGGTGGTGCGCCGGGCCAGCTGCGCGTCGGCGGTCGGGATGATCCGGTGCGCCAGCACCGGCACCGCGAGGGCCTGGAGGTCGTCCGGCAGGACGTAGTCGCGGCCTTCCAGGGCGGCCACCGCGCGGGCGGTGCGCAGCAGCTGGAGGGTGGCCCGCGGGGACGCGCCGAGCCGCAGGTCGGGCGCCTCGCGGGTGGCGGTGACCAGGTCGATGGCGTACTGCTTGACGGCGTCGGCGACGTGCACCTGCCGGACGTGGCCGATCAGCCGGCGGACGGTCGCCGCGTCGGAGACCGGCCGCAGCTCGTGCAGCGGGTCGTTGCCGCCGTGACCGTCCAGCATGGCCAGCTCGGCGCCCGCGTCCGGGTAGCCCATCGCGATCCGGGCGGTGAACCGGTCGCGCTGCGCCTCCGGCAGCGGGTAGGTCCCCTCCATCTCGATCGGGTTCTGCGTCGCGACCACCATGAACGGGGTCTGCAGCTGGTAGGTCACGCCGTCGACGGTGACCTGCCGCTCCTCCATGCACTCCAGCAGCGCCGACTGGGTTTTCGGCGAGGCCCGGTTGATCTCGTCGCCGACGACCAGGTTGGCGAAGACGGCGCCCGGGCGGAACTCGAAGTCGTGCGTCTCCTGGTTGTAGACGCTGACGCCGGTGACGTCGCTGGGCAGCAGGTCGGGGGTGAACTGGATGCGGCGCACCGAGCAGTCGATCGACCGGGCCAGCGCCTTGGCCAGCTTGGTCTTGCCGACGCCCGGCACGTCCTCGATGAGGAGGTGGCCCTCGGCGAGCAGCACCGCCAGCGCGAGCCGGACGGTGGCCGTCTTGCCCTCGATGACCTGCTCGATGTTGGCCACGATGGCCTCGCTGGCGGCGCGGAACTCGTCGTGCGGCAGCAGACCGCCCACCTCGTCCCAGGTCTGTTGTGTCACGGGCCTCCTCCTCGTCGCCGGACGGCAGCTCTGAATAGAGCACCTGGACCCGCCGTTGGGTTCGCGACGCCGAGCCTCTTCTGCCGCAAGAATCTCACTGGTCTCTCAGGCTAACCATGTTTCTCGTTGTCGCCGACCCCCGCAGGCGGTCGGCCGGTTACGCCCGGAATATTCGCCGGACCGGGGGACGTGTGGCCGGCTCGCACGCGGGTAGCCCCGTCCCGGTTCCTGTTCACCGGGCGGTTCGCCCGGCCCCGGCCGTACCCGCCGGGGTGACCCCGCCGGGCCACGCCGTCCCACGTGGCGGGCAACGGGCGCGAGGCGCGACCCGCCGACGGGGTACACTGCCGGTCATGGCCGGAGTCTTCCTGCTTCTTACCGAGCCGTGCTGATGCGCTGAGCGCGCGACAGCACGGCGGCCCCTCCTGCGCGAGGGGCTTTTTTGTGCCCGCAGCAGACCTCCCATATCCGACATGACCCGCGCCGAGGAGACACGCCATGAGTGAGGCAGCCGCACCGGCGACCGACATTCCCCCGTTCCGGTACACCGCCGCCCTGGCCGAGGAGATCGAGCACCGCTGGCAGGACATCTGGGAGCGGGAGGGCACCTTCCACGCGCCGAACCCGGTCGGTCCGCTGGCCGACCCGACCCACCCGCGCGCGGGCGCCGAGAAGCTGTACGTGCTGGACATGTTCCCCTATCCCTCGGGCGCCGGCCTGCACGTCGGCCACCCGCTGGGCTACATCGGCACCGACTGCTACGCCCGCTACCAGCGGATGGCCGGGCGCAACGTGCTGCACGCGATGGGCTTCGACGCGTTCGGCCTGCCCGCCGAGCAGTACGCGGTGCAGACCGGCACCCACCCCCGGACGACCACCGTGGCCAACATCGAGCGGTACAAGGAGCAGCTGCGCCGGCTGGGGCTGGGCCACGACGAGCGGCGGTCGGTGGCGACCATCGACACCGACTTCTACCGCTGGACCCAGTGGATCTTCCTGCAAATCTTCAACTCCTGGTACGACGCGGACGCGAAGAAGGCCCGCCCGATCGCCGAGCTGATCGCCGAGTTCGAGGGGGGCACCCGCACCACCCCGGACGGCCGGCCGTGGGCCGAGCTGACCGTGGGCGAGCGGCGGAAGATCGTCGACGACCACCGGCTGGCGTACGTCTCGGAGGCGCCGGTGAACTGGTGCCCGGGCCTGGGCACCGTGCTGGCCAACGAGGAGGTCACCGCCGACGGCCGCTCCGAGCGGGGCAACTTCCCGGTCTTCAAGCGCAACCTGAAGCAGTGGATGATGCGGATCACCGCGTACGGGGACCGGCTGCTGGAGGACCTGGACACGCTGGACTGGCCCGAGCCGATCAAGCTGCAGCAGCGCAACTGGATCGGCCGGTCGACCGGCGCGCACATCGACTTCCCGACCGAGCGCGGCCCGGTCCGGGTGTTCACGACCCGGCCGGACACCGTCTTCGGCGCCACCTACATGGTGCTGGCCCCCGAACACGAAATGGTCGACGTGCTGGTGCCGGCCGCCTGGCCGGCCGGGACGAAGGACGCCTGGACCGGCGGGCACGCCAGCCCGCGGGCCGCCGTCGAGGCGTACCGGAAGGCCGCCGCGGCCAAGACGGACGTGGAGCGGCAGGCGGAGACCAAGGAGAAGACCGGAGTCTTCGTCGGCGCCTGGGCGACCAACCCGGTCACCGGCGGGCAGATCCCGATCTTCATCGCCGACTACGTGCTGGCCGGCTACGGCACCGGCGCGATCATGGCGGTGCCCGCGCAGGACGAGCGGGACTGGGAGTTCGCCGAGGTCTTCGACCTGCCGATCGTGCGCACCGTGCAGCCGGCGGAGGGCTTCGACGGCAAGGCGTGGACCGGCGAGGGCCCGGCGATCAACAGCGCCGCCCCCGACCGGGGCCTGGACCTGAACGGCCTGGGGGTGGCCGACGCCAAGGCGCGGATCATCGAGTGGCTGGAGGCCAACGGGTACGGCGCCGGCGCGGTCACCTGGCGGCTGCGGGACTGGCTGTTCTCCCGGCAGCGCTACTGGGGTGAGCCGTTCCCGATCGTCTACGACGAGACCGGGGCGCCGATCGCGCTGCCCGAGTCGATGCTGCCGGTCGAGCTGCCCGAGGTGGACGACTTCTCGCCGAAGACGTTCGACCCGGAGGACGCCGACAGCAACCCGGAGACCCCGCTGTCCCGGCGGCGCGACTGGGTGGAGGTGGAGCTGGACCTGGGTGACGGGCCGAAGCGCTACACCCGGGAGACCAACGTGATGCCGCAGTGGGCCGGCTCCTGCTGGTACGAGCTGCGCTACCTGGACCCGACCGACTCGCGGCGCTTCGCGGAGCCGGAGAACGAGGCGTACTGGATGGGGCCGCGCGGCGCGGGCGACTGCGGGGGCACCGACCTGTACGTCGGCGGCGCCGAGCACGCCGTGCTGCACCTGCTGTACGCCCGCTTCTGGCACAAGGTGCTGTACGACCTGGGCCACGTCTCGTCCTTCGAGCCGTTCCGGCGGCTGTTCAACCAGGGCTACATCCAGGCGTACGCGTTCACCGACCCGCGCGGCGCCTACGTGCCGGCCGAAGAGGTCGTCGAGGTCGACGGCCGGTACTTCCACGGCGAGACCGAGGTCCGGCGCGAGTACGGCAAGATGGGCAAGTCCCTGAAGAACGTGGTCACCCCGGACGACATGTGCGCGGCGTACGGCGCGGACACCTTCCGGGTGTACGAGATGTCGATGGGTCCGCTGGAGGTGTCCCGCCCGTGGGAGACCCGGGCGGTGGTCGGCTCGTACCGGTTCCTGCAGCGGGTGTGGCGAGCGGTGGTCGACGAGCGGACCGGCGCGCTGCGGGTCACCGACGCGCCGGCCGACGAGGCCACCCGGCGGCTGCTGCACAAGGTCATCGACGGGGTCCGTGGCGACATGGAGGCGATCCGGTTCAACACCGCGATCGCCAAGCTGATCGAGCTGACCAACGGGCTGACCCGGCTGGCCGGGACGCCGCGCGAGGTGGCCGAGCCGCTGGTGCTGATGGTGGCCCCGTTCGCCCCGCACATCGCCGAGGAGCTGTGGCGGCGGCTGGGCCACGACACCTCGCTGGCGTACGCGGACTTCCCGACCGCCGACCCGGCGCTGCTGGTCGCCGAGACGGTGACCTACCCGGTGCAGGTCAACGGCAAGGTCCGGGGCCGGGTCGAGGTGGCCGCCGACGCCGCCGAGGACGACGTCCGGTCGGCCGCCCTGGAGGCCGTGGCCGGCGCGCTGGCCGGCAGGGAGCCGCGCAAGGTCATCGTGGTGAAGGGCCGGATGGTCTCGGTCGTCGCCTGAGACCGGCTCGTGGGCGCGCCCGGCTCGGGCGCGCCCACGACAGGTCAGGGTTCGCGGCGGTGCACGACGACTGCGGCGAGGAAGGCGGCTGCCACCGGCCAGACCGCGAACACCGCCCAGGAGCCGGGCACGGTCGCCACGTGCAGGTTCGGCAGCACGTACGGGTTCCCGACCAGACGCTCCCAGGCCGGCACCGGCAGCGCGTTGTGGATCGCTGCGGTCCACCGCTGGTTGATGTCGAAGGCCAGCGGGGCGAGCAGCAACAGCGTCGTGGTGACCACGAGCGCCGGTGCGGTGTGTCGCACCAGGGCGCCGACGCCGAACCCGATGAGCGCGCAGACCGGCACCAGCAGCGTTGACGCGGTTACGGCGCGCAACGCCATGGGCTCGCCGATCGACGCCCCGGCGCCCCGGTCGGCGAGGATCGCCTGGGACACCCCGAACGACGCCGTGGCGGCGACCGCGCCGACCACCAGCATGACTGCGGCCAGTACCACGATCTTCGCGCTCACCACGGCGCGGCGGTCCGGCACCGCGATCAGCGTCGCGCGGATCTGGCCGCTGGCGTACTCGCCGGCGATCATCACCGCGCCCACCGCGCCGGCCGCGAGGATGACGAACAGCCACCCCTGCTCGGGAAACGCGTCGTGGATCGGGTCGAACGCGGCCCGGCGTTCGGGGGAGTAGCCGGGCCAGTTGTGGTGGTCGGCGAGAGCGGCGCGGATGCTGAACAGCACCGCCGACACCGCGATCAGCGCCACCGACCCGTACGTGGAGCGCAGCGACCACAGCTTGATCCACTCGGCGGCGAGCAGGTCACGGAAACGGGCACCCATCAGCGGCCTCCGGCGGTGTAGTCGAGTCGGTCGGCGGTGAGGTCCATGAACGCCTCCTCCAGGGACGCGGTCCGGGTGTGGAGTTCGTGCACGGCGACGCCGGTCCGGAACGCCAGCTCGCCGATCCGGTCGACAGGCAGCCCGGTGACGGTGAGCCTCGTCCCGCCGTCGTGGGTCACGGTGCCGCCCGCCGCCGCGAGCGCGGCTCCGAGCGTGGCCGGGTCGGACGTACGCACGGCGACCTGGGCTCGGGCGTTGCGGGCGGCGAACATGGCGAGGCTCTCGTCGACGAGCAGTTCGCCCCGTCCGATGACCACGAGGTGATCGGCGGTCTGCTCCATCTCGCTCATCAGGTGGCTGGAGACGAGCACGGTCCGGCCCTCGGCGGCAAGCCGGCGGAACAGGCCGCGCACCCAGCGCACCCCCTCCGGGTCGAGGCCGTTGAACGGCTCGTCGAAGAGGAGCACCGGCGGGTCGCCGAGCAGCGCGGCGGCGATCCCGAGACGCTGCCGCATGCCGAGCGAGAACCCGCCGATCCGGCGCCCCGCCACCTCGGTCAGGCCGACCTGGTCCAGCACCTCCCCCGGGCGGGAGCGGGGAAGCCCGTTGCTGCGGGCCAGGGCCGCCAGGTGCGCCCGCGCGCTCCGCCCGCCGTGCACGTCGCCGGCGTCCAGCAGCGCGCCGGCGTGGCGCAGCCCGCGCGGCCGCCCGGCGAACGGCCGCCCGTCCACCAGGGCAGTCCCGCCGGTCGGACGGTGCAGGCCGAGGACGAGCCGGAGCGTGGTGGACTTTCCGGCGCCGTTCGGTCCGAGGAATCCGGTGACGTGTCCGGGCCGGACGGTGAGGGTCAGCCGGTTGACGGCGGTCGTCCCGCCGTACCGCTTGGTGAGGTCCCTGAGTTCGATCATGACCTCGACGCTCCCGCGTCCCGGCCGCCGGGTCGTCGTGCCGGCGACCACACCCAGCCGGCGACACCCCGCCCCCGGGCGTACGCCCGTCGGCCGATGACCAGAGAGCCGTCGCTGACTACGGTGGGCCCATGGAGGCGGTCGTCCCGCGTCCGCGCGTCGTGGCTCGACGGGTGCGGACGGTCCTGATCTGGTCCGCGGTCGCGCTGCTGCCCGCCGTGGTGCTGCTCGCGTCGACCTCCGGCATGGGTGGGCCGGTGCTGCCCGTCCCCACCCCTGACGGCAGCCTGCCCGTGCTCCCCGTGCGGTACCTCGCGCCGCTCCTGGCGGTGCTGCTGCCCGTCGGCATGCTGCGCCGCCGGCCGCTGCTCGCCCTCGGCCTGATGCTCGCCGGGGCGTCGCTGGTCACCGCCACCACGAACGCGTGGGACGAGGGCTACCTGGCCGCTGTCTGGTACCTGCAGTTCCTCGTCGTCGACGTGATGCTCGGGGTGGTCGCGGCCCGGGGCCCGCGCCGGGTGTCGGTGCCCGCGGCGGGCATGGTGCTCCTGGTGCAGGTGGCCGCGGCCTTCGTGAACTCCGCCAGCAACGCGCTGGACCGGGCCACCCTGTCCGTCCCGGCGGTCCTCGCCGCCTGGGTGGTCGGCAACTCGGTGCTCGCCCGCCGGCGGCACGCCGAGCAGTTCCGGGCGCACGCCGCCACCGATGCGGTCACCGCCGAACGGCTGCGCATCGCGCGGGACCTGCACGATGTGGTGGCGCACAGCATCGGCGTGATCGCCATCCAGGCCGGCGTCGGCGCCCGGGTCATCGACAGCCAGCCCGCGCAGGCGCGCGCCGCGCTCGCCACCATCGAGACCACCAGCCGGGAGACGCTGGCCGGGCTACGCCGTACCCTCGGCGCGCTGCGTCGCCCCGACGGCGCGGCGGCGGCGCTGGACCCCACGCCCGGACTGTCCGACCTGGACCGGCTGGTCGGGGCCGCGGCCGACGCCGGGGTGCGGGTGACGCTCACCGTCGGCGGCGAGCCGGGCCCGCTGCCCACCGAGGTGGAGTTGGCCGCGTACCGGATTGTGCAGGAGGCGCTGACCAACGTGGTGAGGCACGCGCGGGTGCGGGAGTGCCGGGTGACCGTGCGGCACGCGTCGGGCGGCGTCCACGTGGAGGTGCTGGACGACGGTCGCGGTGGCCCGCTCGGCGGTGACGGGCACGGGATCGTCGGCATGCGGGAACGGGCCACGCTGCTCGGCGGCCGGTTCACCGCCGGGCCGCGACCGGAGGGCGGTTTCCGGGTGGCCGCCGTGTTGCCGGTGGACCCGCGGTGACGATCCGCGTCCTCCTCGTCGACGACCAGCCGCTGGTGCGGGCCGGGTTGCGGGTCCTCATGGCCGACGCGCCGGACCTGGTGGTCGTCGGTGAGGCCGGGACCGGCGCCGAAGCCGTCCGGTCGGCCCGGGAACTGCTCCCCGACGTGGTGCTGATGGACCTGCGGATGCCCGGTACCGACGGGATCGCGGCGACCCGGGACATCGTCGCGGCCGGCGGGCCGACCCGGGTCCTCGTGCTCACCACCTTCGACGACGACGAGCACGTGCACGCGGCGCTGCGCGCCGGCGCGAGCGGATTCCTGGTCAAGGACATGGCCTTGGAGGAGATACTGGGCGCGGTGCGGGTGGTGGCGGCCGGCGACGCGCTGATCGCACCGGGCGTCACCCGGCGGCTCATCGCCGAGTTCGCCCGCCGTCCCGCCCCGGCGCCCCGGCCCCGTGCCCTGCCCGGGGTCACCGACCGGGAGCGGGAGGTGCTCACGCTCGTCGCCCGCGGACTGTCCAACACGGAGATCGCGGCGGAACTGGTGATCAGTCCAGCCACCGCCAAGGCGCACGTGGCCCGGCTCTTCGGCAAGCTGACCGCCCGGGACCGGGTGCACCTGGTGATCGCCGCCTACGAGGCCGGCCTGGTCGCTCCGCCCCGCTGAGGCGATCCATCGCCGATGCGGTGGCGGTCCGTCGAGCAGGACACCGAGCGGCGACCGTGTGCGGCATCGCTGTCGAGGCGGGTGGCCGTACCCGATGGCAGTGCCTGTCGAGCTGACGTCACCAACGGCATTGTCTCGGTCGTCGCCTCCGGCATCCGGCGATCGTCCCGGCGCCGCTTTCGACCTGATGTCGCCAGCGCCTCATGAGTCGTTACCGACGTCAGCCCCACAGCCGCTCGCGGACACCCGGTCGCCTCGCCCGGTGGGCGTCGGCGGATCGAAGGTGGGGGCGTCACACGGCGGCGAGCGCCGCCTCGACCGCGGGGCGGTGCATGAGCAGCCAGGCGTGCCAGCCGCGTACCGCGTCGACCGCGCCCGCCGCGCGGAGCCGGCGCATGCCCGGCTCGTCCCGGTCGGCGCCGGCGTCGATGCCCCGCCAGGTGCCGTCGAGCTGGTCGAGCATGACGGCGACCAACTCGTGCCGGGGCAGGGACACCCCGGGGGCCGCCGCCTCGTAGGCGTCGCACAGCAGCCGGCAGCGCCGGGCCAGCTCGGCCGGGTCGGCGTCGCCGCCCAGCGCGGCCCAGTGCCAGCCGGCGAAGGCCACGTCCTCGATCCGCCGGCCCGGCCCGGCCAGGTCCCAGTCCAGGAACGCCACCGGCAGCGGCCCGGCCGGCGCGTCCCGGTAGACGGTGTTCTTCGGCGACAGGTCCCGGTGGCAGACCGTCTCGGCCTCGCCGGCCAGCGGGGTCCCGGCGCAGGCGTCGTGCAGCGCCCGGATCAGCTCGGCCAGCCGCGTGAGGGCCGGGTCGGCGAAGAAGGCCGGATCCTCCCGGTCCCGCCAGGGCACCCGCCCGGCGAGGTGGGTCAGCACCTGCCGGCCCTGCTCGTCCACCCCGAGGTAGCGCGGCGCCAGGCCGGGCGCGGTCGTGGCCAGGTGCCGCAGCAGGGCCGGCACGTGGCCGGCCCGGGCCCCGGGAGTGCGGCGTACGGTGTCGCCGATCCGGACCACCTCGGTGACGAAGCCGCCGGGCAGCCGCTCCTCCGCGGCGGCCATCTCAGCTCGGGCCCAGCCGGCGGTGCCGCTCCGCGCGCCACCAGCGGTGGATGATGAGCACGCTGGCGATCAGACCGAGGCTGGCCGGGGCGGCGGCGTACCAGTTGATCGAGCCGGGGGAGCTGACCGCCGCGCCGATGGCCGCGTAGCCGATGGCGGTGGGGGCGGCGGCGATCACGCTGCCGGCCAGGAACGGCAGCAGCCGGGCCCCGGTGGTGCCGTAGCCGTAGCTGACCAGCCCGAACCCGGCGATCGGCAGCAGCCGGACGGTCATCACGCCGAACACGCTCTGCCGGGCGAACCAGCCGTCCAGCCGGGCCAGCCGGCCACGGATCCGCTCGGCGACGAACTGCCGGCCCAGCAGGCGGCCGACCGCGAAGCCGAGGGCCGCCGCGAGCAGCGCCGCGCCGAGGGCGTACGCGGCGCCCTGCACCGGGCCGAAGATCGCCCCGGCGGCCAGCGTGACGAAGGTTCGCGGGACCAGCGCCACGAGCAGCAGCGCGCCGCCCACGATGGCGGCGACCGGCGCGTACGCGCCGAGCGAGTCGGCCAGCCGGGGCAGGTCACCCGGGTCCGGGTGGGGGACCAGCAGCAGCGTGACCCCGCACCCGGCGAGCAGCAGGAGCAGCAGTGCGAACCGGCGCGCCGACTGCTGCCGGAGCAACCGGACGAGCCGGCCGGTTCGTCGCCGCCACGGTCGGGCGGCGCCGATCATGCCCTCGCGGCGGCGGCCACCGCGGCGCGGCGCTCGGACCGGAGCCGGTCCGCCCAGGTGTCGTCGAGCGGGGGAAGCTGGTGGACGCCGGTCGCCCAGCGCAGCAGCAGGTCGGCCAGGGCGGGGTTGCGGGCCAGCGCCGGGCCGTGCGAGTAGGTGCCGAGCAGCTTGCCGCGCCAGGCGCCCTCGGTAGCGCCGTCGTTGCCGACCCCGGCGGTCACCCGGGCCAGCGGCGACACGCCGGGGCCGAGGTGGGTCCGCCCGCCGTGGTTCTCGAACCCGGTCAGGTAGGGGATGCCCAGCCGCGGGTCGACCTCGCCGGCCAGCTCGCCGACCGCCCGGGTGGGACCGCGGTCGGAGGAGATGTCGAGCAGCTCCAGCCCGGCGCACCGGGTGCCCTTGGCGAAGAAGGAGGTGCCCAGCAGCTGGTAGCCGGCGCAGACGCCGAACACCACCGAGCCCTGGGCCACCGCCCGGTGCAGGCCGCCGTCGGCGATCAGCCGCTGCGCGCCCAGCGCCTGCGGGCCGTCCTCGCCGCCGCCGACCAGGTAGATGTCGGCGGTGGCGGGCAGCCGCTGGTCGGAGCGGACCTCCAGCACCTCGACCGGCATTCCGCGCAGCTGGGCCCGGCGGGCCAGGATCAGCGCGTTGCCCCGGTCGCCGTAGGTGGACAGCAGGTCGGGATAGATCCAGACGATGCGCAGGCTCTCAGTTGACACGGTCCAGCTCCGCTCGGATGTCCTGGAAGGCGGTGTAGTTGGCGATGACCTCCAGCCGGCCCGGCGGCACGGCACGGACCGCGTCGTCGAAGGTCCGGACGTGCTGGAACGGCACGCCGTTGACGTCGAGCCGGACCGCCAGGTCGTACGCCCGGTCGCCGGTGATCAGCACCTGCCGGCCGCCCAGCGGGGAGAAGTCGACGTCGAAGAGCCAGGAGGTGTCCATCCCGTCGGGGTCGCGCGCGTTGATGGAGAGCAGTGTCGGTGCGACGTCGGCCATGTCGAACGCCTCCAGCCAGCTGGCCGGGTTCTTGGCCAGCAGCAGCCGGATGTTGCGCCCGTCCCGGTCGACCTGGGCGTAGCGGCCGGCCACCGAGGTGACCGAGCCGAGCCGGGAGACCGCGTCGACGGGGCGTACCCCGAACTCGGCGGCGACCGCCAGGGCGGTGGCCGCGTTGCCAAGGTTGACCTTGCCGGGGAGCTGGAGCTGCACCTTGTGCCAGGCGCCGGTGGGGTCGAGCACCCCGTCGTCCTCGACGGTCCACTGCGGCTGGGGGCGGCGCAGCGGGCAGCCGGTGCACCACCACTGCTCACCGGAGCGCTGGATGGTGGAGCCGCACTCGGGGCAGACCCAGGAGTCGTCGTGCCAGCGCTGGCCGGCACTGAACCAGGTGACGTGCGGCGGGACGTGGCCCTGGGCCGGGTCGGCCGGCGGGGTGGCGGCCCACACCACCATCGGGTCGTCGGCGTTGGCGACCACCCGCACGTCGGTGTGCCGGACCAGCGCGGCGCGCCAGAGCTGCGCCATCATGGCGACCTCCTTGGCCCGGTCGAGCTGGTCGCGGGAGAGGTTGAGCAGCGCCACGACGTGCGGCTCGGTGGCCTCCAGCACCTGGGCGAGGTAGTGCTCGTCCACCTCGAGCACCGCGTAGGGGGTGCTGCCGGCCTTGGCCAGCGCCGAGGTGTGCCCGGTGGGCATGTTGGCGCCGAAGGAGTTGGTGGCGACCCGGCCGAGCACGCCCACGGCGGCGGCGGTGAGCCGGGTCGTGGTGGTCTTGCCGTTGGTCCCGGACACCAGGGCGATGGCGCGCCCGGTCGCGAGGTGGGCGAGCAGGTCCGGGTCGATCTTGAGGCCGATCCAGCCGCCGATGACCGAGCCGTCGCCACGGCCCGCCGCCCGCGACAGCGCCGCGGCGGTCCGCGACACGGAGCTGGCCACCTTTGCCCGCAGGGGCATCTTCGCGTCCGTCACCCGAGCGAGGTTACCGGACCACCGGGCCCCCCAGATCGCCGCCGACGGCGATCCGTTCGGCCGGGGACCTCCGGCGGACGGCCAGCGCGCGCTCCGCCGGACGGAGTCGATCAATGTCGGGAAGCGGACCGCCCTCGGGGCGCGCCGCGCCCCTCCACTCCGCCCCACCCCCGTTGACGTGCTGTTTTGCGCGCGCAAACGCCGCGCCACGCGGGCGTTTCTGGTTGCGGGTGGAGGGAAGTGGAGTAGAGTGGGGCGCGATGGTGAGGCCGGGAGGGCCACACCGGCCCGGGGGGTCAGCGGCGCCGCGAACGCCGCTCAGGGCGAGGGGGTTGGGCCGATGTTCCTCGGCACCCACACTCCGCGCCTGGACGACAAAGGCCGGCTGATCCTTCCGGCGAAGTTCCGGGACGAGCTGGCGGGGGGTGTCGTGATCACCAAAGGGCAGGAGCGCTGCCTCTACGTCTTCCCGATGCCCGAGTTCCAGCGGATCGCCGACCAGTTGCGCGCGCAGCCGATGACGAGCAAGGCGGCCCGGGCCTACAGCCGGGTCTTCTTCGCGAGCGCGCACGACGAGGTGCCGGACAAGCAGGGACGGGTCACCATCCCCGGGCATCTCCGGTCGTACGCCGCGCTCGACCGCGACCTGGTCGTGATCGGGGCGAGCACCCGGGTGGAGATCTGGGACAGGGCGGCCTGGGAGGCCTACCTCGCGGAGAGCGAAGACGACTTCGCCGACATCGAGGAGGGGGTGCTGCCCGGCGGTCTGTAGGGCGTGACGGCGCCCGACGTACTGCGAGATCTCCACCCGCTTTCGAGTTCCTGGCACCCCTTCCCCGGTGCCAGGCGCACGATCCGATACGGAGGGCCGCGGCCTCCGGCGGGCGGGAGCGGATGGGGATCTGGCGGTATGGCGAGGCGCCGTGACGACGACGGACACAGGGACGGAAGCGGGATTCAACCAGTGGGGGTCGAGATGGGGGAGCTACGCGGCACGCACGTGCCGGTGCTGCTCGAGCGGTGCCTCGAGTTGCTGGCCCCCGCGCTGGGCCGGCCGGGCCGCACCGTCCACGTCGACGCCACGCTCGGCCTGGCCGGGCACGCCGAGGCGGTGCTCGAGGCGCACCCGGACACGGTGCTGATCGGCCTGGACCGGGACACCGAGGCCCTCGCCCACGCGCGGGTCCGGCTGGCCCGGTTCGCCGACCGGATCCACCTGGAGCACGCCGTCTACGACGAGCTGCCCGAGGTGCTCGACCGGCTGGGCTACCCGGCGATCGACGGGATCCTGTTCGACCTCGGCGTCTCGTCCCTGCAACTGGATGCGCCCGACCGCGGGTTCGCCTACGCGCAGGACGCGCCGCTGGACATGCGGATGGACCAGACCCGGGGGGTGACCGCCGAGGAGGTGGTCAACACCTACTCCCACCCGGACCTGGCCCGGGTGCTGCGGGTGTACGGCGAGGAGAAGTTCGCCGGGCGGATCGCCTCGGCGATCATCCGGGAGCGCGAGCGCGCGCCGATCACCTCGTCGGCCCGACTGGCCGAGCTGGTCCGGGAGAGCATTCCGGCGCCAGCCCGACGAACCGGGGGACACCCGGCAAAGAGAACGTTTCAGGCTTTACGGATCGAGGTAAACAGAGAGCTGGCAGCGCTGGAGACGGCGCTGCCGGCCGCTCTGGACGAGCTCACCGTGGGCGGCCGCATGGTGGTCCTGTCCTACCACTCGCTGGAGGACCGGCTCACCAAGCACGCGCTCGCCGACCGGGTCCGCAGCAAGGGCCCGGTCGACCTCCCGGTCGAACTGCCCGGGTCGGGTCCGACGTTCCGGCTGCTCAGCCGGGGCGCGGAGCTGCCCGGGGAGGCCGAGGTCGCGGCGAACCCGCGGGCCGCCTCGGTGCGGCTGCGGGCCGCGGAACGGCTCGACCCGGAGGCGGCCCGGCAGGGGCGTACCGACCGCGAACGGTACCGCCGCCGGGTGAAGGCGATGCACCAACCGGGGACGGGGTCACCGGGGTCCGAAACGGACCCGCGGTCGGCGCCGGGGGATGGGAACGGGACGGACGAAGAGGGGGAGGGGACATGAACGTCAACCAGCGCGACGGCCGGGACACCGGCATCGGGCAGCGCGCACCGCGGTCGGGGGGCCGGACCGCGGCGCAGCGTGCCCCGCGCGGCACCACGTCGACGGTGGCGGCCGACCGGCCCGACCGCCGGGGGGAGACTCGCGCCCGGGGGGCGCGCGAGTTCCCCACCCAGGGCAGCGCCGCGCTGCGGCCGGCCGAGCGCACCGCGGCCACCGGCGGCACCACGCCGCGGCTGCGGGTCGCCCCGCCGCCGCCGGTCCGCGTGCCGCGGGCGCCGTTCGTCGGGCTGATCCTGGTGCTCGTGGTCGGCGGGGTGCTCGGCATCCTGGCGGTCAACACCAAGATCAACGAGAACGCCTTCAAGCTGGAGAAGCTCCAGCAGCAGCAGGCCAAGCTCGACGTCGACCAGCAGCAGCTGGAGAAGGAGATCGCCGACCAGAAGGCGCCCGGCAACCTGACGGCCAACGCCCGCAAGCTGGGCCTGGTCGACTCCGACGAGCTGGCCTACATCCGGCTGCCGGACGGGAAGGTGATCGGCGTCCCGCACCCCGTGGAGGGCGCGCCGGCGATCACCAGCCAGCAGGGCAACGGAGGCTGAGCAGTGCCGCCGAGATCGGATGAACCGCGCCGGGACGCCACGGGCTCCCGGCGCGGCTCGTCGCGGGGCGCGGAGCACCGCGAGCCGGGCGTCGGCGGGATCTCCGACGCCCGGGCGTACACCCCGCGGGGCCGGACCATCCGGGAGGGCGGCGGCGCCGCGCGCGCCGGCGGGGGCGCCGAGCAACGGCGTACCCCGCGCAGCAGCCGCTCCGGCGATCCGTTCCGCCCGGCGCTGCAGGTGCTCGACGGCGGCCGGACCGGGGCGACCCGCGCCGGCCGCCGGGAAACCGCGGGCGGTGGCCGGACCGGTGTGGTGCGGACCGTCTCCGCCCGACCGGCGCGCGAGCCGTTCGACGACGACGAGCCCGCGCCGCCGCGGCGCCGGCCCG
>NZ_JBEXGL010000015.1:0-147149 GCF_040607315.1 Micromonospora sp. NPDC005305 | reverse complement strand
TCCCTGACTGGCCGGCGCGGACCAGTGGTGCGCGGTCCGGGGTATGTAACGACCGGCGGGGGCCGGTCATTCCGACCGGGGCTGGCTCGCTCGGGGGCGGGCTGCTCCGCGGTCTGCCATGTACAACGACCCCGCCCCCGCCATGATTCCGCCCCGACGGTGGCGCCGACCACCCGCGACAACCGCCCGAAACCGGACACCTCGGCGCAACTGTTCGGCGCAAAACGGACACCCATCCCAGGGCACGCAAGTCCCCGGCGCCGATCTTGGAGACTTCCCAGCGGGGTTGATCAAGAGGTTTGCGTCGCGTTCCGGCCGAATCCCGACGCAAACTTCTTGATCAACGCGGGTGGGGGCGTGCCACCATGTCGGGCATGGAGATCTGGAACAACCCGTCCTGCTCGAAGTGCGCCACCGCCCGTGCGTCCCTGGACGAGGCGCGGGTGCCCTACCGGCTGCGGGCGTACCTGGCGGAGCCGCCGAGCACGGCGGAGTTGACCGAGGTGCTGCGCCGGCTGGACGCCCGGGCGTGGGACATCTGCCGCACCGGCGAGCCGGCCGCGACCGCGCTGGGCATGGCGGACTGGCCCCGCGACGACGCCACGGAGCCGCGCTGGGTGGCCGCGATGGTCGCGCACCCCGAGCTGATCCAGCGCCCAATCCTGCTGCTGGACGACGGCAGCGCGCTGGTCGGTCGTACCCCGGAGGCCCTGGACGAGGCGGTGCGCCGCAGCGACCGGTGAGCCAGCGGTGGGTCAGGAGGGCCGGTCGCCGGCCTTCGCGTGCCGCTCGCGCAGCCGGTCCCGGATCTCCTCCGGGGTGTACGCCCGGCGCCGCCGTTCCGCCCGGGCCACGACCACACCGGTCGCCGCCACACCGGCGAGGCCGGCCAGGCCGAGCAGCTTCCACCACCGCATCCGTTGCCGCTTCGGCATAGGGTGATCCTCCATGAGCATCAGCCTGGACGAGGCGGTGGAGCTGACCCGCACCGGCGACCTGTGGGTCTTCCGCGGGCGCAGCGTGCCGGACCGCGCCATCCAGCTCACTACGAACAGCCCAGTCAACCACGTGGGCATGGCCGTGGTGCTGGACGACATGCCGCCGCTGATGTGGCACGCCGAGCTGGGCCGCTCGTTGCCGGACCTGTGGACCGGCACCCACCAGCGCGGCGTGCAGCTGCACGACCTGCGGGACGCGGTCTGCGTGTGGGCCAATCGGTACGGCCAGCGGGCCTGGCTGCGCCAGCTCGAACCGCCGGCGGACACCACGATGGAGGAGGCGGTGCTGCGGACGGTGGCCCGCCTCGACGGCACGCCGTTCCCGTCCACGGCGCAGCTCGCCTGGCGCTGGGCGCGCGGCCGGGTGCCGAACCTGCGTCCCGGCCGACCCTCCAGGGCCGACGGTGGCGGTGTGCCGGTCCGCGATCGGGCGCTGGAGACCGCGTACTGCGCGGAGGTGGTGGCCGTGACCTACGAGGCGATGGGGTTGCTGCCCGCGGGCCGCCGGCCCAACTGGTACGACCCGGGGCGGTTCTGGAGCGGCGACGACCTCGACCTCGCGGGCGGCGCCCAGCTCGGGGCGGAGATCGAGGTACACATCCCACCCCGCTGACCAGGTTTGCCGGGCCCGCCGTCCGGCAATGGAGACGGGCGTGACGGCTTCCACGGACCTCGACACGCTCGCCGACTTCTTCGACCGGTACGGCGTGGCGCTGACCACCGCCGACGTGCCCGCCATCGCCGGCTGCTACGCGCTGCCGGGGCTGGTGGTCGCCGACACGTACAGCTTCTCGTTCGCCTCGCCGGCCGCCGTGGCGCTCAGCTTCGTCGGCGCCGCCCCCGACTACCAGGAGCGGGAACTGGTCGCCGCCCACGCGCTGATCGAGGACGTGCAGCAGGTCTCCGCGCTGCTCAGCGAGGTGGCGGTGCGCTGGGAGTTCCTGGACAGCCAGGGCCGGTCGGTGCCCGGCGAGCGCTACCGCTACCTGCTGCGGGCCACCGACGACGGCCCGGCCATCTGCACCGTCATCCGCACCGCCTGAACGCGGCCGGCGCTGCTGGCCAGCACCCACTTCGCCGTCACGGTCGGGGGGCGGGGTGGGGAAGACGACCGTGAAGGCGTGCTCGTGCCGCCACATCCGACCACGGTGGACGCCGCCTCAGACTGAGTGATCAGTCAGCGGACCGGGTGCCCAAATGCTTGCGGACAGTTGATAACGCGTGTACTCAGTGAAATCATCGGCCGGGCTCATTCCCGTCAGCCAGGAGCTGCCACGTGTCGCAGGACCACCGGTCACCGTTGCCGCGCCCGCCCCGTGAGGACACCTGGAACGGCGGCACGGCCGACCGGCCGCCGTACCCGCCCGCCCCACCGTTCCGCGCCCCCGGCGCCCCGACCGCCGGCCGTGTCGGCGCCGCCCGGTTCGCCCCGCCGGAGGCGCCCGGTGCGGGCCGGGCGGCCCGGATCTCCGGGCTGGGCGCCACGGCGGCCCCGGATCGCGGTGCCCCCGTGCCGGCCTACCCGGCCACATCCCGGGACTACCACGCCCCGGACACGGCGGGGTACGCCACCGCCCGACCGGCCCCGGCGAGCTGGTCGCCGGGCGACGCGTCCGCGCCGACGATCGACGGCTACGCGAACCAGGCGGTCCACCACCAGATCCGGCAGGCCGTGGTGCACCGCGTGCAGTACGCGAACGCCCTGCACGCCTCGCACTACTGGGACCTGCGCCGCACCAGCCCGGTCGGGCCGCACGCGCTCGTCTTCCTCTACGCCAGCCTGGATCCCCGGTTCGCCGACCCGCGCCGGCCCTACTACGAGATCAGGGCGGCCTCCCGCTTGTTCCGGGACGGCGACGAGGTGCAGGACCTCCCGTCGCTGCTCGCCGAGCTGTGCGAGATCGCCGAGGGCTACCTGGCCGGGGACGGGGTCTTCGACCCGGTGGCCCAGATGACCCAGGCCGGCGAGCCGATGCCCGCCGAGGCCCGCTACGTCGGGGTCTCGGTGTCGACCCTGCTCGGCAGCGGCAGCTTGGCCGGCGCCCAGTCGCCCGGCGCCGGCGGGATGGGCATTCCGGGCCGGAACCTGGTGGTGATGTTCGACGACCACCTGCTGGTGGTCGAGCGGCCGGCGCGGGCGCACGAGCAGGTCGAGGTGCACTCCACCTGCCCGCACTTCAGCGGCGGGGGCGTGGAGGTCCGCTGTTGGCTCCCGCTCACCCCGGAGCAGCAGGTCGACCCGGCCTGGCGCGCGTTGCGGCACCTCAACCGGCTGGTGCGGGCCGGTCAGGAGCGCAAGGCGGCGGCGGTCGCCGCCACCGGCGGCCGGCGCCGCCGCTGAGCCGCCGACGGCCCGCCCCGGACTTCCCGGGCGGGCCGTGGCGGCGTCCGGGGTGTCCTACAGGGAACGGCCGACCAGGTCCTGCTCGATCACCGCGAGCGGGCGCCGTTGGCCCTGCCCGACGTTCTCCAGCACCTCGGGGCGGGTGGCCCGGAGGACGGTCGCCCAGACCAGCCCCACGGCCGCGGCGGCCGCCACCGCGCCGGGGACCCACCACGTCGTCGTGGAGTCGGCGGGCGCCCCGAGCACGGCGGAGAGGTTCACCAGGGTGGTGAGCAGGGCCGCGCCGACCAGTGCGGCCCCGATGGCCGGCGCGACCGTACGCTGCCACGCGCTCTCCAGGCTGCCGCCGCCCCTGCGGAAGAAGGCGATCGTGGCGACCGAGGTGACCGCCATCATGAGCAGCACCGCGATGGCGGCGACGCCGGAGAGCCAGCTGAACATGGTGGCGACCGGGTCGGCCCCGGTCAGCGCGAAGACCAGGACGGCCGGCAGGGCGATCGCCGACTGGAGCACCGACCCGGCGACCGGCGCGCCGCCCCGGCCGACCCGCTCGAACACCGCCGGCAGCACCCGCTCCCGGCCCAGGCTGAAGGCGTACCGGGCGATCGAGTTGTGGAAGCTCACCATCGCGGCGAACACGCTGGTCACCACCAGGATCGTCGCGACGCCGCCGAGCACGGGGCTGACGTGCGCCTCCAGGATCGAGAACGGCAGCCCGGCGCCCGGGTCGCGGGACCGATCGACGACCTGGTCGGGCCCGACGGCCACGGCCATGGCCCACGCGGCGAGCGCGTAGAGGACGCCCAGCAGGATCAGCGCCGAGTAGGCCGCCCGGGACACGGCCTGCGGCGACCGGGCCTCCTCGGAGTAGACGGCGGCCGACTCGTAGCCCACGAACGAGGCCGCGCAGAAGGCGACCACACCGCCGATGCCGGGGACCAGCAGGTTGCCGGGCGCCAGCGGCGCGAAGCTCACCGAGCCGCCGGCCGGATGGGTGAACGAGGTGAGCACGAAGAGCAGGATCACCACGACCTCGGCGGCCAGCACCGCGCCCAGCAGGCCGACGCTGATCCGCGCCTTCAGGACGCCGACCAGGGCGACCCCGGCCCAGGCGGCCAGGGCCCAGGCCCACCACGGGCCGCCCAGGCTGTCGCTGACCACCGCGCCGAGCAGCCCGTACAGGCAGATCTGGATGGCGTTGTAGCCGAGCAGCACGACGGGTGCGGCGACCACGCCCCAGAACCGTCCGAAGCCGGCCGCCAGAGCCGCGTAGAAGACTCCGGCGCTGGAGACGTAGCGGGCCATCGCCAGGTAGCCGACGGAGAAGAAGAGCAACGCGGCGGCGATCACGAGGAAGCCGAGCGGTGTGCCGGTGACGCCGGTCGAGGCGTACGTGGCGACGATCGCGCCGGCGAGCACGGCCATCGGGGAGGAGGCGGTCGCGCTGAACACCAACAGGGCGCCGGTGCCGAGGGACTTGCGGATGAGCCCGGTTGGTGCGCTGGCAATCTGCATGGAGCTGCTCCGAGTGGGGGAGGGGTTGTCGGGGCATGTGCCCGTCGAGCAGCTCTCCATGATGGACAGTGCGGGCGGATGTATGCGACCTCGCCCGAATTCGAGCCATTGAGGAGTTCCCATCGCCGAGCCCGGACAGCGTAGCCGACGACGCGGTGCGACGTGTCGGGTGCGGGCCGTGGCGACGGACCTGATCCGCGGCGCGTGATCACCCGTTGTGGACCGCGCGCTTTCCGGCACTTCCCCCGGTCGCTACGCTCCCCGACGAGACCGACAGGGGGGAGGGGCCATGCCCGGCACGCGACGCGCACGCCCGTCACCCGGCGCCGCCATCACCTCGTCGCCCTGGATCGTCGTCTCGATCGGCGTGATCGTCATGGTGGTGCTGCTGGTCGTGGCGCTGGGCTCGGTGCGCGGGCGGCGGACGTTCGCCGAGGCCCCGCCGCCGGACCCGACGATGTCGCTGCCCCAGGTGGCGGTCAGCACGCCCACCGCGCCGGCTGGGACCACCCGGCCGCCCGCGTCCGCCGCCGGGCCGGTGGTGCCCGGGCTGTCTCCCCGGTCCACCGTGCTTCCCGCCCGGCCGACGCCGCGCCCGTCGCCCAGCGCGGGCGGCACCGGCAGCCGGCCGGCGCCGCCGCCGCCCGCCCCGGCCCCGGCTCCGGTCACCGGCCGGTACGGCGTGGTGAGCAGCTTCGACGGCGGCTTCGTCGGCGAGGTGCGCCTGGTCAACACCGCCGGCACGGCGCGGGGCTGGACGGTGCGAATTGCCTTCCCCCGGGGCCGTCTCGTGGCCGCCTGGGTGAGCGGTGCCGAACAGGGCAGCGGCCGGTTCACCGACGGTGTCCTCACCTATCGCAGCGGTGTCGACCTGGCGCCCGGGGCGTCGGTGGCGCTGCAGTTCCACTTCGAGCGGACGGGGACGACCCGGCCGTCGAGCTGCGCGGTCGACGGCGCCGCCTGTTCCGGCCTCTGACCCATCGCCTCGGTTCACGCCCGGCGCGGCGTGCGCTGCCGTGTTTCGCAAGATGGCTGCTTTGTTGCGACTTGGTTTGCAAGGTATTGCAGAATGTTTCGGCGAGGGCTAGCGTGCGGGCGAATCAGCGACCAGAGAAAGGCCGTCGATGAAACCCCCGCCGATATCTCGCAAGGCACTGGCCGCCCTGGCCACCTCCCTCGTGCTCACCCTCGTCGGCGTGCCGGTGGCCCTCCACCAGGTGGGTGCCGACGGCAGCGAGCGGCCCGCCACCCCGGACGTGCTGGCGGCCGCGGGCGCCGCGCAGTGGAGCCGGGAGCCGTCCGCCGAGGCGCTGCTCAAAGCCGGCAGCAGTGCCGCCAAAGCCGAGCAGTTCTACTTCGTCCTGCCGGACCGCTTCGCCAACGGCGACAAGCGCAACGACACCGGCGGGCTGACCGGTGACCGGCTCCGCACCGGCCTGGACCCGGCGGACAAGGGCTTCTACCACGGCGGTGACCTCAAGGGGGTCATCGACCGGATGGACTACATCCAGGGCCTCGGCACCACCGCCATCTGGCTCGCCCCGATCTTCAAGAACCGACCCGTGCAGGGCACCGGCGCGGACGCCTCCGCCGGCTACCACGGCTACTGGATCACCGACTTCACCCAGGTCGACCCACACTTCGGCACCAACGCCGAACTGAAGAAGCTCGTCGACCGCGCCCACCAGCGGGGCATCAAGGTCTACCTGGACATCATCGCCAACCACACCGCGGACGTCATCCGGTACGCCGAGGACCGGTACGGCTACGTCGACAAGAAGACGTCCCCCTACACCGACGCGCAGGGCCGGGCCTTCGAGGACCGCAACTACGCCGACGGCACCCGGGCGTTCCCGCGCGTCGACAGCACGTCGTTCCCGTACACCCCGACCTTCGCCACCGCCGCGGACGCCAAGGTCAAGGTGCCGGCCTGGCTGAACGACCCGACCATGTACCACAACCGGGGCGACTCCACCTTCGCCGGTGAGAACAGCGAGTACGGCGACTTCTTCGGCCTCGACGACCTCTGGACCGAGCGCCCCGAGGTGGTCCGGGGCATGACCGACATCTACGCGCAGTGGATCGGCAAGGCGGGCGTCGACGGCTTCCGCCTCGACACGGTCAAGCATGCCAACCTCGACTTCTGGCCGCAGTTCACCCGCGGCATCGACGCCGCCGCCGCCAAGGCCGGCAAGCCGGACTTCTTCATGTTCGGCGAGGTCTACAGCGCCGACCAGGAGGTCGAGTCGACCTACGTGCGGCAGGGCGGCCTGCCCGCCACCCTCGACTTCTCCTTCCAGGAGGCCGCGCGGGGCTACGCCGCCGCGGACGGCTCGGCCCGGGCGCTGGCGGACGTGTACGCCAAGGACGACCTCTACGCCGCGCGCGACACCGACGCCAACCGGCTGACCACCTTCCTCGGCAACCACGACATGGGCCGGATCGGCTCGTTCGTCGCGGCCGCCGGCGGTGACGACGCCAGCCAGCTCCGCCGCGACCAGCTCGCCCACCAGCTGATGTTCCTCACCCGCGGCCAGCCCGTGGTCTACTCCGGTGACGAGCAGGGCTTCACCGGCCCCGGCGGGGACAAGGACGCCCGGCAGGACATGTTCGCCAGCCGCACGGCCGACTACCTCGACGACGACCTGATCGGCACCACCCGCACCCACGCGAGGGACCAGTACGACACCACCCACCCGCTCTACCGGACCATCGCCGAGCTGGGCAAGCTGCGGCAGGCCCACCCCGCGCTGCGCGACGGCATCCAGGTCACCCGGTACGCGGCGGACGGCCCGGGCGTCTTCGCCTTCTCCCGCGTCCTCCCGAAGGACCGCACCGAGTACGTCGTCGCGGTGAACAACGCCGCGACCGCGCAGACTGTCACCGTGGACACCTGGTCGGCCGGCGCCACCTTCACCGGCGTCTACGGCGGCGCCGCCACCGCGGCCGCCGGCGCCGACGGCAAGCTGGGCGTGACCGTGCCGGCGATGTCGGCCGTGGTGCTCAGGGCCGACCGGGCGATCCCGCCGGCCGGGACCACCCCGACGATCACCCTCACCGAGCCGGGCGACGCCCCGGTCGCCGCCAGGACGGCCGTGACCGCGCAGGTCACCGGCGACCCCCTGGCCACCGTCACCTTCGCGGCCCGGGTGCCGGGCGGCAGGTGGACCCTGCTGGGAAGTGCGCACAAGGCGCCGTACACCGTCCACCACGACCTGACCGGCCTGGCCGGCGGGACGACTGTCGAGTACAAGGCCGTGGTCCGCGACGGCAAGGGCCGCGTGGCCGCCGCGCGTACCACCGGCGTCGTCGGCACCCCGGCGCAGAGCGCGTCCCGGGACTGGGCGGTCGTGCACTACCAGCGTCCGGCCGGAGGGTACGCCGACTGGGGTCTCTACGCCTGGGGCGACATCGACCCGGCGTACCAGACCGAGTGGCCCACGGGGCAGCCGTTCGCGGGTGAGGACTCCTACGGCCGGTTCGCCTGGGTCAAACTGAAGCCGGGCGCGAAGTCGGTCGGCTTCCTCGTGGTCGACAAGGACGGGAACAAGGACGTCGCCAACGACCGCACCATCGACGTGACGCAGACCGGCGAGGTCTGGGTCAAGCAGGGCGACCCCGCCCTCTACCCGACCCGGCAGGCCGCCACCGGCGAGCCCGACCCGCCGGTCGACCAGAACACCGCGGTCATCCACTGGCGCAAGGCCGACGGCAACTACGACGGTTGGGGCCTGCACCTCTGGGACGGCGCCGCCAACCCGACCGACTGGGGCAACCCCCTCAAGCCGGAGAAGATCGACGCGTACGGCGCCGTCTTCCGGGTGCCGCTCGCCGCGGGCGCGACCGGGCTGAACTACATCCTGCACAAGGGCGACGAGAAGGACCAGCCGGACGACCAGCGGCTCGACCTCACCACCGCCGGCCACGAGATCTGGCTGCTGGCCGGGGTCAAGGGCCGGCTGCTGCCGCCCACCTCGTCCGGCGTCGCGAAGGACCTCGACATCACCAAGCAGAAGGCGCAGTGGATCGACCGGTCCACCGTGGCCTGGCAGACCGGGCCGACCGACGGCAAGCGGTACGCCCTCGTGGCCGCCCCGGCCGGCGGGCTCGCGATCGCCGACGGCGAGCTGACCGGGACGTACACCACCCTGCCGCTGCGGGCGGCGCGCAACGGGCTGACCGAGGCGCAACGGCAGGCGTACCCGCAGCTCTGGGCCCATCGCGCGTTCACGCTGGACCGCGCCGACCTGGCCAAGGTGCCCGCGGCGCTGCGCGGCCAGCTCGTGGTGACCGAGCGGGACGCCGAGGGCCACCTGCTCGGCGCCACCGGGGTGCAGATCCCCGGCGTGCTCGACGACGTCTACCGGGCCGCGACCGGCGCGAAGCTCGGCCCGACGTTCGCCGGCACGGTGCCCACCCTGGCCGTCTGGGCGCCGACCGCCCGGAAGGTCGCGCTCCAGCTCTTCGACTCGCCGACGGCCCAGCCGGCCACCGTGTCGATGAGACGCGACGACACCACCGGCGTCTGGTCGGTGCGCGGCACGAAGGGCTGGACCGGGAAGTACTACCGCTACCAGGTCGAGGCGTGGCAGCCGGCTGCGCAGAAGGTGGTCACCGCCGCGGTGACCGACCCCTACTCGCTGGCGCTCACGCCGGGCTCGACGCACAGCCAGATCGTCGACCTGGCCGACCCGGCGCTGGCCCCGGCCGGCTGGGTGAACCTGCGCAAGCCGGCGGCCGTGCCGTCGGCGAAGGCGCAGATCCAGGAGCTGTCGGTCCGCGACTTCTCCATCGCCGACAGCACCGTGCCGGCCGAGCAGCGGGGCACCTACCTGGCCTTCACCGACCCGAAGACGGCCGGGATGAAGCACCTCCGGGCGCTCGGCGACGCCGGGGTCAACTACCTGCACCTGCTGCCCGCGTTCGACTTCGCCACCATCCCCGAGAAGCGGGCCGACCAGGCCCAGCCCGCCTGCGACCTGGCCGCGCTGCCGCCGGACTCCGACGAGCAGCAGAAGTGCGTCGCGGCGGTGGCCGAGAAGGACGGCTACAACTGGGGGTACGACCCGCTGCACTACACCGTGCCCGAGGGCGGCTACGCCGTCGACCCGAACGGTGCGAAGCGGACCACCGAGTTCCGGCAGATGGTCGCCGGGATCAACCAGGCCGGCCTGCGCGTGGTGATGGACGTCGTCTACAACCACACCTCGGCCGCCGGCACCGACCCCAAGTCGGTGCTCGACCAGGTGGTCCCCGGCTACTACCAGCGGCTGCTCGACGACGGCGCGGTCGCCAACTCGACCTGCTGCGCCAACACCGCTCCTGAGCACGCCATGATGGGCAAGCTCGTGGTGGACTCCCTGGTCACCTGGGCGAAGGCGTACAAGGTGGACGGCTTCCGCTTCGACCTCATGGGCCACCACCCGAAGGCGAACATCCTGGCCGTCCGCGCCGCCCTGGACAAGTTGACCATGGCCCGCGACGGGGTGGACGGGAAGAAGATCCTGCTCTACGGCGAGGGCTGGAACTTCGGCGAGGTCGCCGACGGCGCCCGGTTCGTGCAGGCCACCCAGGCCAACATGGCCGGCACCGGCATCGGCACCTTCAACGACCGGCTCCGCGACGCCGTACGCGGCGGCGGCCCCTTCGACGGCAACCCCCGCATCCAGGGCTTCGCGTCCGGACTCTTCACCGACCCCAACGGGGACGACGTCAACGGCACGGCCGCGGAGCAGAAGGCCCGGCTCCTGCACCAGCAGGACCTCATCAAGGTGGGGCTGGCCGGCAACCTGCGCGGCTACCGGTTCACCGACTCGTCCGGCCGGCCCGTCACCGGCGCGCAGGTGGACTACAACGGCTCGCCGGCCGGCTACACGGCGGCGCCGGGCGAGGCGGTCACCTACGTCGACGCCCACGACAACGAGATCCTCTACGACGCGCTGGCATACAAGCTGCCGCAGGGGACCTCGGCGCAGGACCGGGCCCGCATGCAGGTGCTCGCCCTGAGCACCGTGGTGATGGGGCAGGGGACCGGGTTCGTGACGGCCGGCTCGGAGCGGCTGCGCTCCAAGTCGCTGGACCGCAACTCGTTCAACTCCGGTGACTGGTTCAACCAGATCCGGTGGGACTGCGCCCAGGGCAACGGCTTCGGCGCCGGCCTGCCACCCGAGCAGGACAACAAGGACAAGTGGCCGTACGCCAAGCCGCTGCTGGCCGACCCGAAGCTCGTGCCGGACTGCGCGGCGATCAACCTGGCCGACGCCCGGTACGCCGAGCTGCTCACCATCCGGCGTTCCTCGCCGGTCTTCGGGCTGGCCACCGCTGACCAGGTGCAGAAGCGGGTCGCCTTCCCGCTCTCCGGCGACCGGGAGACCCCGGGCGTGATCACCATGACCCTGGACGCCCGCGGGCTCGGTGGGAAGTGGACGTCGGTGACCGTGGTGTTCAACGGCACCCCGGACACGGCGACGCAGACCGTCACCGGCCTGCGCGGGGCGGACGTGACGCTGCACCCGGTGTTGCGGAACTCCGCCGATCCGGTGCTCCGGACGGCGTCCTTCGACCGGGCCGGTGGCACGTTCACCGTGCCGGCGCGCAGTGTGGCGGTCTTCGTCCAGAACTGACACCGACGACGGTCCGGCCCCCTGCCACGAAGTGGCAGGGGGCCGGGCCCTGTGCGTCGATCCGTACGCCGACCGCTGCTCAGTTGAAGCAGTCTTCGACGGTGTTGGCGCAGTTGGTGGGGTCGTTGTTGGTGATGGTGGACTTGTCGTCGAGCTTGACCTTGCCCTCGTTGTTGAGGATGCCGCCGGCGACGCGGTGGAGCTTGGCGGTGTCGGTGGCGGTGTTCTTGGTGACGCGGGTCTTGGTCAGGGTGACCTTGCCCTTGTTGTTGAAGATGCCGCCGCCGTTGAGGGCGGTGTTGTTCTTGATTTCGGTGTCGCGCAGGGTGAGGGTGGCGTTGTCGTCCTTGTCCTTGCCGTTGCGCTCGGTGAAGCCGTCTTCGACCTTGACGAGCCATTCGCCGTTGAAGATGCCGCCGCCGAAGCGGTTGGCGGTGTTGTCGACGATGGTGCTGTCGGAGATGGTGGCGGTGGCGTCCTGCTTGTCGTTGGGGTAGCCCCAGTGCTTGCCGCCGGTGTTGACGATGCCGCCGCCGTTTCCGTCGGCGTGGTTCTTGGCGACGAGGACGTGGTCGAGCTTGAGGGCGGTGTTCTCGGCGTAGATGCCGCCGCCGTTCTCGCAGGCGGTGTTGCCGGTGATGGCGGTGAAGGTGATGGTGACGAAGCCGCCGGAGCTGAACAGGCCGCCGCCGTTCTTGCCGGCGCGGTTGTCCGACAGGGTGCTGCGGACGGCGTCCTTGCCGTGGTCGGAGCCGACGATTTCGACGGTGCCGGCTTCCTCGTCGTGCTTGCGGTTGTCCTTGTCCTTGTTCTTGTCCTTGTTCTTGTCGTAGCTGTTCTGCTCGCTGCTGTTCTGGCCGTACGGGTCGTGCTTGGTGTTGTCGCCGTTGCCGTTGGCGATGCCGCCGCCGTTGCCGCCGGCGGTGTTGTTGTCGATGTGGGATTCCACGACCTTGAGTACGCCGCGGTTGAAGATGCCGCCGCCGTCCTCCTGGGCGTGGTTGTCGGTGACCTTGCTGTCTTCGAGGTGGACGCGGCCGAAGTTGGCGATGGCGCCGCCGTTCTTCTCGGCGTTGTTGTGGGTCAGCTTGACCTTGAACAGGTTGGCGCTGCCGCCACGCTCGACCAGCAGCGCACCACCGTCACCCTCACCCTTCTTGTCCTTGTCCTTGTCCTTGTCGCCGTCCCACGACCCCGAACCCTGCGACCCCGAACCCTGCGGACCCGAGTCCATCGCCACCGGCCCACCCTGGGCCCCGGGCGCACCCTGGGCCAACGGGGCGCCCTGCGCGACCGGCGCGGCCTGCACCGCGGTGCCGGTCGGAGCGCCCATGACGGCCGGGGCGGCCGGAGCGGCCGGCGCGGTCTGGGCGGCGGGCGCCATCGGCGCGCCGTTGCCCGGAGCGCCACCCGGAGCGCCGTTGCCCGGCGCGCCACCCGGAGCGCCGTTGCCCGGCGCGCCACCCGGAGCGCCGTTGCCCGGCGCGGAGGGGCCCTGCGACCCACCCGGGACCTGGGGTCCGCCGCCGCCGTACTTGAACTCGGTGGCGTTGCCGCCCTTGACCGTGAGGTCCTTCAGGGTCAGCTCACCGCCGTCGACGACCCGGAAGATCCGGAAGGTGTCCTCGGCGTCGCGCTTGATCGTCGAGCCGTTGCCCTTGATCGTGATGTCCTGCTTGATCTCCGGCAGGGCCGCGCCGAACTTGCGGTCCTTCTCGCCCAGCTCGTAGGTGCAGTTCTCGGCCAGCTTCAGCGTGCCGCCGTGATCCCGGTTGGCCAGATCGAGCGCCTCGACCAGCTCGTCGTCGTCACACGGCACCTCACGGACCTTCCCGTGGTCCCCGCCGTCCGCGTCCCACTCACCACGGTCCCGGCCGTCCTTGCCCTTGTCCCCGTCCTTGTCCTTGCCGTCCCGGCCGTGCTCGTCGTCCCGGGCGTCCGAACCCTCGGCGTCGTCACTGGTGAGCTGGGCGGTCGACCACTTCACGTCGGCGAGCCGGTGCGGGCCCGTGACCCCGGTGGTCGCGTAGGCCACACCCGCGAGGCTGACCGCTCCGGTCAGGCCCACGACGCCGGTGGCGAGCCACAGCCGGCGGCGCCGGAGCGGGGAGGTCGTCTCGCGGGTGGCGTCATTGTTATTGCGAAGGTAGTTGGACATCGGAGCTCTCTGCCCTCTCCTTGTACCTGACAAGGTCGCTTCGCCACGGCGAGGCGGCCTTCGCTACAAATCGGTTGTAGCTGCTGAAGACCAACGTATGAGAAGGTTCTTCGCCTCGTGCCCATATGCGAAAAAAACCCGCATAAGGGGGTGGGCGGCGCGGCGGGACGCAGAGGGCACCGCAGGGGCGGGAGGGCGTCCGCCTGGCGAAGAGGGCTCGCGGAGGCGTAAGGCCGCCGGCTGCCACGGAGGGCCCGAAAGGGGGCAGGGCCAGCCGGTGGTGACGCGGGGGGCAGGGGAGCCCCTCCCCGCCGTGGCGCGGCGGAAAGGGACTCCCCGGGTTATGTGGTGGTTCAGTTGAAGCAGTCCTTGACGGTGTTGGCGCAGTTGGTGGGGTCGTTGTTGGTGATGGTGGACTTGTCGTCGAGCTTGACCTTGCCCTCGTTGTTGAGGATGCCGCCGGCGACGCGGTGCAGCTTGCCGGTGTCGGTGGCGGTGTTCTTGGTGACGCGGGTCTTGGTCAGGGTGACCTTGCCCTTGTTGTTGAAGATGCCGCCGCCGTTGAGGGCGGTGTTGTTCTTGATTTCGGTGTCGCGCAGGGTGAGGGTGGCGTTGTCGTCCTTGTCCCTGTCGTTGCGCTCGGTGAAGCCGTCTTCGACCTTGACGAGCCATTCGCCGTTGAAGATGCCGCCGCCGAAGCGGTTGGCGGTGTTGTCGACGATGGTGCTGTCGGAGATGGTGGCGGTGGCGTCCGACTCCTTGTTGTCGCGCTGCTTGTTGTCGCGCTCCTCGTTGTCGCCGCCGTTGGAGGACCAGTCCTTCTTCCTGTCCTTGCCGCCGGTGTTGACGATGCCGCCGCCGTTTCCGTCGGCGTGGTTCTTGGCGACGTGGACGTGGTCGAGCTTGAGGGCGGTGTTCTCGGCGTAGATGCCGCCGCCGTTCTCGCAGGCGGTGTTGCTGGTGATGGCGGTGAAGGTGATGGTGACGAAGCCGCCGGAGCTGAACAGGCCGCCGCCGTTCTTGCCGGCGCGGTTGTTGGACAGGGTGCTCTGGACGGTGTCCTTGCCCTTGACGGAGCCGAGGATTTCGACGGTGCCGGCTTCGTCGTCGTGCTTGAAGTCCTTGTCCTTGTCCTTGTCCTTGTCCTTGTCGTAGCTGTTGCTGTCGTAGCTGTTCTGCTCGTAGCTCTGGCCGTTGTTGTTCTGGCCGTAGCTGTGCGGGTCGTGGTTGTTCTTGTCGTTGTTGCCGTTGCCGTTGGCGATGCCGCCGCCGTTGCCGCCGGCGGTGTTGTCGTCGATGTGGGATTCCTCGACCTTGAGCACGCCGCGGTTGAAGATGCCGCCGCCGTCCTGGCGGGCGTGGTTGTTCTCGACCTTGCTGTCTTCGAGGTGCACGCGGCCGAAGTTGGCGATGGCGCCGCCGTTTTCCTCGGCGTTGTTGTCGGTGAGCTTGACCTTGATCAGGTGGGCGCTGCCGCCGCGCTCGACCAGGAGCGCACCGCCGTCGCCCTCACCCTTCTTCTCGTCGCGCTTGTCGCCGTCACGCGAGTCCGAACCCTGCGATCCGGAACCCTGCCACCCCGAGCCCTGCGACCCCGAGCCCTGCGACCCCGAACCCGCGACCGGCGCGCCAGGGACGGCCAGCACGGAGGCGCCCATGACGGCCGGCGCCATCGGAGCCCCGTTGCCCGGAGCGCCGTTGCTCGGGCCGCCGTTGCTCGGGCCGCCGTTGCTCGGGCCTCCGTTGCTCGGGCCGCCGCCGCCGTACTTGAAGGCGGTGGCGTTGCCGCCCTTGACGGTGAGGTCCTTCAGGGTCAGGTCGCCGCCGTCGACGACCCGGAAGATCCGGAAGGTGTCCTCGGCGTCGCGCTTGATCGTCGAGCCGTTGCCCTTGATCGTGATGTCCTGCTTGATCTCCGGCAGGGCCGCGCCGAACTTGCGGTCCTTCTCGCCCAGCTCGTAGGTGCAGTTCTCGGCCAGCTTCAGCGTGCCGCCGTGATCCCGGTTGGCCAGATCGAGCGCCTCGACCAGCTCGTCGTCGTCACACGGCACCTCCCGGACCTTCCCGTGGTCCCCGCCGTCGGCGTCCCACTCACCGCGGTCCCGACCGTCCTCGCCCTTGCCCTTGTCCCCGTCCTTGCCGTCCTCGTGGTCGCCCTTGTCGGCGTCGGAGGCGTGCTGCGGCGCGGCCGCGCGGTTCTCGGCCACGCGGTTCGGGGTGTCGGACTTGTCGTTGTCCCGGGCCGCGAGGCCACCGAGCGCCGCCAGCCCGACGACGCCGGTCAGTCCGGCCACGCCGGTGGCGACCAGGAGGGCCCGCCGCCTGCTCGTCGACGGGGCCGTCGGGGCCCCGCCGTCGCTGTTCGTTACGTCGTTGGACATCAGAGCCTTCCGCCCTTTCGGTCTACCTAAAGGGGTCGCACCGCCCCAGGCCGAGCGACCAGCTACAAATCGGTTGCAGCCTCTGATCGCCAACATATGAGAAGGATCCTCGCGACGCGGACGGATCCGAAGAAATCGCGCATTTGGCTCACATTCGGCTGGGCGGCGTCACCCGGGGGCGTAGCGACACCCGGGGGCGTGAGCAGCGCAAACGACGACGGGCCCGGCACCGGCGTCGTTACCGCGAGAAACCTCGCAGACGCCGGCGGCGGGCCCGCCGGGGGTCGTGCTGGTGGGTCAGCCGGGCAGGCGGGGGCCGGCCTCGCGCTGCTCGGCCAGCCAGGTCTCCACCTCGTCGGAGCGGCGCGGCAGGCCGGCCGAGAGGTTCACCGGGCCGTCCGCGGTGACCAGGATGTCGTCCTCGATCCGCACGCCGATGCCGCGAAGCTCCTCGGGGACCAGCTCGTCCTCGGGCTGGAAGTAGAGGCCCGGCTCGACGGTGAGCACGTAGCCCTCGCCGAGCGGCCCGTCCCGGTAGGTCTCCTTGCGGGCGTTGGCGCAGTCGTGCACGTCGATGCCGAGCATGTGGCTGGTGCCGTGCAGCGTCCAGCGGCGGTAGACCGTCGACGCCGGGTCCATCGCCTCGTCGACGCTCACCGGCAGCAGGCCGAGATCCTTCAGCGCCTCCGCGAGCACCCGCATGGCGGTCAGGTGCACCTCGCGGAACGCCACGCCCGGCTTGATCACGTCGATGCCGGCCTGCTGTGCGGCATAGACGGCGTCGTAGACCTGGCGCTGCAGCGGGGTGAACCGGCCGTCGACCGGGAGCACCCGGGTGACGTCGGCGGTGTAGAGGTTGCGGTTCTCCACGCCCATGTCCATGAGCAGCAGCTCGCCCGGGCGGGTGGCGCCGTGGTTGTGCACCCAGTGCAGGATCGTGGCGTGCTCGCCGGCGCCGACGATCGAGCCGTAGCCGACGTCGTTGCCGTCGTGCCGCGCGCGCAGCGCGAAGATGCCCTCGAGCAGCCGCTCGGAGACCGCCCGGTCGGCCGGGAGCGCCCGGGCCACGTCCTCGAAGCCGCGGACGGTGGCGTCACACGCCTCCTGGAGCTGGGCGATCTCCCACTCGTCCTTGACCAGCTTCAACTCGGAGATCGCGATGGCCAGCTCGCGGTCGCGGCCCGGCTGCCCCTCGGCCCGCGCCCCGTCGTAGGGCCGCACCGCCGCGTCCACCCGGGCGTCGAAGCCGCGCAGCACCCGGGTCCGGCCCGGCGCCAGCTCGGCGAGCGCCGCGTCCAGCTCGGTCAGGTCGGCGGTGGGCAGGCCCAGCTCGGTCGACTTCTCCTTCAGCGTCGGCCGCCGGCCCACCCACAGCTCGCCGTGCCGGCTGCGGAAGAACTCGTCGGTCGCGCGGGACGACCGGGGCCGCATGAACAGGGTGGCCTCGCCGCCCGGCCGGAGCACGAGCACGCTGTCCGGCTCCTGGTCGCCGGTCAGGTAGGCGAAGTCGCTGCCCGGCCGGAACCGGTGGTCGGTGTCGTTGGCGCGTACCTTCTCGGTGCCGGTCGGGATGACCAGCGTCTCCCCCGGGAAGGCCTCGGCCAGCGCGGCCCGCCGCTTGGCGTGGTTGGGCACCTCCGGCCGAGGGCCGATGGGCAGCTCCGTGTCCCGCCAGCCCTGCCGCATGAAGGACAGGAACGCCTCCGGGAAGTCCGGGTCGTGCGATTCGGTGCCGTCCGCCGGCTTGCCCTGCTGCTGTGCCCGCTCCTCGGCCATGTGCCGCCTCCCTGCGCCTCGTCGCTGGTCCAGACGGTACCGCGCGGGCGGGAACGCGGAGTGCCTGCGGTGCCGCGACGGTGGCTTCCGGCGCGTGGAAAGATGGCCACCATGTGCGGACTCCTGGCCTTTTTCAGCGCGCGCGGTGACGCCGCCGCTCACCGCGACCACATCGCCGGAGCACTGGAGTGCCTGCACCACCGCGGCCCGGACGAGACCGGGGTCGAGGTGGTCGGCGACGCCTCCGGGAGGTACGCGGACGGGGTGTTCGCGCACAAGCGGCTGGCGATCATCGACGTGGCGCTCAGCCACGAGCCGCTGCCCTACGCGAACGAGCGCTACCTGCTCACGTTCAACGGCGAGATCTACAACTACATCGAGCTGCGGGACGAGCTGATCCGCGACTACGGCGCGCAGTTCGCCACCAACGGCGACGGCGAGGTGATCGTCGCCGGCTACCACTACTGGGGTGAGCAGGTGCTCACCCGGCTGCGCGGCATGTTCGCCTTCGTGATCTGGGACCGGCAGGAGCGGCGGGCCTTCGGCGCGCGGGACTACTTCGGCATCAAGCCGCTGCACTACCTGGAGACCCAGGACGGGCTCTACCTCGCCTCCGAGAAGAAGGCCCTGCTGCCCTTCGCCCACTCGGCCTACCAGGGCGACGCGGGGATCGACGCGGCCAACCTGAGCCACTACCTGACCCTGCAGTACGTCCCGGAGCCGGGCACGCTGCACCGGGGGATCAGCCGGATCGGGTCGGGGGAGTACCTGACCTGGACGCCCGGTGGCCGGATCGAGGTGCGCCGCTGGTACCGGCCGGTGTTCCGGCCGGCCCCGGTCTCCGACGAGCAGAAGCTCTACCACGAGATCCGGGAGACGCTGCGGGAGAGCGTCCGGATGCACATGCGCTCGGACGTGCCGGTCGGCTCGTTCCTCTCCAGCGGCATCGACTCGACCGCCGTGGTGGCCCTGGCCCGGGAGTTCAACCCGAACATCCTCACCTTCACCGTCGGCTACGACGTGCCGGGCTACTCCGAGATCGACGTGGCCCAGGAATCGGCCCGGCACCTCGACGTGACCACGATCCCGACCAAGATCGGGCCGCAGGACATGATCGACGCACTGCCGAAGATCGTCTGGCACCTGGACGACCCGGTGGCCGACCCGGCCCTGGTGCCGCTCTACTTCGTCGCGAAGAAGGCCGCCGAGCATGTCACGGTGGTGCTCTCCGGCGAGGGCGCCGACGAGTTCTTCGGCGGTTACACGATCTACCGGGAGCCGCTGTCGCTCAACGCGGTGAACAGCCTGCCCGGCGGGGTGCAGAAGGGCCTGCGGGCGGTCTCCAAGGCCATCCCGCAGGGCGTGAAGGGCAAGAGCTTCCTGGAGCGCGGCACCACCCCCATCGAGGAGCGCTACTACGGCAACGCGCGGATGTTCACCGAGGAGGAGAAGCAGCACCTGCTGCGCCGCTACGACCCCTCGGTCCGCTACACCGACGTCACGGCGCCCATCTACGCCGAGGCCACCGAGCTGGACGACGTCACCAAGATGCAGTACGTCGACCTCTACACCTGGCTGCGCGGCGACATCCTGGTGAAGGCCGACCGGATCTCGATGGCGCACTCGCTGGAGGTCCGGGTGCCGTTCCTCGACCGCGAGGTGTTCAACGTGGCCGCGGGCATCCCGGTCGACCTGAAGCTGCCGCCCCGCTCCGAGGCCACCAAGTACGCGATGCGCCAGGCGTTGCAGGGCGTGGTGCCGCCGGCCATCGTCAACCGCAAGAAGCTGGGCTTCCCGACCCCGACCCGGGTGTGGCTGCGCGGCGAGATGTACGAGTGGGCCCGGCACGTGCTGGCCACCTCGGGCGCGGGCGACCTCATCGACCTGTCGTACGCCATGCGGCTGCTGGAGGAGCACAAGCGGGAGGAGGCGGACCACTCCCGCAAGGTGTGGACCGTGCTGATCTTCTGCATCTGGCACGCCATCTTCGTGGCGAAGACCCTCGACCCGGGCATCCAGCGCAACCAGTCCGCCCTGCTCACCAAGCCGGTGGTCGGCAGCATGGTCCGCTGACGCGGGTGTGACGGCGGGGCCCCCGGGGACGTGTCCCCCGGGGGCCCTTCTCACGTCCGGGTCACCGGCCGGTGCAGGTGACCGTGGGCAGGGTGTTCGTGCCGGAGACGTTGGCGGTGAAGCCGAACGTGGTGGTGCCCTCCGGTGGGACGCTCCCGTTGTAGGCGGCGTTGGTGACCGTCACGGCGGCCCCGCTGGTGCTCACCGTGCCGTTCCAGAGTTGGGTGATGCTCTGCCCGCTGGGCCAGGTCCAGTTCGCCGTCCAGCCGGCGTAGGTCCGGGTGCTGTGGTTCATGATCATGACCTCGCCCTGGAAGCCGCCCTGCCAGGCGCTGACCACCTTGTACACCGCCATGCAGGCGCCGCCCGGCATGGTCGGGGTCGGGGTCGGGCTCGGCGAGGACGGGGGAGTGGGCGTGGGGCTGGTCGGGCCCGGACCGGGCGTGGTGGGGTTCGGCCCTGGCGTGCCGCCGGAGCCGACCCCGGTCACCTCCCCGTTCCCGCCGTCGAAGGTCACGTCCGAGCAGCCGAAGAAGTTCTCCTGGCTGTCCGAGCGGACCCAGCGGGAGTAGATGATGTGCCGGCCGCTCTTGTTCGACGGCAGCGAACCGGTGAAGTAGTAGTGCCCGTCGTTGGTGCCCACCGAGCCGCGCTGCGGCGGGTTGGTCACCTGCAGGAACGGCTGCTCCTCCAGGTCGCTCCAGGCCAGCGGCCGGGTCGGGCTCCAGCTGTCCTTGGTCACGTAGAAGTAGAAGGTGCCCGGGTGGTGGGCCCAGTTGCTGTAGCGGAACTCCATCGACCGCCCGGCCGTCAGGTGGGTGACCGGCCAGTCGGTGCGGGCCAGGTCGTAGCCGGCGAAGTTCGCGTTGCCGCCGCTGCACAGCTTGCCGTCGGGGATGAACCCGACGGTCCGGCCGCCCGCGTCGGAGCGCAGCACGCTGAACCAGTTGTAGAGCGAGTTGGCGCCGCTCTGGGCCACGGCCGCCGAGCAGGCGGGGTTGCTCGGCCTGATCTCCCCGGTCGAGGTGAGGCCGTCCTTCCAGCACAGGTAGGTCCGGGCGCCCGGGGTCATCGCCGCGCCGTGCGCGGCGGCCGGGTCGGGGCCGGTGACCAGGGCGAGCGCGCCCAGGGCCAGGGTGGCGGCCGCGGTGAGCAGCGCGGCCGTACGGGATCGGTGCACGGGATCTCCTGACTCGCGAGGCGCGACCCGCACGGCCGGCCCCGCTGCGACGAGCGGATGCGACGATCGCGGTGCCACGCCCGGCGGCCGGAGTGCGGCCGGGGCCGTCGGGGGGACGCGCACCGCCTCGGTCCGTGCCACGGACCGTCAGTGCCCTCGCGTCGGCTCGACCCGGCGGCCGGCGGCGCGGCAGCCCCCGCGCCCTCCCGGCACGCGCAATCCCATCACGTCCGGTCATTCGGCGCAATAGTCGCCCGTCGATGCGGGCGTCTCGTCGCGCCGGGCCCCCGCCATGCGCCAGGATCGGGGGTACGACCGACGGAGGGAGCCAGGATGGGGTACGCGGTGGTGCTCGGCGAGGCGTTGGTCGACCTGCTCGACGCCGAGCGCGACGGGGAGCCCGTCTTCCGGCAGGCGATCGGCGGGGGGCCGCTGAACGTGGCCGTGGCGGCGGCCCGGCTCGGCGGTGACGTCCAGTTCGTCGGGTCGCTCGGCGACGACGCGCTCGCCACCCGGATCCGCGCCTTCCTGGGCGCCGCGGGCGTGGGCGTGGACGGGGCGGTCACCGTGCCGGCGCCCACGGCGCTCGCGGTGGCGACGTTCGCCGGCCCGGAGCCGGACTTCCGCTTCTACGGTGAGCCCCGGTCATACGCGCTGCTCACCGCCGAGGACCTGGACGTCGCCCTGGTCGAGGGCGCGCAGGTGCTCTACTGCGGCTCGATCGTGCTGCTCGACCCGCCGGTGCTGGCCGCCGCCCGCCGGGCCTGGGCGATGGCCGGGGCGCTGCGGGTGTTCGACCCGAACGTGCGCCCGAGCCTGCTCACCGGCCCAAGCGCGCTGGACGACCTGCGCGCGGTGGTCGCCGAGTTCGCGGCGAGCGCCCACCTGGTCAAGCTGAGCGCCGCCGACGCGCGCCACCTCTACCCGCGGGAGCCGGTCGAGGGCGTCGCCGCGTACCTGCGGGAACTGGGCGCGGGGACCGTGGTGGTCACGCTCGGGGCGGACGGCGCGCTGGTCGCCGCCGCCGCCGACGTCGTACGCGTCCCCGCCCCGAAGGTCGACGCCGTGGACGCCACCGGCGCGGGCGACTCGGTGATGGGCGCGCTCGTCGCGGACCTGCTGCACGCCGGCGAGCCGGCGGACCCGGCCGGCTGGCGCGACCGGGTGGCCTTCGCCCTGCGGGTGGCCGGCCTGGTCTGCGAGTCGCCCGGCGGGGCCACCGCCATGCCCACCCGCGAGGCCGTGGCCGACCGCTTCCGCTGACCGGAAAGGAAGGGCCCCTTCTTAACGCCTCCGGTAGAGGAAGGGACCCTTCCTAACGCCGGCGCGGCACGTCGGTCGGCCGCCCGCCTCAGCGCGGGCGGGCCAGGGTGAGCACGGCGGTGAGGGAGAGCGCGGCGGCGACGGCCAGCACGATGGCCATCGGCGTGGCGCTGCCCTCGCCGCCCAGACCGACCAGGGGCGCGGCGAGCGCGCCGACCACCGACTGGACACCGCCCATCAGCGCGGCGGCGGTGCCGGCGCGCCGGGCGTGCGCGTCCAGCGCCAGGGCCGTGCTGTTCGGCATCACCATGCCCAGCGAGCCCACGAACGCGAACAGCGCCACGGCGACCACGGCGAGGCTGCCGGCGAGCGCGCCGGTGAGCACGCCGGCCGCCGCCACCACGCCGACCACGAGCGTGGCGACCAGCAGCCGGCGCGGGCTGAACCGGTCGAGCAGCCGCGCGTTCGCCTGCCCCATGGCCACCAGGGCGAGCGCGTTGAGCCCGAAGATCAGGCTGAACGCCGCCGCGGAGACGCCGAAGACGTCCTGGAACACGAACGACGACCCGGAGATGTACGCGAACAGCCCGGCGAAGGCGAAGCCCTGGGTCAGCGCGTACCCGAGGTAGACCCGGTCGGCGATCAGCGACCGCATGGTCCGGGCGGTGGCAGCCAGGCCGCCGGTGCTGCGGCCCTCGGCCGGCAGCGTCTCCGGCAGGCGCAGGGCGACCGCGACGGAGAGCAGCACCCCGATGGCGGCCAGGGTGAGGAAGACGGCCCGCCAGTCGCCGAACCGCAGCACCAGGCTGCCGACGCTCGGCGCGGCCACCGGCGCGACGCCGAAGACCAGGGTGAGGCGGGAGAAGTACTTCGCGGCCTCGCGGCCGGCGTAGAGGTCGCGGACCACCGCCCGGGCGACCACCACCCCCATGCCGCCGGCCAGGCCCTGGACGAACCGCGCGGCGGCCAGCAGCGGCGCGTTCGGCGCCACGGCGCAGACCAGCGCGAGCACGGTGTACGCGACGACGCCGATCAGCACCGGGCGGCGTCGCCCCCACCGGTCGCTGAGCGGGCCGGTGACGAACTGGCCGACCGCGAGGCCGATCAGGCAGGTGGTCAGCGAGAGCTGGATGCCGGCCTGGTCGGCGCCGAGGTCGCGGGTCATCGCCGGGAACGCCGGGAGGTACATGTCCAGCGAGAGCGGGCCGATGGCGGTGAGCGTGCCGAGCAGCACCAGCAGGGTGGCGCCGCCGCGTGCGGCCCGGGGGTCGATGGTCGGGCGCGCGGCGGTCCGCACGGTCTGGCTCACGGAGGTTCCCCCTGAAGTCGACGATTCCGGGTAACCTTAGCTCTGTAGTCAGAACTATTGCGATGTGAAGAAGGTGACTCCGTGCCGAGCGACGAGGCCATCGCGCGCTTCGGGGCCGTGCTGGGGGAACTGCACCGGCTGCTCCGCCGCAAGGTCGTCGGCCGGGCCAACCGCGACGCCCTGCCCGAGGCGCAGGTGGAGGTGCTGCACCTGGTCCGGGCCGAGCCGGGGATCAGCGGCAAGGAGGTCGCGCGGCGGCTGGGCACCGCGCCGAACACGGTCAGCACCCTGGTCCGCGACCTCACCGACGCCGGGCTGCTGGCGCGCGACCGCGACCCGGAGGACCGCCGGGTGGTGCGGCTCGCCCTCACCGAGGCCGCCCGCGTCCGGATGGACGACTACGCGGCCCACCGCAGGGCCCTGCTCACCGAGGCCCTGGCCACCCTCGACCCGCCGGCCCGCGACGCGATCCTCGCCGCCGCCCCGCACCTCGACGCCCTGCTCGGCGCCCTGCGCGCCCGCCCCTGACGCCGCCGCGGGCGGTCAGGCGGCGCCGTCGAGCTCGGCGTAGCCGCGGCGGGCCGCGACGAGACCCGGGCGGGCGCCGAACGGCGACTCGGCGGCCACCCGCTCGGGCGGGGCGCTGCCGGTGTGGCCGGCCCGGATCAGCCACGCCTGGCGGGCGAGGTCGGCGTGCTGGGCCCGGACGAACGCCACGTCGACCGGCTCGCCGTGCCCCGGGACCACCAGCGTGGCCGGCGTGGTCAGCCGGAGCAGCCCGGCCACCGCGTCCGGCCACTGCACCGGGTACGACTCCTCGAAGGCCGGCGGCCCGCTCTGCTCCACCAGGTCGCCGGCGACCAGCACGTCCGCGTCCGGGATGTGCACCACCAGGTCGGCGTCGGTGTGACCGTGCCCGGGATGGTGCAGCACCACCCGCCGGCCGCCCACGTCGAGCACCGCCTCGCCGTGCACCGGATGGGTCGGAGCCAGCAGTTCGGTGCGGGCCAGCTCGGCGGCGAGGTCGGGCTGCTCCGCGCGCATCTCCTCGGACGCCGCCCGGCGCAGCTCGTCGGGGTGGTCGCGGAGGACCGCGGCGGCCTGGGCGTGTGCGTAGACCGGGCGCGGCGGGTCGGCGGCCAGGACGGCGTTGCCGAAGCAGTGGTCGAAGTGGTGGTGCGTGTTGACGATCGTCCACGGGTGCGGGGTGACCCTGCGGGCCGCCTCCGCCAGCTCCCGGGCCTGCCCGGCGGTGGAGAGGGTGTCCACCAGCAGCGCCGCGCCGTCGCCCACCACCAGCGTCACGTTGACGTGCAGCAGCGGGTCGCGCAGCACGTGCACGCGGTCGGCGATCTCGACGAACCGGACGGTCATGACGCCCGCACGGCGCGCTCGACGAAGCGCTGGCGGTCGACCAGGGCCCGCTCGACCCGCCCGGTGGCCACCACCTCGTTGCCGTCGGTGACGATCACCTCGAAGGTCAGCCGCCGGCCGTCGACCTTGACCAGCTCGGCCCGGGCGGCCACCGTCCGCCCGACCGGCGTGGCCGCGCGGTGCTCCAGCTCGACGCGGGTGCCGACCGTCGTCGACCCGGACGGGACCCGGGTCGCGGTCGCCGCCACCGTGGCCGCCTCCGCCAGCGCGAGCACCCGGGGCGTGCCGAGCACCGGCACGTCGCCCGAGCCCACCGCCTGCGCGGTGTCCGTGTCGGTGACGGTCAGCTCGACCCGGGCGGTCAGGCCCGGGGCGAAGGGCGACTCCGGCTGCTCCTGCATGGGCCGAGCCTAGTGCAGCGGCCCCGGGGCCCGGGCGGCGTCCGGACCGCCGCCCGGCCCCCTCGCGAGAGCCGGACGGGGGTGACCGGCCCGGTCGGCGGGCGGTCGGCGTCGGCGGTCCCGTCGCACGCCGTTAACCTTGTCCGCGATGGCCGTGCTGACTGATCCCACGCCCCCCGCCCCTGCCGGACCGACCGCGTCCCCCGACGGCGGGCGCCGTCGCGTGGTGGCGATGGCGATCTGGGGAATCGCCTTCGTGGCGGCCTGGCTCGCCATCGGCCTGCCGACCGACCCGGCGTACGCGTTCCTGTGGATCTGGGCGGGCACCATCGCCTGGCACTCGTCCCGCCCGTGGCGCAGCCACCTGCGCTTCGCCCGGGACTGGATCCCGGTGGTGCTGCTGCTGGCCGCGTACAACCTCTCCCGGGGGTTCGCCGACAACGGCGCGACGCCGCACGCCATGGAGCTGATCGTCGCCGACCGGTTCCTGACCGGCTGGGCCACCGGCGGGGAGGTGCCCACCATCTGGCTCCAGCAGCACCTCTACCGACCCGACCAGGTGCACTGGTGGGACGTCGCGGCCAGCTGGATCTACTTCTCGCACTTCGTGGCGACGCTCGCCGCGGCCGCGGTGCTCTGGCTGCGGAACCGCGCGCGCTGGGGCGCGTACATGCGGCGGTGGGGCTTCCTCTTCGCGGCCGGGCTGGCCACCTACTTCCTCTACCCGGCCGCCCCGCCGTGGTGGGCCGCCCAGAACGGGCTGCTCTCCGACGTCGCGCGGATCTCCACACGGGGCTGGAAGGAGATCGGCATGCACGGCGCGGGCAACCTGCTCAACGCCGGCCAGATCGCGTCCAACCCGGTGGCCGCCATGCCGTCGCTGCACACCGCGTTCGCCCTGTTCGTGGTCCTGTTCTTCCTGCGCGCGACGCGGAAGCGCTGGTGGCCGCTGCTGCTCGCGTACCCGCTGGCGATGACCTTCACGCTGATCTACAGCGGCGAGCACTACCTGATCGACGTGCTGGTCGGCTGGGCGTACGTCGGCCTGACCTTCCTGGTGGTCGGGCTGGCCGAGCGCTGGTGGGCGGCCCGCCAGGACCGCCGCGCCGCGCTCGCCCCGGCGACGGAGGCGGCCCCTGCCGCCGAGCCGACCCGGCCTGCCGTCCACCCGATCCGCGCGGCCGACGCCGACCCGGCCACGGTGCCCGCGGAGCGCTGACCGGCCGGGCCAGCCCGGCGTGGTGTCCGCGGAGCGCTGACCGGTCGGCTCAGCCCGGCTGGCCCCGGCCGCTCCGCCGGGCCGCGTGCGCCCGCGCGGTCAGCTCCGCCGCCAGCTCCCACGCCTCGCCCAGGTCCCGGTCCAGCGCCGCCGCGCCCGAGCCGCCGGCGGTGTCCGCGTGCACGGTGGCCAGCCGCAGCCGTCGCTGCGCCGGGCCCTGGGTCACCCGCACGCTCTGGATCCGGGCGTACGGCACCAGCGTCAACCGGCGGGTCAGCAGCCCGGACCGGGCCACGAAGACCTGCTCGTCGAGGCCGGCGCCGACCCTCGCCCGGCTCAGCGGGCGCAGCCAGCGGGCCCGCCGGGGTGGCAGCGTGGCGGGCAGCGCGCCCAGCCGGACACCGGGGAGCACCTCGGCGACGACCAGCTCGCCGGTGGGCGCGTCGCCGACCGGCAGCAGCCGGTCCGGGCGGTTGCGGTCGTCCGGCTCGGCGCCCGAGTAGCCGGCCACCTCCAGCCGCAGCCGCAGCCAGCCCTTCATCCGCCAGAGCAGCGGCCAGGTCACCCCGACGGTCTGCACCCGGTGCAGCGGCACGGTCTGCACCCGGGTCTCCAGCAGCCCGTTGCGCACCCGCAGCGTGCCGCCGTCCCGGTCGAGC
The DNA here is from genome assembly GCF_040607315.1 of Micromonospora sp. NPDC005305. Classification (NCBI taxonomy): domain Bacteria; kingdom Bacillati; phylum Actinomycetota; class Actinomycetes; order Micromonosporales; family Micromonosporaceae; genus Micromonospora; species Micromonospora sp. NPDC005305. Next base: position 119,876 of record NZ_JBEXGL010000015.1, on the reverse strand, counting down.
CGGAAGCTCCAGTCGTCGAGCACCCGGCGGACCGGTTGCAGCAGCACGCCGGCCATGGCGGTCAGCGTGCTGGCCACCGCGATGAACGACCAGGACCCCTCGGAGACGAACTGCGCCACCACGAACGCGAGACCGAACGGGAGCAGGAACGCCTGCGGGGTGAGCAGCTGGCTGACCAGCAGGTCGCGGTTGCGGACGTGGTGCAGCCGCCGGCCGGCCGGGGCGGCCGCGGGCGGCGTGCCGGCGGCGGCCGGGGCGGCCTCGGGGGCGCGGCCGGCCACGGCGAGCAGCCGCTGCCGCAGCGCCGTCGCCTCGGCCACGCTCAGGTACGCCAGCGGCGCCTCCGTCTTGCCCCCGCCGACCACCTCCAGCCGCAGCTCGGCCAGCCCGGTGAGCTGCGCGAGCAGCGGCCGGACCACCTCGACCGCCTGCAGCCGCTCCAGCGGGATCGCGCGGGTACGCCGCCAGAGCAGCCCCTCGTGCACCCGCAGCTCGCGCCCCACCACGTGGTATCCGGTGTTCCACCAGCTGATCACCGAGAGCACGGTGGCGCCGAGGACGAAGACCGCGACCAGCGCGGCGAACCAGCCGAAGCCGACCCGGGACAGCGTCGACCAGGACAGGCCGGCGATCACCACGACCAGCGACTTCGCGCCGTGCAGCGCCGGGCTCAGCGGGTGCAACCGCTGCCGCGGCTCCTCCCCGGCGGGTTGCGGAGCCCCCGGCACGTTCGTCGCGGGCGGTCCCCATGGGCCCGCTCCCGGCGGCGCGGGACGAGCCGCCCCGGGCCAGGGCGGCGCGGGTGGCCCGTACCCGGGCGGGGGCGTGGGCGGCCCGTACCCGGGTGGTGGCGTGGGCGGCCCGTACCCGGGTGGTGGCGCGGGCGGCCCGTACCCGGGTGGTGCCGCGGGCGGCCCGTGGCCGGGCGGGGGCACCGGGTGGGCGTACCCCGGTTGTGGTGGCCACGGGTGGCCGTTCCTCGGCGGCTCGGCGGCGGCCGGCGGCGGTGCGGCGGCGGGCGGGTGCGGCGGCGGGGCGCCGGGCTCCGGCTCCGCCGGGCCGTCGCTCACAGCCCCTCCGCCCGGTCCTCGCCCAGCGCGGTGAGCCGGTCCCGGAGCCGGGACGCCTCGGCCGGCCGCAGGCCCGGCACCCGGGCGTCGCTCGCCGCCGCGGCGGTGTGCAGCTGCACGGTGGCCAGGTCGAAGGCGCGCTCCAGCGGCCCCGCGCTCACGTCGACGAACTGCATCCGGGAGTACGGCACGATGGACAGCCGCCGCACCAGCAGACCGTGCCGGACCAGCAGGTCGTCGGCCCGCTCGGCGTAGCCCCAGGCGCCCACGGCGCGGACGATGGTGACCGCCCGCCAGGCGGCCAGCAGCAGCGCCACGCCCAGGGCCGCGCCGAGCAGCCAGTGACCGGCGACCGCCCAGGCCACGCCGAGCACCACCAGCGCCACGGCCAGACCGATGCCGAGCCGGATCAGCTCCACCCAGATCAGGTCGCGGGAGATCGGCTGCCACCGGACGGTGTCCGGCCAGGGCTCCAGGGGGCCGGTCGGGGCCGGCGGCCGGCCGGCGAGGTCGTCACCGTTCACCGGCTGGTCCCGCTGCGCTCGCTCACGATTCGAGCGTAGGCGATCCGGGCACCGGTTCGACCTCGCGGAGGAAGCCGCGTGCGTCGAGGAAGTCGCCCAGCGACCCGCGGTGTGCGGGGCAGGCCAGCCAGGTCTTGCGCCGCTCGGGCGGGTGCAGGCGAGGATTGTTCCAGCGCAGCTCCCACACGGCGGGCGCGCGACATCCCCGCGCCGAGCAGACGAGCGCGTCGTCGGGGGGAGTGGGAGTGGTCACCGGGGCGAGTCTAGGGCCGCGCGCCGGGAGCTTTAGCGCCGGGCGGCCACGGGGGGAGCCGCCCGGCGACGGGGTGAATCGTACACACGCCGGACCCCTTGTTGTCCACCCGTGTTCAGGGTTTTCCGTGCCGGGGGACGGCGCGGCGAAAATCGTCCCTCTCCGACCCTCGGCTCTCAGCAAGGCATGACAGTCTTGATACGCACCACGCCCGACGACGACCATGCTGTGGAGGACCGGTGGCCCAGCCGATCACGCCCGACGCCCCGACCCCGACCGAGGCCGCGCCGGACGCGCCGCCCCCGGCGACCACCACCCCGGCGCAGGACGCCACCCTGCTGGAGCGGGCGCTGTTCGAGATCAAGCGGGTGATCGTCGGTCAGGACCGGATGGTCGAGCGGATGTTCGTGGCCCTGCTGTCCCGGGGCCACTGCCTGCTGGAGGGGGTGCCCGGCGTCGCCAAGACCCTCGCCGTGGAGACCCTGGCCAAGGTGGTCGGCGGGTCGTTCGCCCGGGTCCAGTTCACGCCCGACCTGGTGCCGGCCGACATCATGGGCACCCGGATCTACCGGCAGTCCAGCGAGAAGTTCGACGTCGAGCTGGGGCCGGTCTTCGTCAACTTCCTGCTCGCCGACGAGATCAACCGGGCGCCGGCCAAGGTGCAGTCGGCGCTGCTGGAGGTGATGAGCGAGCGGCAGGTGTCCATCGGCGGGGAGACCCACCGGGTGCCCGACCCGTTCCTCGTGATGGCCACCCAGAACCCGATCGAGCAGGAGGGCGTCTACCCGCTGCCGGAGGCGCAGCGGGACCGGTTCCTCATGAAGATCGTGGTGGGCTACCCGACCGACGCCGAGGAGCGGGAGATCGTCTACCGGATGGGCGTCGCCCCGCCCGAGCCGGCCCGGGTCTTCGACACCCCGGACCTGATCGCGCTCCAGCACAAGGCCGACCAGGTGTTCGTGCACAACGCGCTTGTCGACTACGCGGTCCGGCTGGTCCTGGCCACCCGGGCGCCCGCCGAGCACGGCATGCCCGACGTGGCGCAGCTCATCCAGTACGGCGCGAGCCCGCGCGCCTCGCTCGGCCTGGTCCGGGCCACCCGGGCGCTGGCCCTGCTGCGCGGCCGCGACTACGCCCTGCCGCAGGACGTGCAGGACATCGCCCCGGACATCCTGCGGCACCGGCTCGTGCTCAGCTACGACGCGCTCGCCGACGACGTGCCGGCCGACCACATCGTGCACCGGGTGATGTCGACCATCCCGCTGCCCGCGGTCGCGCCCCGCCAGCAGGCCACGCCACCCCCGCCGGCCGTCCCCCACGGCGGCTGGCCCGGGCAGCGGCCGTGACCCCACCCACCCGGCTGCCGGCCAGCGGCGAGCGCTCCGGCGCCGTCCTCGCCCGGTTGCAGCTCATGGTCACCCGCAAGCTCGACGGGCTGCTCCAGGGCGACTACGCCGGGCTGCTGCCCGGTCCGGGCAGCGAGGCGGGGGAGTCCCGCGAGTACCGCCCCGGCGACGACGTGCGCCGGATGGACTGGCCGGTCACCGCCCGCACCACCACGCCGCACGTCCGGCGTACGGTGGCCGACCGGGAGTTGGAGACGTGGCTGGCGGTCGACCTCTCGGCCAGCCTGGACTTCGGCACCGGGCAGTGGCTCAAGCGGGACGTGGTGGTCGCCGCGGCGGCCGCCCTGGCCCACCTGACCGTCCGGGGCGGCAACCGGATCGGCGCGGTGGTCGGCACGGGCGCGCCGGCGCCGGCGGGCCGGTGGCGGGGCGGTTCCCCGCCGGCCGGGCCGGGGACGCTGCAGCGGCTGCCCGCCCGGGCCGGGCGCAAGGAGGCGCAGGGGCTGCTGCGGGCCATCGCCGGCACCGAGATCCGGCCCGGCCGCAGCGACCTCGGCGTGCTCGTCGACATGCTCAATCGCCCGCCGCGCCGGCGGGGTGTGGCGGTGGTGATCTCCGACTTCCTCGCGCCGCCCGAGCAGTGGGGCCGGCCGATCCGTAAGCTGCGGGTCCGGCACGACGTGCTGGCCGTCGAGGTGGTCGACCCGCGCGAGCTGGAACTGCCCGACGTGGGGGTGCTGCCGGTGGTCGACCCGGAGACCGGGGAGCTGCACGAGGTGCAGACCGCCGACCCGGGCCTGCGCCGCCGCTACGCCGAGTCGGCGGCCGCCCAGCGCGCGGCGATCGCCGCCGAGCTGCGCAGTGCCGGCGCGGCCCACCTTCGACTGCGTACCGACCGAGACTGGCTGCTGGACATGGTGCGTTTCGTGGCCGCGCAGCGGCACGCCCGCACCCGAGGGACGACTCGATGATCCGTTTTCTGCAACCGTGGTGGCTGCTGGCCCTGCTGCCGGTGCTCGCCCTCGCCGCGGCGTACGTCTGGCGGCAGCTGCACCGCCGGCAGTACGCGATGCGGTTCACCAATGTGGACCTGCTCCGCACCCTGGCGCCGAAGGGGCTGGGCTGGCGGCGGCACGCGGCGGCCACCGCGTTCCTGCTCTGCCTGCTGGTGCTGGCCACCGGGCTGGCGCGGCCGGCGATCGACACCAAGGAGCCCCTGGAACGGGCGACCGTGATGCTCGCCATCGACGTGTCACTGTCCATGCAGGCCGACGACGTGGCGCCGAACCGGCTGGAGGCGGCGCAGGAGGCGGCCAAGCAGTTCGTCGGCGAGCTGCCGGAGAGCTACAACCTGGGGCTGGTCTCGTTCGCCAAGTCCGCGAACGTGCTGGTGCCGCCCACGAAGGACCGGGGCGCGGTGACCACGGCCATCGACGGGCTGGTGCTGGCCGAGGCGACCGCGACCGGTGAGGCGGTCTTCACCTGCCTGGAGGCGATCCGCTCGGTGCCGGCGGACGGCGCGGCCGGCATCCCGCCGGCCCGGATCGTGCTGCTCTCCGACGGCTACCGCACCTCCGGTCGCTCGGTGGAGGAGGCGGCCGCGGCGGCGCAGGCGGCCAACGTGCCGGTGTCCACCATCGCGTTCGGCACCGACTCGGGGCAGGTGGACATCGGCGGCCAGCTCCAGCGGGTGCCGGTGGACCGGATGGCGCTGTCACAGCTCGCCGAGACGACCCAGGGCTACTTCTACGAGGCGGCCTCGGTCAGCGAGCTGAAGCAGGTCTACCAGGACATGGGCAGCTCGATCGGTTTCCGGACCGAGCCGCGGGAGATCACCCAGTGGTACGCGGGCATCGCCCTGCTCCTCGCGCTCTGTGCGGGAGGGCTGAGCCTGCTCTGGTCGTCCCGCCTGATCTGAGGCGGGGCGACCGGGCCTGGCCGGTGGTGGTCAGTGACCGCCGCCGGCCAGGACGAAGAGGACGGCCACCCAGACGGCGGCGAGGGTGAAGCCCAGCGGGGCGACGTAACGGCTCATGGGACTGCTCCGTGGCGACGGCGGTCCGGCGGGCCGGACCGCGGGGGTGGATCAGGGCGTACGCACACGAAGTCGTGACCGGGGTGCTCCGCCGGGCCGCGTGACACGGTCGCCCCGGCCGGCGGCCGAGGAGAGCGGGGCGGTGCGGAAGGGCGGGAAGCGGGGTCAGCGCTGCCGACTGAGTCGTGGCTCAGCGGGGCTGACGGTCGGCCCGGCCACGACTGGGAGGATCGCTATCTCGCACAGCGATCACCTCCTGCGGTCGGCGGGGCTCGACGATGCGGGCGATCCACTGCCCGCAAACGTCGATCATCGTACACCCGGGCACCCGCGGCACGCACTCGGCCGACCGGTCCGTGGCGCTCGCCCGACCGGGTCGCCGGACCGGCCGCCGACCTGGCACGGGTTAGCGCTTACCCCCCGGTAACCCCTAGGCTCGCCAGCGATTGGGAGATCAGCTGAGCAGAGGGGGAACCGTGGCCCGTACCGTGCTGGTGACCGGCGGAAACCGGGGAATCGGCCTGGCCATCGCGCAGGCCTTCGCCAAGCAGGGCGACCGGGTGGCGGTGACCTACCGCAGCGGCGAGGCCCCGGCGGGGCTGTTCGGCGTGAAGTGTGACGTGACCGACGCCGAGTCGGTGGACGCCGGGTTCACCGCGATCGAGGCCGAGTTCGGCCCGGTCGAGGTGCTGGTCGCCAACGCCGGCATCACCGACGACACGCTGCTCCTGCGGATGTCCGAGGAGCAGTTCACCCGGGTGCTCGACACCAACCTGACCGGCGCGTTCCGGGTCGCCAAGCGGGCCTCGACGAAGATGCTCCGGGCCCGCTGGGGTCGGATGGTCTTCATCTCCTCGGTCGTCGGCCTCGCCGGCGGCGCGGGCCAGGTCAACTACGCGGCCAGCAAGGCCGGGCTGGTCGGCGTGGCCCGGTCGATCACCCGCGAGCTGGGCAGCCGCAACATCACGGCGAACGTGGTGGCGCCCGGCTTCATCGACACCGACATGACCGCCGGGCTCTCCGACGAGCGCAAGGCGGAGATCCGCAAGTCGATCCCGGCGGGCCGGGTGGCCAGCCCGGAGGAGGTCGCGGCCGCGGTCACCTGGCTCGCCTCGGACGCGGCCGCGTACGTCACCGGCGCCGTCATCCCGGTCGACGGCGGCCTGGGCATGGGTCACTGAGAAAGTACGGAGGGAACTGCACAATGTCCGGACTCCTGGCCGGTAAGCGGCTGCTGGTCACCGGCGTCATCACCGACGCCTCGATCGCCTTCTCGGTGGCGAAGCTCGCCCAGGAGAACGGCGCCCAGGTCGTGCTCACCGGCTACGGCCGGCTGTCCCTGGTCGAGCGGATCGTCAAGCGGCTGCCCGAACCGGCGCCGGTGATCGAGCTGGACGTCACCAGCACCGAGCACCTGGCCGGCCTGGCCGACAAGGTGCGCGAGCACGTCGACGGCCTCGACGGGGTGGTGCACTCGATCGGGTTCGCCCCGCAGAGCTGCCTCGGCGGCGGCTTCCTCGACGCGCCCTGGGAGGACGTGGCGACCGCGCTCCAGGTCTCCACCTACTCCTACAAGTCCCTGGCCATGGCGGCGCTGCCGCTGATGTCGGCGGGCGGCGCCGTGGTGGGCCTCACCTTCGACGCCACCAAGGCGTGGCCGGTCTACGACTGGATGGGCGTGGCCAAGGCCGGGCTGGAGTCCGCCTCCCGCTACCTGGCCCTGCACCTGGGCAAGCAGGGCATCCGCAGCAACCTGGTCGCCGCCGGGCCGCTGCGCACCATCGCCGCCAAGTCGATCCCCGGCTTCGACCAGTTCGAGGACGCCTGGACCGAGCGCGCCCCGCTGGGCTGGGACCTCACCGACCAGGAGCCGGCCGCCCGGGCCTGCCTGGCGCTGCTGTCCGACTGGTTCCCGGCCACCACCGGCGAGATCGTCCACGTCGACGGCGGCTACCACGCGATCGGCGCCTGAAAGCGCAAGGAAGGGCCCCTTCTTAACGTCTCCGGTATAGGAGGGGACCCTTCCTAACGCCCTGGACCCGGGGTGTCACGCAGGGAGCAGCCCGGTCGGGGGAGAATGAGCCCATGGCGTACGACGCGTTGGTGCTGGTCTCCTTCGGCGGCCCGGAGCGGCCGGAGGACGTGCTGCCCTTCCTGCAGAACGTGACCCGGGGGCGGGGCGTGCCGCCCGAGCGGCTCGCCGAGGTCGCCGAGCACTACCTGCACTTCGGCGGGGTGTCCCCGATCAACCAGCAGTGCCGCGACCTGCTCGCGGCGATCCGCGAGGACTTCGCCGCCAACGGCGTCGACCTGCCGGTCTACTGGGGCAACCGCAACTGGGACCCGATGCTCGCCGACACGGTGGCGCGGATGCGCGACGACGGCGTCCAGCGGGCCCTGGCCTTCGTCACCAGCGCCTACGGCGGCTACTCGTCGTGCCGGCAGTACCAGGAGGACATCGCCGCGGCCCGGGCCGCGGTCGGGCCGGATGCCCCGCTCATCGAGAAGCTGCGCCAGTTCTGGGACCATCCGGGCTTCGTCGAGCCGCACACCGACGCGGTGCGGGCCGCGCTCGCCCAGCTCGACCCGGCCCGGCGGGACAGCACCCGGCTCGTGTTCACCGCGCACTCGGTGCCGGTGTCGGCGGCCGCCACCGCCGGCCCGCACGGCGGCCGGTACACCGCCCAGCTCGCCGAGACCGCCCGGCTCGTGCACGCCGCCGCGGCGCCGGACCTGCCCTACGACCTGGTCTGGCAGAGCCGTTCCGGGCCGCCGCAGGTGCCGTGGCTGGAGCCGGACGTCAACGACCACCTGACGGCGCTGGCCGGCCAGGGCGTGACCGGCGTGGTGGTCAGCCCGATCGGGTTCGTCTCCGACCACCTCGAGGTGGTCTGGGACCTGGACACCGAGGCCCTCGACACGGCCAAGCAGCTCGGCCTGGACTTCGTCCGCGCCGGCACGCCGGGCACCGACCCGCGGTTCGTGGCGATGGTCCGCGAGCTGGTGCGGGAACGGAACGCCCCGGACGGCGGGCGATACTTCCGCCGCCTCGGGGAACTGCCCACCTGGGACACCTGCCCGGCGCTGTGCTGCGTGCCCCCGTCCCGCCGGCCCTGAGCCCGGCCACCTTCGACATCCTGTGGGGACGACACATGCATGACCGCAAGCCGGTGCAGAGCTGGCTCACCGACATGGACGGCGTGCTGGTGCACGAGGGCCAGCCGGTGCCCGGCGCGCCCGAGTTCGTCAAGAAGCTGCGTGCCTCCGGCAAGCCGTTCCTGGTGCTCACCAACAACTCGATCTACACGCCGCGGGACCTGCGGGCCCGGCTGGCCCGGATGGGGCTGGACGTGCCGGAGGAGGCGATCTGGTCGTCCGCGCTGGCGACCGCCCAGTTCCTGGCCGACCAGCGGCCGGGCGGCACCGCGTACGTGATCGGCGAGGCCGGCCTCACCACGGCGCTACACGCGGTGGGCTACGTGCTCAGCGACTTCGCCCCCGACTACGTGGTGCTGGGGGAGACCCGCACCTACAGCTTCGAGGCGATCACCAAGGCGATCCGGCTGATCAACGACGGGGCCCGGTTCATCTGCACCAACCCGGACGCGACCGGCCCGTCGGTGGAGGGCGCCCTGCCGGCTGCCGGCTCGGTGGCCGCGATGATCTCCAAGGCGACCGGGGTGGACCCGTACTTCGTCGGCAAGCCGAACCCGATGATGATGCGCTCGGCGTTGAACACCATCGACGCGCACTCCGAGTCGACCGCCATGATCGGCGACCGGATGGACACCGACATCCTCTGCGGCCTGGAGGCCGGGCTGGAGACGATCCTGGTGCTCACCGGGATCAGCAGCCGGGCCGAGGCCGAGCGCTACCCCTACCGGCCGTCCCGGATCGTCAACTCGGTGGCCGACCTGATCGACGAGGTCTGAGAGCCGGGGGTCAGGGGCGCAGCGGGGCGTTGCAGGCGGCCACCAGGGCCTGCCGGCAGGCGGTGGTCAACGGCCGCAGCGCCGCGTCCCGCTGCTGCGCCTCGAAGGTGTTCACCGCCCCGCCCGGGGCGCTCTCCCCGGCCAGGGCGAGCACCCGGTCCAGCACGGCCGCGCGGGCGAACAGCCGGCGGGACCGCGGGTCGAAGCCGGGCGGCAGGTCGGTCCCGCCGTCCGGGCGGCGCAGCGCGGCGAGCGCGCCGGCCAGCTCCGGCCGCCACTGGGCCACGTCGAGCCGGGTCAGCGCGGCGGTCGTCTCGGCCAGCGCGGCGGCCAGTTCGGCCTCCGCCTCGGCCGCGCCGGGCGTGATCAGCGACGCCTTCGGCGCGTCGGCCGGCAGCGGGTAGACCCGCCAGAGCACGGTCTCCCAGGTCATCCCCGAGCCCGAGGTGTGCGTGCGCACCTCCGGGACGAATCCCAGCCCGCTGGCCACCACGGCCTCGCCGGCCAGCAGCGCCGCCCCGGCGAAGTCGCCGGGACCGGGCAGCCCGCGGGGGTCGCCCGGTGCGGGCAGCACCAGCCGGATCTCGTCCGGGGAGAGCTTGGCCAGGCTGGGCAGCGCCTCCCGCAGGGACACGTCGGTCCAGGTGCCGGGGGCGTCGGCGACCAGGTGCTCCTCGTCGCCGGCGATCTCGTCGGCGACCTCGTCGAAGGGCACCAGGCCGGCGCGCCAGGCGCGAACCCAGGCGACGAACCGGCTCGACCGGCGCGGAGCCAGCGTGGCCGCGCCCGTTGCGGGGGAGGACATGCCGAAAGGGTACGTGCTCGCCGCCGTCGCTGTCTCGGCTGCCGCTCCGGCGGCGTGACCTGCCCCCAACTACCCCCTTCGCCCCTTTCTGTGCCGCCGGTGGGGCACCTGGTCGGCGCGTCGCCGGGCGACGCGCCGGGCCGGTGGCTAGCGTGATCCACATGGCGGGGCGATACGACGGCGACGTGCTGGCGGGCAACTGGCGGCGGCGGAAGGTGATCCCCGAGGTCGACGCCGAACCGGACCTGGTGGTCGAGGACGCCGACTCCGGGTTCTGCGGCGCGGTGGTCGGGTTCGAGTCCGGCGCGGTGGTGCTGGAGGACCGGCACGGCCGGCGGCGGAACTTCCCGCTGCTGCCCGCCGCGTTCCTGCTCGACGGGCGGCCGGTCACCCTGCGCCGCCCGGCCCGCGCCCCGGTGCCCGCCGCCCGGCGGCGCACGGCCTCCGGCTCGATCGCGGTCGACAACGTCCGGGCGCAGGTCGCCAAGGCCAGCCGGATCTGGGTCGAGGGCGTGCACGACGCGGCGCTCGTCGAACGGATCTGGGGCGACGACCTGCGGATCGAGGGCGTGGTGGTGGAACCCCTCGACGGCATCGACGAACTCGCCGCCGAGGTGCGCGCCTTCGGCCCCGGCCCGGGCCGCCGGCTCGGCGTGCTGGTCGACCACCTGGTGCCCGGCTCCAAGGAGAGCCGGATCGTCGCGCGGGTCACCTCGCCGCACGTGCTGGTCACCGGGCATCCGTACGTGGACGTGTGGCAGGCCGTGAAGCCCCGGGCGCTGGGCATCCCGGCCTGGCCTGTGGTGCCACCCGGGCGGCCCTGGAAGGAGGGCGTCTGCGCGGCCCTCGGGGTGGCCGAGCCGGCGGACATGTGGCGACACATCCTGTCCCGGGTGGACAGTTTCGCCGACGTGGAGACGCCGTTGATCAACGCCATGGAGCGATTGATCGATTTCGTGACGTCGCCCTCCTGAGTGGTTGCGGTTCCGGCCGGGGGCGACGGTGCCCGGCTCCGGGCGGTCAGGCTTGATCCCTCCGCGGGGTGAGTCATCCGCGTCATCAGGTTTGCAGCGACTGGAACGGATCCGGTCGTCCGCGCGGGTCGGTCAGGGTTCCTGGTCGGGGGTTCGGGTGAAGACGAAGGTGGCGATGTCGAGGGCGACCGGGCGGCCCTTGTCGTCGCGGATGACGGTGAGGAGTTCCCCGTCCTGGGAGCCGGAGCGGCCGCGCCAGCGGTCCGGGGCCTCCGGGGTGAAGCGGAGCTGCGGGTTGCCCACCAGGCCGCCCACCAGGTCACCGGCCGGGTCGACGCGGAACTCGTACTCGTTGCCCATCCACCACCAGCGGCCGGTCAGCCCGGCCAGGTCGGCGGGTGGCGCCTCGGCCGGGCGCCACGGGGCGGGCGCGGCCGGCTCGGCGTCCAGCACCAGGGTGAGGATGTCGCGGGCCAGGCCGACGACGTGGTGGCCGCGCAGGCCGTACGAGTTGGCGAAGTCGACCACGGCGGTGCGGGTGGGGCGGTGCACGGCCAGGCCGGCCACGTAGCCGGGCATCGAGCCGCCGTGGCCCACGTACACGCGGTCGCCGACCCGGTAGAGCTCCACGCCCAGGCCGTGCCCGCCGGTCCAGGCGTCCAGGTCGCTGATCACCACGGGCGCGCACATCTCGGTGAGCGTCGCCGGGGCGAGCAGGTCCGGGGCCGGGTCGGCCAGGAAGGCCGCCCAGCGGGCCAGGTCCTCGACGGTCGACCAGAGCTGGCCGGCCGGCGCCATCGCCCCGGTGTCGGTGCGCGGCTCCTCCCGCACGGTGTCGTGCCAGGGGTGCACCACGTAGCCGCGCGCGTAGGGCTCGGTCGGGTGGTAGGTGGTGCGGCGCATGCCCAGCGGGTCGAGCAGCCGCTCGCGCAGCAGGTCCGCCCAGGGCGTGCCGGTGAGCCGCTCCAGCACCCCGCCGAGCAGCCCGTACGCCAGGTTCGAGTAGTGGTAGACGTGGTGCGGCGGGTGGGCGATCTTCGCCGGGGTGAGCCCGGCGAGCAGGGTGGCCAGGTCGGCGCCCGCGGCCCGCTCCCACCACTGCCCGTCCGGCTCCCGCTGGAGGCCGCTGGCGTGCCCGAGCAGTTGGCGCAGGGTGAGCGCGCCGGCCGGGGTGCCGGGCAGGTGCTTGTCGAGCGGGTCGTCCAGGTCCAACCGGCCGGCGTCGCGCTGCTGCATCACCAGCACGGCGGTCATGGTCTTGCTGATCGAGCCGATCCGGTACTGGAGGTCCGCGTCGGGGCGGGGCTGCTCGCCGGCGAACGCCACGTGCGCCAGGCCGCCGTCGCGGACCACGCCGAGGGCGAGCGAGGGGCCGCGCCCCTCCGCCTGGGCCCGCGCGACCAGCAGGTCCACCTGTCGGCCGGTCTCGGGCAGCAGGGCCATGAAGTCCTCCTCGGCGGTCGTCGGCGCGGTGCCGAGCTTAGGTGATCATTTCGGGTCGGTGTTGCGTGCGTCGGCGTGTCACGATCTAAGGGTGGACGCCGTGTTCTGGATCGTGCTGGGTGTGCTGCTGGCGGTCGCCGAGATCTTCACGACGACGCTCTTCCTGATCATGTTCGCGGCCGGGGCCTTCGCCGCCGCGGGCGCCGCCGCGCTGGGCGCCCCGGTCGCGCTCCAGGCGCTGGTCTTCGCGGTGGTCTCCGCGCTGTCGGTGGCCCTGGTCCGGCCGGTCATCAAGCGGCACGCCATGCCGGCGCTGGAGAGCGGCGACCAGCCGTTCGGGGTCGAGGCGATCGAGGGGTCGACCGCGGTGGTGCTCGAGCCGGTCGACGCCGAGCGCGGCCTCGTCAAGATCGACGGTGAGCTGTGGACGGCCCGGGCGTACGACGCGACGCGCAGCTACGCGGCGGGCGAGCGGGTGCAGGTGATAAAGGTCCGGGGCGCGACCGCCCTGGTCTGGCAGGACGAGATTTCCACCCCGGGCGGAATGCCCGAAGGGAAAAGGTGAAGATATGGAGTTTGCAGCGATCCTGTTGATCGCCGTCGCCGTGATCGTCGTGGTGACGCTGGTGAAGGCGGTGCGGATCGTGCCGCAGCAGCGCCAGGACGTGGTGGAGCGGCTGGGCAAGTACAAGCGGACCTTGAACCCGGGTCTGAACCTGCTGGTGCCGTACATCGACGCGGTGCGGACCAAGGTCGACATGCGCGAGCAGGTGGTCAGCTTTCCGCCGCAGCCGGTGATCACCTCGGACAACCTCGTGGTCTCGATCGACACGGTGCTCTACTTCAAGGTGGTCGACTCGGTCCGCGCCACCTACGAGATCTCGAACTTCCTCCAGGCCATCGAGCAGCTCACCGTCACCACGCTGCGTAACGTGATCGGCTCGCTGGACCTGGAGCGCGCGCTGACCAGCCGCGAGGAGATCAACCGGCACCTCTCGGGGGTGCTGGACGAGACCACCGGCCGGTGGGGCATCAAGGTGACCCGGGTCGAGATCAAGGCGATCGAGCCGCCGCCGAGCATCCGCGACTCGATGGAGAAGCAGATGCGCGCCGAGCGGGACCGCCGCGCCGCCATCCTCAACGCCGAGGGGCACAAGCAGTCCCAGATCCTCACGGCCGAGGGTGAGAAGCAGGCCGCGGTGCTGCGCGCCGACGGTGACCGGCAGGCCCGGATCCTCCAGGCGGAGGGTCAGGCCAAGGCGATCCGGACGGTCTTCGACGCGATCCACCAGGCCAACCCGAGCCAGAAGGTGCTCGCCTACCAGTACCTCCAGGCCCTGCCGCAGATCGCCAACGGCACGGCCAACAAGGTCTGGATCGTGCCGACCGAGCTGACCAAGGCCCTGGAGGGCATGGGTGGCGCGCTCGGCGGGCTGGCCAACATGGTCGGCGACGTCCCGTCGCCCGAGGCGACCAAGAGCGCCACCGAGGTGGAGCGCGAGGCCGCCGAGGCCGCGCACGCCGCCGCCACGGCGGCCCAGGAGATCCACGACGAGGTACGCGTCGCCGAGGCCCAGGCCACCGGCGGCAACGGGCCGCAGGGGCTCCCGGCGCCCGAGCCGGTCTCCCCGCAGAGCCTGCTCAACGACCCGTCGGACCAGCGCGAACGGGGCTGACGGAGGGCCGCCGGCAAATCCGAGAATCGCTCATACGGCGCCCCGGCGCCTGCCACCATCGGTCTGAGGACGGGTGGTGACCAGGGCCGGGGCGCCGTTGCGCGTCCCGCGCCACCCGCACAGTGAGCGAGGTGGCGCATGAAGGATCCGGCGAACCGGCTGTTCTCCAGGACCCCCGTCCCGGGCGCGCACGACCCGGCCGGGCCGCTCGGCACCCGGCGTACCGGGGGCGGGTTCGGGGTGCTGCCGTTCGTCTCCGAGCCCGGGCCGGCCGCCCCGGCCACCGACGCGAGCTGGGCCTGGTCGATCCGCCGGTTCGCCCGCGCGGCGGTCTGGCTGCTGCCCGCGTACGCGGTCCTCTACGGCCTGGTGGCCATGGCCAGCGACGGCGGGGTGGGCAACGACCCCTACCCGGCCGACGGCCAGCCGGTCTACCTCGTGGGCTGGGTGGCCGCGGTGTGGCTCGGGCTGCTCGCCCTGCTGGCGCTCGCCGGCCTGCTCGCGGCCACCCGGTGCCGGCGGATCGCCCTCGTCGGGCTGCTGGCCAGCATCGGCGGGATGGTGCTGATGCTGCCCTTCGCCGGGCTGGCCGAGCAGGCGCCGGTCTTCGGCACCACGGCGCGCACCCTGGTCCTGGTCGGCGCCACCTTCTACAGCCTGGGTTGGTTCCTCACCGGGTGGTCGGTCGCCCGCTCCGGAATGTTCTCCTACGGCGACGGCGTCATGCTGATGATCGCCGCCCCGCTGCTCGGCCTGGGCGGCGCGTTGATCGGCTCCCTGCAGACCTTCGGCGCGATCTTCGTGCTGGTCGCCGGCATCGGCATCGGCTACCGCTCCGGCCGCCTCGTCCCGGCGGTGATCGCCCAGGACGCCCTGGCCGCCAGCGTCACGGCCACCCCGCCAACCCCCACCAGAGGCCCCCGCCCCACCTGACCCCGCCTGACCTCCCCGACCTCCCCGCCCCCGCCGCGTCGATCAAGAAGTTTGCGTCATTCCGAGGCGGTCGACAGACGCAAACTTCTTGATCAACAGGGGGAGGGGCGGCTGGGAGGTCGCCGTGAGGTTACTGACAGTTGTCTGACGGGGTGGCCGAATCGCCGTATTCGCGGTAATCCTGGGGTCCATGCCGTCTCCCCGGTCGCCGCTGTCGCGGCTCTTCACCGTGCTCCTCGCCGGCGTCCTCGGCGGGCTCGTCCTCGCGGTCGCCGCGCTTCCCAGCGGCCTGCTCGGCGGGCTCGCGGCCCAGGCCGGCCTGGGCGCGTACGCGGAGCTGCCCGACGCGCTGCGCACCCCCGCGCAGCCGCAGCGCTCCTACCTCTACGCGAACGACGGCAAGACCCTGATCACGACGTTCTACGACGTCAACCGCAGCGACGTCCCCCTCGCCGAGATCGCCCCGGTGATGCGGCAGGCGATCATCGCGGCCGAGGACCGCCGCTTCTACTCGCACGGCGGCGCCGACCTGCGCGGCATCGCCCGCGCCCTGGTGGCCAACGTCAGGGGCGGCGGCACCGAGCAGGGCGGCTCGACGCTGACCATGCAGTACGTCCGCAACGTGCTCAAGACCGACCCGACCCGCACCGCCGAGGAGCGGCAGGCCGCCACCGAGCAGACCGTCGGACGCAAGCTCCAGGAGATCCGGTACGCGAACGCGCTGGAGGAGACGCTCAGCAAGGACGAGATCCTCAACCGCTACCTGAACATCGCGTACTTCGGCTCCGGCGCGTACGGCGTCGCGGCGGCCAGCCAGCGCTACTTCGGCAAGGCCCCGGCGGACCTGACCCTGGGCGAGGCGGCGCTGCTGGCCGGCCTGGTCCAGTCGCCCGACCAGTACAGCCCGATCGACGGCGACAAGGACCAGGCGCTCGCCCGGCGGGGGTACGTGCTCGACTCGATGGCCGAGACCGGCGCGATCACCGCGCAGCAGGCCGCCGCGGCCAAGGCCGAGCCGCTGACCCTGCACCCGACCGCCCAGCCCAACGGCTGCACCGCGGTCGCCCAGGGCCACGACGACTGGGGCTTCTTCTGCGACTACCTGCGCCAGTGGTGGCGTACCCAGCCGGCCTTCGGCGCCACCGTCGAGGAGCGCGAGCAGGCGCTGCGCCGGGGCGGCTACCGCGTGGTCACCACGCTCGACGCGAAGATCCAGCAGACCGCCCAGAAGCAGGCCACCGCCGTCTACGGCTATGGCAACAAGCGCGCCCTGCCGATCGCCGCGGTCGAGCCGGGCACCGGCCGGGTGCTGGCCATGGCGGTCAACCGGCACTACAGCCTCGCCGACAACCCGGCCGGGCAGGCCAACCACCCGAACACCGTCAACCCGCTGATCTCCGGCGGCGCGAGTGTCGACGGCTACCAGGCCGGCTCGACGTTCAAGATGTTCACGATGCTCGCCGCGCTGGAGGCCGGCAAGCCGCTCGCCACCGGCTTCGACGCCCCGGCCAAGCTGCCCACCCGCTACGCCTCCGACGCCGAGGGCAACTGCAACGGCACGTGGTGCCCGGCCAACGCCAACCCGGAGTGGATGGACGGCTACCGGATGATGTGGGACGGCTTCGGCCGTTCGGTGAACACCTACTTCGTCTGGCTGGCCGAGCAGGTCGGCGAGGACAAGGTGGTGGAGATGGCGCGGCGGCTCGGCATCACCTTCCGGGCCGACTCCGACGCCGCCTTCGCGAAGGACGACGCGGAGAACTGGGGCGCGTTCACGCTCGGCGTCGCGGCCACCACCCCGCTCGACCTGGCCAACGCGTACGCCACCGTGGCCGCCGAGGGCACCTACTGCACCCCGCTGCCGGTGGTCTCGGTGACCGCGGCCAACGGCGAGAAGGTCGCCGTCGGGCAGCCCTCCTGCAAGCGGGTGCTCGACGCCGACGTGGCCCGGGCGGCCACCGACGCGGCCCGCTGCCCGGTCGGCCAGCAGTCCGCGTACGGGCAGTGCAACGGCGGGACGGCCACCTCGGTGGACGGGATCGTCGACCGCCCGGTGGCCGGCAAGACCGGTAGCTCCGAGGAGAACGCCACCGAGACCTTCGTGGGGTTCACTGCGCAGGTGGCGGTGGCCGGCATCGCGGCGAACCCGGACGACGCGACGGACCTGGTCGGCTCGGCCGTGCAGGCCAAGGTCATCGACGCGGTCGCCCGGGTCATCCGGACGGCGGTGGACGGCAAGCCGGTGAAGGACTTCACGGCGCCGAGCCGCGAGCTGGCCGGCGACCCGCACCGCCCTCAGCCGCGCCCCACCCCGAAGCCCGACGAGGAGCGCCGGCAGGACCGCGGCCTCCCCTCGGACCTGCTCCGCTGGCTCCAGGGCCGCGACCGCGGCTGAGCCAGAAGGAAGGGCCCCCTGTTAACGCCTGCGGTATAGCAGGGGGCCCTTCCTAACGTCGGCTTCGGGGAGGAGCGGCGCGACGACGCGGTCCAGCGCCGTCGCCACCTCGTCGGGGGTGGCGTCGCCGTCGAGGAGCGCGAACGTCGTGAAGTCGGGCAGCGCGCGGTAGGCGCTGTCCAGCGCGCGCAGGTGCGCCAGTTCCTCGGTGTCGATGCCCCGGGCGGCCACCCGCCGCTGCGCCACCTCGGGTGAGGTGGCCAGGAAGCAGACCACCGCCGGGCGCGGGAACATCGCGTAGACCGCCCGGACCGCGCGCCGTCCGCGGTCGCCGCGGGCGGCCATGATGACCTCCTGGCACCAGGTCCACCGGTCCAGCACCGCCGTGCGCCCGGTCACCCGGGCCGTCAGCACGGTGCGGGCCATGGCCAGCGCGCGGACCGTCGCCTCCAGCGCCGGATAGAGGGTACGGCCGAACAGCGCCACCCCGTCCGGCCGGCCGAGCGCCCGGGCCAGCCGGTTCCACAGCGGCCGGCCGCCGGCGTTCTCGAAGTAGGTCGCCGGGACCCCTTGGGCCGTCAGCCGGCGGGCGAGCGCTCTGGCCTGGGTGCTCTTGCCGGAGCCGTCGACACCGACCAGGGCGATCATCACGGGGCGGGCCACGGATCCGGACGTTAGCCGCCCCGGGCAAATTTCCTGAGAAAGAATCCCTGCGGGCTGTCGGATCCGGTCGGCCGGCTCCGACCCACCGGTGAGCGCGCCCCGCCCCGGGGCGCCGCCGGAAGCGGAGGACATCATGCGCAAGCTCGTCTACTGGGTGCACCAGTCGGTCGACGGCTTCATCGAGGGCCCGAACGGGGAGTTCGACTGGGCGGCCATGGGACCGGAGCTGTCCGCGTACTCCCTGGAGCTGACCGACCGGGCCGACGCCTTCCTGTACGGCCGGAAGGTGTGGGAGATGATGTCCTGGTACTGGCCGCGCGCCGAGCAGATGTCCCCGGACCCGCACGACCTGGCCTTCGCCCCGGTCTGGGCCCGCACCCCGAAGATCGTCATCTCCCGCACCCTGGAGAGCGCCGAGTACGGCGCCCGGGTGATCGGCCGTGACCTGGCCGCCGAGGTGGCCGAGCTGAAGACGCAGCCCGGTGGGGAGCTGCTGCTCACCGGCGGCTCCGGCGCGGCGGCGGCGCTGGGCGAACTGGGGCTGGTCGACGAGTACCAGGTGGTGGTGCACCCGGTCGTGCTGGGCGGGGGCACACCCGTCTTCCCCGGCAAGGAGCGCCTCGACCTGCGGCTGACCGGCACCCGGGGCTTCGACGGCCGGTCGGTGCTGCTGCGCTACGAGCGGGCGTGAGGGTCACCGCCCCCGGCGGCGGGGACGGTACGTGGCGAGGACCGAGGGCAGCCCGCGCCGGATGATCTCCGTCCGGTCGCTGTCCCCGCGCAGCACCGCGGCGGCCGTCTTGCGGGCCTGCTCGGCGGTGAAGTGCGGGGGCAGCATCAGCTCGGCCGGGTCGACGACCGCGTTCACCACCACCGGCCGGTCGGCGGTGAGCGCCCGCTGCCACAGGTCGGGCACCTGGTCGGGGGAGTCGACCAGGACGCCGTCGAGCCCCAGCACCTCCGCCCACCGGTGGTACGCCACGTCCGGCAGGTCCTGGCTGGCCGGGAACATCGGCGTGCCCTCGCCGGAGCGCTGCTCCCAGCTCACGAAGGACAGGTCGCGGTTGTTGAGCACCAGCACCACGAACCGCGGGTCCGCCCACTCCCGCCAGTACTTGGCCACGGTGATCAGCTCGTTGACGCCGTTCATCTGCATGGCGCCGTCGCCGATGAGCGCCACGAGCGGCCGGTCCGGGTGGGCGAACTTGGCGCTGATGGCGTACGGCATGGCCCCGCCCATGGAGAGCAGGGTGCCGGAGAGGCTGGCCAGCATGCCGGGGCGGACCCGGATGTGGCGGGCGTACCAGGCGGTCGCCGTGCCGCAGTCCACGGCCAGCATGGCGTTGTCCGGCAGGGCGTCGTCCAGGGTCGCGAAGAGCAGCTGCGGGTTCACCGGGTCGGCCGTCTGCTCGGCCACCTCCCGCTGGGACTGCCGCCACTTCGCGGTGGCGTCGGCCAGGGTGGCCCGCCAGGCGGCCGGCACCGGCCCGGTGCCCAGCTCCCGCAGCAGCGCCCGCAGGGTCGGCGCGGCGTCCCCGGTCAGGTTCACCTCGGTCGGGTAGCGCAGCCCCATCCGGCTGCCGTCCAGGTCGATCTGCACCGCCCGGGCCTTGCCCGGCGGCGGATAGAACTCCGAGTACGGCATGTTGCTGCCCACGATCAGCAGCCGGTCGCACTCCTGCATGAGCTGCCAGCTCGGGCGGCTGCCCAGCAGGCCGATGGCCCCGGTCACCCAGGGCTCGCGGTGGTCGACGGCGGCGAAGCCGAGCAGGGCGGTGGCCACCCCGGCACCGAGCCGGTCGGCGACCCGGCGGACCTCGTCCTCCGCGCCGAGGGCGCCCTGACCGACCAGCATGGCGACCTTCTCGCCGCCGCGCAGCACCTCGGCCGCCCGGCGCACCTCCTCTTCCGGCGGCACGGTCGGCATGCTGCTCGGCACCGCGCTGGTGTGGTAGTAGCCGTGCGCGTGCGGCGGCTCCGGCACCGCGGGCTCGTCCTGCACGTCGGAGGGGAGCACCAGGG
Source organism: Micromonospora sp. NPDC005305 (assembly GCF_040607315.1). Classification (NCBI taxonomy): domain Bacteria; kingdom Bacillati; phylum Actinomycetota; class Actinomycetes; order Micromonosporales; family Micromonosporaceae; genus Micromonospora; species Micromonospora sp. NPDC005305. The sequence continues at coordinate 99,805 of NZ_JBEXGL010000015.1, read as the reverse complement.
CGGTGACCGTACGCCGGGCCAGGGCGGTCCGGCAGGCCCGGTCGACCAGGTGCCGCGCCTGCGACGGGTCGTCGAGCTGGGCCAGGAAGGCCGACGCCACGTCCTTGTAGAGGGCGAGCAGGTCGACCTCCTGGTAGTAGCCGCCGCCCTCGGCGGGCAACGCCGTGTGCCCGAGCAGGGCCACCACCGGCTGGTGGTCGAGCTTGGCGTCGTACAGGCCGTTGAGCACGTGGATGGCGCCCGGGCCGCTGGTCACCACCACGCACCCGAGCGGCCCGCCGCCGTACTTGACGTGGGCGCTGGCCGCGAAGCCGGCCGTCTCCTCGTGCCGCACCTGGATGAACTCGGCCCGGCCGGCGGCGCGTTGCAGCGCCGAGGTCATGCCGTTGATGCCGTCGCCGGGGTAGCCGTAGTAGCGGTGCACGCCCCACTCCGCCAGCCGGGCCACGATGTAGTCGGCGACCGTGGCATCCCGGGGCAGCCGGCCGTCGCCGGTGGGGTCCGCGCTCATCGGGGTGATCCCTTCGTCGCTGTCCGCTTTCCGGGGCTCCGTTCCCTTCTCGGGGCGGCGGAAACCCGGGCCGTGCCGGGCCGACCGCAGGGACCAGGCAGAATCGTCCGGTGTCCGTCCACGAGATCACCAACCCCGACGACGACCGGATCGCCGACTACCGCGCGCTGACCGACGTGGAGCTGCGGACCCGGTGGGAGCCCCCGCACGGTCTGTTCATCGCCGAGGGGGAGCTGGTGCTGCGGCGGGCGCTGCGGGCCGGCTACCCGGCCCGGTCGTACCTGGTCGACGCCAAGCGGGTGGACCAGCTCGCCGACCTGGACACGGGGGACACCCCCGTCTACGCGGCCACGCAGGAGGTGCTCCAGCGGGCCACCGGCTTCCACGTGCACCGGGGCGTGCTCGCCTCGTTCCGCCGCAAGCCGCTGCCGTCGGCCGCCGAGGTGCTGGCCACCGCCCGCCGGGTGGTGATCCTGGAGGACGTCAACAACCACACCAACCTGGGCGCGATCTTCCGGGCCGTGGCGGCGCTCGGCGTGGACGCCGTGCTGCTCTCGCCGACCTGCGCCGACCCGCTCTACCGGCGCAGCGTCCGGGTCAGCATGGGCGAGGTCTTCGCCATCCCGTACGCGAAACTGGAGCCCTGGCCGGACGCGCTCGGCGAGGTCCGGGCGGCGGGATTCACGGTGCTGGCCATGACCCCCGCGCCGGACGCCGTCCCGATCCAGCGGCTGGACGCCGGGCAGCGGGCCCGCGCGGCCCTGCTCATGGGGGCCGAGGGCGCCGGCCTGACCGGGGCCGCGATGGCCGCCAGCGACGTCCGCGTGGTGATCCCCATGCGGCGCGGGGTGGACTCGCTCAACGTCGCCGCCGCCACCGCGGTGGCCTGCTGGGAGCTGGGCCGCGACGACCCGCTGTGACGCCGGGGGCGGCGCGGCCCGCCCCCCGACGCCACGCGGTCAGGCGAAGTACTTCGACCAGAGGTTGTGCGTCGGCCAGCTGGTCACCGCCCGGGAGGCGGTCCACAGCGCCGAGTCGATCGGGGCGTAGCTCAGCCCGGACTCGTCGTCGCGCTGGTTGAACACCGCCGCCCAGCTCATCCCCTGGTAGGTGCGCACCAGGATGCTGTACGTGCCGGCGAAGCTGCCGGTGTGCCAGGTGTTGCGGCCGGTGCCGCCGGTGAGCGGGCGGACCGCCCAGCCGAGGCCGTAGTACCAGCCGTCGGCGTTGACCCCGGTCGGGCTGGGGACCGCGAAGACCCGGCCGGTCGAGGTGCTGTTCAGCACGGGGCTGCCGCTGTCGAACGCGGTCGCCCAGCGGACCAGGTCGACCGCCGAGGCGAGCCAGCCGCCGTTGGCGTCGTGGACGCGCATGCTGAACGTGCCGTACGGGGCGTCGACCACGGTGCCGGAGTTGTCCAGCACGGTCGGGCCCGTGTACTGCGAGCGGTAGCCGACCTCGCCGGGGTGCCGGCTGACCGTCCCGCCCAGCCCCATCCGGGTGATGCCGAGGGGCGCGAGCAGCTTCTGCTTCACGTACGTCTCGTAGGGCAGGCCGCTGACCTTCTCGACGATCCGGCCGGCGAGCAGGTAGCCGTAGTTGCTGTAGGAGACCGTCGAGCCGGGGTCGTGCATCAGCGGCTGGCCGGACATGAAGCGGATGACGTCGGCGTGGGTCAGCTCCATCGGCACGCCCAGCGCGTTGGCGATGATCCGGTCCTTGAACACCGGGTCGAACGCGGTGAGGTCCCGGTCCCAGCCGCCGGTGTGCTGGAGCAGCCGCCAGAGCGTGACCTTGGCGAGGCGGGGGTCGGCGTTCTGCCCGGCCGGCGGGGTCAGGTCGAGGAATTTGGTGATCGGGTCACCGAGGCTGAGCTTGCCGTCCTGGGCGAGCCGGACCACCGCCGCCGCGGTCAGCGACTTGGAGAGGCTGGCCACCCGGAACAGCGAGGTGGGCTGGATGAGCATCGGGGAGTTGTTGCCGTAGCCCCGGGCCAGCACCAGCCGGCCCTTGTAGGTGACCGCGAGCTGGCCGGCGTCGATGTGCCGGGCCTGCATGAAGCTCTTCATCGTGTCGTCGAACGCGCTCAGCGCGCTCACCGCGGTGCCGGTGGTCGTCCACGTTTCCGGCGCGGCCTGCGCCGGCGCCGCCACCGCGCCCGCGCCGACCGCCCCCGCCCCCGCGGCGGTGACCAGCTTCGCGAACGCCCGCCGGCTGACCGTCGTCCCGTCCATGCCTCCCCTTCCGATTGATCACGATCACCGGCACGCTACTGGAGGTGATCGGCCGGCGGGGGGCCGCCCGGCACGCTCGGAATCGGCGGTGACGCAGGGTAGCGTGTCGCCCGTGTTCCCTACCGTCCGTGAGGTGCTCGCCCTGGTGCCGGTGCGCCACGGCGCGCCGCGCCTGGTCGCCGGGGACGCGGGCCTGGACCGGCCGGTGCGGTGGGTGCACGTGGCCGAGGTGCCGGACATCGCCACCCTGCTCGGCGGCGGCGAGCTGGTGCTCACCACCGGGATCGGGCTGCCCGCCGACGACGCCGGCCTGCGCGCGTTCATCGGCGACCTGGCCGACGTCGGGGTCTCCGGGCTGGTCGTGGAGCTGGGCCGGCGCTACGTGAGCGGGGTGCCCCGGGTGATGGCGGCCGCCGCCGAGCGGCGCGGGCTGCCCCTGGTCGAGCTGCGCCGGGCCACCCCGTTCGTGCGGATCACCGAGGCGGTGCACGCGCTGATCGTGGATGCCCAGCTCACCGAGCTGCGCGCCACCGAGGAGATCCACCAGCGGTTCACCGAACTGTCCGTGGAGGGCGCCGAGCCGGCCGAGGTGGTCCGGCAGGCCGCCGAGCTGGCCGGCTGCCCGGTGGTGCTGGAGAACCTGTCCCGGCAGGTGCTCGCGTACGACCCGGCGGGGGAGAGCGCCGAGCTGCTGCTGGACGGCTGGGAGCAGCACTCCCGGCGGATCCGGCCGGCCGGGCGGACCGCGTACGACCGGGACAGCGGGTGGCTGGTCACCACCGTCGGCGCCCGCGGCCAGGACTGGGGGCGGCTGCTGCTGCGCTGGCCGGCCGGTGCCGAGCTGACCACGCGCGACCCCGAACGGACGCCGGCCTTCTTGGAGGACCGACCGCGGTTTGGCGAGGCGTGGCGCGCCAGCGCGGCCGGAGAACCGGCCGGCGGACCCGACGCCGGGGCGGGCGGCGCCGACGGCGGGGCGGGGGGTGCCGACGGCGGCCAGCCGACCACGAGCGCCGGGCCGGCCGACGCCGCGCCGGTCGACGCCGCGCCGGTCGAGGGCTGGACGCCACCGCACCCGCGCCGGGATGCCGGCGCCGGCGGGGGAGCCGGCGCCACCCCGCCCACCCGGCTCACCATCCTGATCGAGCGGGCCGCCTCCACCCTCGCCCTGGGCCGGCTGATCCGCCGTGACGCCGAGGGGCTGGAACGGCAGATCCACCGCACCCTGCTCACCGCCCTGATCGACCATTCCCGCCCGGTGGACGAGGTGGCGCTGCGGGCCAAGGCGCTCGGCGTGACCCTGGACCGCCGCCACCTGGTCGGCGTCGTGGTCCGCCACCGGGCCGACGACCCGGGCGAGGGCGGCGGTCCGGGCCCCGACGCCGGCCCCGAGGCCGGTCCGGCCCGGCTGCGCGACCTCGCCGAGGCGGTCGGCCAGGCGCTGCGCGAGGCCAAGCTCACGGCCCTGACCAGCGCCGTCGACGACCAGGCGGTGGGCGCGCTGCTGGCGCTGCCCGACCCGGCCGCCGAGGAGAAGGCGCTCGCCGCGTTCGCCGCCGCGCTGCGCCGGGTACGCCTCGACGCCGACCCCGCCCGCCCGCCGGCGCCCCGGTCCGCCCGCCCCGCCGACCCGCCCGCCCGGACCGTGGCGGTCGGCGCCCTGCGCGCCGCGGATCCGGCGTCCCGCCCGCGCCCGGCCGGCCCGGCCGTGATCGTGGCGGCCGGTTCCGGGGTGGGCAGCCTGCGGGAGGCGCGCCGCTCGCTGGTCGAGGCGCGGCAGATCGCCGAGGCCGCCCGCCGCGACCGGCGGGACCTGCCCTACTTCCGGCTGCCGCACGTCGGGCTCGCCGGCCTGCTGCACCTGCTCCGGGACGAGCCGCGGTTGCAGACCTTCGTCGAGCGCGAGCTGGGCGGGCTGCTGGCGTACGACGCCCAGCACCCGAGGGAGCAACTGCTCGGCACCCTCCGGGCGTACCTGGAGCAGGGCCGCAACAAGTCCGCGGCGGCCGCCGCCGCCCACCTGTCCCGGCCGGCCTTCTACGAGCGGCTGGCCCGCATCGGCCGCATCCTGGACGTCGACCTCGACTCGGTGGAGCAGTGCCTCAGCCTGCACGTGGCCCTGCTGGCCCTGGACGCCGTCCGCACCCCCTGACGGCCCAGGCGGTCAGGTCAGGGCCGTGAGGGCCTTGGCGTAGGAGGCCGGGACGTACGTCGGGCCGCCGGGGGTGAAGACGTCCGAGGTGGCGGCCGTCGACCAGGCCGTCGGGGGTACCGCGTCGACCAGGGCGCGGATCACCGGGGCGTCGCGCCACTGCTCCTGCTCGGCGAGCAGGAGCAGCGCCACCACCGACTCCTCCACCTCGCCGACGCACTCGAAGGGCTTGTGCCCGTCGACGCCGAGCAGTTCCCGGTAGCCGGGGATCTGCGACTCGTCGGCCAGCAGGTCGCCGCCGAAGATCGTGGTGATCCGTTCGCGGGACATGAACGGGGCCATGGCCAGGAAGACGAACCGGCACTTCGGGCAGTCGCGGCACCAGCGCTCGCTCGCGTCGCGCAGCTTGAACGCGGCGTTGCAGCTGGTCACCACCGCGTCGTACCGGTCGGTCTCGGCGAAGAGCCGCGCGATGTGCAGCTCGGACAGCGACCGCAGCAGGGAGAAGTACGGCTCGGTGAGGCCGGCGTGCTCGGCCAGGGCGGCACGCAGCAGCCCCTCCGCCTCGACGCCCTTGGACCACTGGTGGTTGATCTCGTGGCCGTGCCAGACCAGGTTCGGGTCGGACGCCGAACGCTCGTTGGACATGACCACCGGCCCGAGCCCGTGCAGCACGGCCGTGGCGACCGCGATCAGCGAGTTGATCGCGGTGACCGGGATGTGCCCGTTCAACGCGCCGGCCGCGTTGAGGTCGAACAGCACCGGGTCGATCCGCCGGCGCGCGGCGAGCGGCACCAGGTCGGACGCCTCGTTGACCGAGACGATGACGTGGTTCGGGTTGACCGAGAAGGGCACCGGGTCGAAGCCGGCCCGGCGCAGCGCCTCCAGCGTGACGATCGAGTCCTTGCCGCCGCCGACGGCCGACAGCGGCCGGCGGTCCGAGTCGTCGTACACCCGGGGCGGGGCGACCTCGCCGGCCGGCACCTCCGGCCGCAGCTCCAGCACGTGCGGCAACTGGTTGCGGTACGCGTACTCGGCGAGGCCCTTGGTGTAGACGGCGGTGACGAGGTCGGCGGCGGCCACGCCCAGCGGCGCGGGCAGCACCAGCCGTTGCGGCGCGGCGGCCTTGTAGTAGCTGACCCCGGCGACCACGTGCAAAAGTTCGAGGACCCGGGCGAGGGTGGCCGCGGTCTCGTCGGACACCGGCTCCGCCGGCAATGGAAGGGTGACCGCCTCGGTGAACCGCTGCTCGCCGTCGGGGCCGGTCAGGGCGTAGTCGAACAACACCTCGCCGGTGGCGAAGTCGATCGAGTAGGACGGGAAGGTGAAGGCGTCCATCCGCCGCAGCTGCTCGTTGGGCACACGCCATAATAGGCCCTGGTCTGTCCTGCCGTGTCCGGCTGTGCCGGACCGCACCCGCCGACCCGCCGACCCGACCCCCGAGGAGAGCCTGTGCGCCTGTCTGATCTGCGCGGACGTCATGTCGCCGTCTGGGGCGCCGGCCGCGAGGGCCGCGCCGCGGTGATCGCCATCGCCGCGCACGGGCCGGCCGACCTGGTGGCCGTCGACGACAGCGCGAACTTCCTCACCCTGCCCTGGGAGGGCCCGCTCGCCGCGGCCGCGCCGCTGGTGACCGGGGAGGACGGCTTCGCCCGGCTGGCGGCCGCCGACGTCGTTGTCCGCTCGCCGGGGGTGCCGAACACCCACCCGTGGATGGTGGAGCTGCGCCGCCGGGCCGTCCCGGTGACCCAGGGCAGCGCGCTCTGGATGGCCGACCACGCGGACCGGACCGTCGGGGTGACCGGCAGCAAGGGCAAGAGCACCACCTCCAGCCTCATCAGCCACCTGCTCACCGCGATGGACCGGCCGAACGTGTTCGGCGGCAACATCGGGGTGCCGCTGCTCGACCTGCCCGAGGCCGAGCTGTACGTGCTGGAGCTCTCCAGCTACCAGTGCGCCGACCTGACCGACTCGCCCCGGGTGGCCGTGGTGACCGCGCTGTTCCCCGAGCACCTCGACGCGCACGGCGGCGAGCGGGAGTACTACCGGGACAAGCTCAACCTGCTGGCACACGGCCCGCACACCGTGGTGGTCAACGGCGCCGACCCGCGCCTGGCGCTCGAACTGGGTGACCGGGCGGCGATCCGGGCCGGCTCGGCGGACACCACCCACGTGGCCAGCGGCCCGGACGGCACCCCCTGGTTCCACCTGCGGGACACCCCGCTCTTCCCGCGCGCCGTGCTGCCCCTGGTCGGCCGGCACAACGAGGGCAACCTCTGCGTCGCCCTCGCCGTGCTCGACGCGCTCGGCGTCGACGTGGTCGCCCGCAAGGACAGCCTGGCCATCGCGGTCGCGGAGTTCCAGGGCCTCGCCCACCGGCTCACCGAGATCCCCGACCCGTCCGGGCTCACCTTCGTCGACGACACCCTCGCCACCAGCCCGTACGCGGCCATGCACGCGATCGACGCGTACGAGGGGCGGCCGCTGACCGTCATCGTCGGCGGGACGGACCGGGGGCTGGACTACACGCCGCTGCGCGAGCACCTGGCCGAGCGGGACATCACCGTGATCGGCATCCCGGACAGCGGCCCCCGGATCGTGGAGGCCCTGGCCGGGCTGCCCGCGGTGCGCACCGAGAGCGCCGAGGACCTGGTCGCCGCGGTGGGGCTGGCCCGCAAGCTCACGCCGGCCGGCGGGGTGGTGCTGCTGTCGCCGGCCGCGCCCAGCTACGGCCGGTTCCGCAACTTCGAGCACCGCTCCGAGGTGTTCGCGCAAGCGGTCACCGACACGGCCCGCTGAGTCGCTCCGGCCGGCAACTGGTCGGCGCCGTCTTCCGGGCGATCGGCCGGGCCCGCTTCCGCTGACTCAGCGCCGGTCGCCCGGCGCCGCCTCCGGCCTGCCCACCCGGGCCTCCGCCTCTGCCGGGCCGGTCTGCGCCGGGAGGCCCGCAACCGGGTCCGGCTCCGCGACCGCGCCCGCCGGCGTCTCCTCGTCCCGCGGCGCCGCCGGCCGGGCGGTCCGGGGCTGCTTGGCCGGAGTCCAGGCGAAGGCGAGCGCCCCGCCGACCAGGGCGAGCAGCATGCCGACCAGGAAGCCGCCCAGGTTCGAGGTCAGCCAGGACACCAGCCCGAGCACCAGGGTGAGCAGCGCGTAGAAGACCCGTTGCTGCGGCGTGGCGATCAGCAGCACCCCGCAGAGCACGAGGACGACCGGCACCAGGTACGCGGCCAGCCCCTGCGGCCCGACGTGCAGCAGCACGCCGAGCGGGGCCCGCAGCGTCAGGAGCATCTCGGCGCCGCCGAGCGCGACCAGCACCCCGGCGGCGAACGGGCGGCCCCGCCGCCAGCGGCGCCAGCGCCCGCCGGAGCGGCTGACGGCCGGCGCCTCCGCCGCCTCCGCCGCCTCGTGTCGTCCGGCGGTCATGTCAGCACCCGTCGGAGCTGAACGCCATGTGCAGGTTGGGCAGGGTGAAGACGGCGGCCGTGGTGGCGTAGTTGTTCTGCCGCAGGTTGGTGATGGTCACCGTGTCGGCCTGCTGGGCGAAGACGCCCGGGTTGCCGCGCACGCCGGGCACCTGGTCGACGGTGCTGGCGTCCTGCCCGACGTTGATGTTCCTGAACGACGCGTTGCCGGCGACCTCGTCGCCGTCGACCACGAGGGTGCGGGCGGTGACCGGTTTGCCGGCGCCGCCGGCCGTGATCCGCAGGTTGATGCCGCCCAGGCTGATGCTCTGGCAGAGGTTGGTCAGTTCGGCCTTGTCGATCGCCGAGACGATCACCACGACCTGGCCGCCGGTGTCGCCCTGGTTGGGGCTGTCCGGGATCATCTGGTCGAGCGTGGCGAACTGCTCGAACCCGGTGCCGGTGAGCTTGTCGGCGGTGACGGTGAACGGCATTCCGGAGATGGCGAACTGCGCGCCGAGCACGCCCTGCGCGGTCAGCACGACCATGCCGGCCGCGCCCGCCACGACGGTGCCCATGGTGACGGCGAACCGGCGCCAGCGCACGCCGCTGCGCGGCGGCTCGGGGTCGTGCGGTGCGATCTGCTCCGACATGGCGGCTCTCCTTTTCGAGATCAATTCATCGACGACGATGCGGGATGAGATCTGAATTGGTTCGCAGAATTCCTCGCGCGGGGGGGCGCACGGCCGAAGTTACCGCTGGGTAAAGAGCGGGTCAACGGCGCGTAGCAGTTCGTTGGACGGCATGTGCGAATTGCGGCCAAAGTGAAAAACCGCTGCGGTTTTCGACGCCGCAGGTCAGGAGTGCGCGGTCGGCGCGCACGGGGCGGCGGCGCTGGGGCCGTCGTCCGGGTGGACCGGCCGGATCGCCCGCACCGCGCCGTCGGTGCCGAGGAACGGGGCGGTGGCCGCGTAGGTGAGCACCGGCAGCAGCAGGGGCAGGTCCTCCGCCCGGTCCTGCGCGACCCGGGCGCGGATGGTCGCGTGGATGCCGCCGACCACCGTGGACACCAGCGTCTCCCGGTCCACGCCGGCGGCGGCCGGCCCGGGGCCGGCATCGGCGAAGAACCGGCGGAAGCTGCCCAGCAGGGCGTCCCGCTCCCGGCGGGCGTCGGGGCCGGCCGCGTCCACCTCGACCAGTGCCATGCGGGCGAACGCCGGCACGCTGGCGAGGACCTCCAGCAGGGTGCGCAGCGCGGCGCGGGCCGCGTCCGGCCAGGCCGGCCCCGCCTCGCGGTAGGCACTCTCCATGAGCTGCGACACCACCGCGATGCCGTGCCGGTAGGCGGCGAGGAACGCGTCCTCCTTGCCGGTGAAGAGGGCGTAGAAGGCGGGTCGGGTCACCCCGGCGGCGTGGCAGATGTCGCTGACCCGGGCGTTGTCGTAGCCCCTCGTGGCCACCTCCTGCACCAGCCCGTCGAAGAGGCGGTCGCGCTGGGTGGCCGCCACCACCTCGGCGGAGACCTGGCGCGGGCCGCGCTTGATGGCGCGGTCCGGGTCGCGGCCGGGGCGCGCGCCGGGCAGCGGGACCGGCACCAGTTGCGGGCGGTGCTGCGTGGTCAACTTATCGACCTCCCTGGATGCATTGACTTTACGACCCTCCGGGGTTTACAACTATCTGCACCCTGAGTTGACGCACCCGTCACCGTTGGTGACCTCCCCGGATGGTCACCCCGGCACGTCGAAGGAGGGCTCGATGGCTGCCATTATCACCGAGCGCGAGTGCCCTCCCAAGACCGGAAAGGCGCAGGTGACGCGGCTCGGCCGCAGTGCACCACGCCGACCCGGCCGCTGACGTCGCGGCAGCTCCACCACCGCCCGGCGGCCGGACGTGCCGCCCGGCGTCCTCCAGCGCGTCCGTCCAGCCCGGACGGCCGCGTTCACCGCCCGGCCGTCCCCGCCGGGCGCGGACCGCCTGCGCGGTCCGAGCATCCCCGTCCCACCGCCGGAAGGAAGAACCATGCCCAGGTACGGACGAATCGGCGCGGGCCTCGCCGCCCTGGCGCTGCTGACCGGTGTGGTCGGCGCCGCCCCCGCCGTCGCCGCCCCCTCGTCGTCGCTCGCCAGCGCCGTGCTCACCTACCCGACCCCGGCCGGCACCGCCGTCGCCGTCAACGACGCCATCCAGGCCAGCCTGAAGACCGGCACCAACGCCACCTTCTACTCCTCGGCCACCGGCAACACCGGCGTGCGGTGCGCCGCGTCCAGCTTCAGCGCCACGGTGCTGAGCAACCCGCCCGCACCGGGCACCGCCACCGAGAGCCTCACCGGGCAGAGCTTCACCAGCTGCACCACCAACGTGTTCGGCACCACCGGGGTGCAGAGCGTGACGGTGAACAACCTGCCGTACGCCACGTCGGTCACCAGCGGCGGCGTCGTCACCATCTCCGGCACGGCGACCGCGCCGATCCAGAGCACGGTCGTGCTGAACAGCCTGCTCGGCACGATCACCTGCGTCTACCGGACCGGCACGAACACCCTCACCGGCACGGCGGCCAACGCCACCAACTCCATCACCTTCACCAACCAGGTGCTGACCAAGTCCTCCGGGCCCAGCCTCTGCTTCGGCACCGCGTACTTCAGCGCCACGTACTCGCCGGTGCGGGACACCAGCAGGACCGGCACGCCGGCGGTCTACGTCAACTGACCACCCGTCCACGGGCCGGTGCGCGGTGGTTCGCCGGGCACCGGCCCCGCCGTGCGCGGTCAGCCGGCCGCGAGCGCCGCGTGCAGGGCGCGCATGGACCGGACCGCCGAACGGATCTCCTGGAGATAGCGCCCCGCCGTGAGGGTGGGCTCCGGCACGGGGACCGGCGCGGCAAGCGCCGGGTCCACCCCGACCGTGTCGATCCCGCAGCCGAACGGCACGGCGAGGGTGCGCAGCGCGTCGCAGTGCTGGAACGGCACGTAGATCGGTGCGGTCACCATGAGCACCGGATCGCCGACCCGCAGCCGGACGTGCTCGGCCCAGAACCGCTGGGTGTCGGCGGTGTGCGCCCGGCGGCGGTCCGGCTCGCCGGAGGGGGCGGCGAGCACCCGGACCGGGGGCAGCCCGACCGGCCGGTAGGTGCGCGAGGACCAGGCCCGGTGCGGGTCGTCCGCGGTCTCGCAGGTCTCCTCGGCCGGCGCCGCCACCCCGAACGCCAGGCGCACCCCGGCGTCGAGGGCGTCGACCTCGGTGGCGCAGCCGTGCACCCCGACCTCGGCGAGCAGCCGCGACTCGACCGGGGAGAGGGCCCGGAAGCTGCCCAGCACCGCCACCTCGCCGGCCACCCCGGCGCCCGTCCGGGCCAGGTGCGCGGCGTACGCGGTGCGCCGCAGGCAGGCGTGCGCCAGGCCACCGAGGACCAGCAGGTGCGCGTACCGGGGCAGGGCGGGTGGGAGGGACCGGACCAGGCCCAGCGCGCTCGCCGCGTCGTGCACCAGCCCGACCGTGGCCGGGTCGAACGCCGGCTCCCGGGCGTCGGGGCGTTCCCGCCCGCCCCGGAAGTCCCAGTGCCGGGCGGAGAAGTCGTCCAGCCCGGCCAGCACCGCGCCCAGGTCACCGGCCGGCCAGTCGCCGCCGAAGTGCCCGACCAGGGCCCGCATCGGGGGCGAACCCACCCAGGCCCCGATCCCCGCCGCGAGGTCCGCCCGGGTCGTCCCCGCCGCGCCGGCCGGCAGCGCCACCTCCGTCGTCCGCACCCGGCGGATGCTACCGGCGGCGAGCGCGTGCCGACCGACCGGAGTCGGCCCGCACCTGCACGTCAACCTCGTGGTCTGGGACGGGTCGAGCTGCTGGCAGGGGCTGTCAACAGCTGTCCACTGATGATGCTTTATGATGCGTGAGTGAACTTGAAGCAGTGGGCGGAGCGCGAGGGCGTGCACCACGTCACCGCATACCGGTGGTTCCGGGAAGGCCGGCTACCCGTCCCCGCTCGCAAGGTCGGACGGCTGATCCTGGTGGAGGTGTCGGGCTCGACGGAGCCCGTCACGGAGTCGGTCGTTGTGTATGCGCGGGTGTCCTCGGCGGACCAGCGCGCCGACCTGGACCGCCAGGTTGCCCGGGTGACCGGGTGGGCCACTGGCCAAGGGCTGGCGGTGTCGCGTGTGGTGACCGAGGTCGGTTCCGCACTCAATGGACACCGGAAGAAGTTCCTCGCCCTGCTGCGTGATGCGTCGGTCACCACGATCGTGGTGGAACATCGCGACAGGTTCGCTCGCTTCGGTGCCGAGTATGTCGAGGCGGCGCTGGCTGCGCAGGGGCGGCGCCTCTTGGTCGTCGACCCCGCGGAGGTTGACGACGACCTGGTCCGGGACGTGACCGAAATTCTGACCAGCCTCGGCGCCCGCCTGTACGGGCGTCGTGAGGCGGCGAGCCGTGCCCGCCGTGCAGTTCAGGCCGTCACCGGAGCGGGCGCGCGCTGATGGCCGCAGGGAAGGTCGTGGTGAGGTGCAACGGCTGCGCGAAGACGCAGACGCTCAGACCGTCCAGGATTGAGCCGTGTGACGGCTACTACTGCACACCCGAGCACGGGCCGAAGGACGACCAGCCCCCAGGGCTGGTACGTGAGCAGATCATCAACGCTGCCGGCGGATTTTGGGGTTGGCGTGACGTCGTGCCGACCCAGGAGGACATGGACGCGATCGGCCGTGCTCGGGCGATCATGGCTCTCGGCCAGGCCAAGCAGATCGTCGACGAGGCCGTGGGTGGCGTCGCGTGAAGGTGATGCAGGCCTACCGCTTCGCCCTGGACCTAACCCCCGGTCAGGAGCGAGACCTCGCCCGTCACGCTGGTGCGGCAAGGAAGGCTCACAACTGGGCGCTGGACCGGGTGAAGGCGGTGATGGCGCAGCGGGCCGCCGAACGTTCCTACGGCATCGGCGACGATCAGCTCACCCCGGCCGTTGGTTGGACGCTGCCGGCGCTGCGACGTGAGTGGAACCAAGTCAAGGACGAGGTGGCGCCGTGGTGGCGGGAGTGCTCGAAGGAGGCGTACAACACCGGCCTGGATGCGCTCGCCCGCGCGTTGAAGAACTGGTCCGACTCCCGCTGCGGCAAACGCGCCGGTCGGCCGGTCGGTTTCCCGCGGCGCAAGTCGAAGCGCCGCACGACCCCGTCCGTGCGATTCACCACCGGAGTCATCCGCGTCGCGCCCGACCGCAAGCATGTGACCCTGCCCCGGTTGGGAACGATCAAGCTACACGAGTCCGCCCGCAAGCTGGCCCGCCGGCGGCGAGATCAGTGAGCACGAGTTCTCCGTCCACCCGGCCGACGTGGAGCGGCTGACCCGGATCTTCCGGCTCTGCGCCGACATCGCCACCTTCCCGGGCTGACCGCCATGACGTGGACCGCGGTGCTGCTGGTGACCGCCGTGGTCTGGGCGGTCAGCGTGGTCCGCTCGGTGCGGGTGCGGGCCTTCGTCTACAGCCTGCCGCTGCCGATGACCCTGGCCCTGGTCACCACCGGGCACCGGGTGGACGGGCCGCAGCTGCTCGGCGTGGTCGGCCTCAACCTCTTCTTCGTCACGGTGGCGGTCACCCACCGCCGGCTGCGCTGGCCGATCCTCCCGGCCGACCTGGCCGGCGTCGTGGTCTACGTGGCGCTCAGCGCCGATGTGCTGGCGGTGCCGGTGCCGTTCGAGGCGGCGCTGGCCGGCACCGTGGTGCTCTGGGTGCTGACCATGGTGCTGCTGCGCCGCCGGCCCGTCGTCGCGCCGCCCCCCCGATCCCGTGGCGGCCCGGCCGGCCGGTCTCGCCGCGCCGGTCAAGCTGGCGGTGATCTTCGTCGGCGCGCTGCTCACCGGGCTGCTCGGCGAGCTGCTGCGCGGCATGGTCGTCACCTTCCCGTACTCCGGGGTGCTGGTCGCCGTCGAGGCCCGCCGCCAGCTCGCCGAGTTCAGCCGGCACTTCGCCCGCAACAGCCTGGCCCTGGTCGGCTTCCTCGCCGGCCACCACTACCTGCAGGACACCTCGCCGGTCCTCGCCCTGGCCGCCGGTTGGGCCGCCTTCGCGCTGGTCGCCGGCGCCCTGCACCTGCCTCGCGTGTCTGCGTTGCTGCGGATCGAGTGGCCGATGAGCCGCCTGACCAGCGGAAGGGCGAGCCATGGCCGGATTTTGCTCCGGAAACCGCAGCAGAACGGTTGACGTGGTGTCAGGCGGGCGACCCCGCTGCGCTACACAGTGACAGTTGTCCCTGCCTCCCCGTGATGAGAGCGTGCGGGGACCAACCGCCGCTGAAGGGTGCGCCGATGACCTCCGACGACCTGCTGGCCCGACACCGGGCCGTGCTCCCGTCCTGGATGCCGCTCTACTACGCCGAACCGCTCGAACTGGTCTCCGGCTCCGGCCGCCGGGTAACCGACGCGGCCGGCCGCACCTACCTGGACTTCTTCGGCGGCGTGCTGACCAACATGATCGGCTACGACATCCCGGAGATCCGGGAGGCGGTCGAACGGCAGGTGCGCACCGGCATCGTGCACAGCTCGACGCTCTACCTGATCCGGCAGCAGGTCGAGCTGGCCGAGAAGGTCGCCCGGCTCTCCGGCATCCCGGACGCCCGGGTCTTCTTCACCAACTCCGGCACCGAGGCCAACGAGGCGGCCCTGCTGGTCGCCACCAACTACCGCCGCTCCCACCAGATCCTCGCCGTGCGCAACAGCTACCACGGCCGGTCGTACGCGGCCATGGGCGTCACCGGCAACCGGGGCTGGTCGGCCAGCGCGCTCAACCCGCTCCAGGTGGCCTGGCTGCACTCCGGCGAGCGGCTGCGCGGCCTGCTGGCCCGGCTCGACGAGGACGACCGGATCGACGCGGCGGTGGAGGACCTGCGCGAGGTGCTCGCCACCCAGACCGCCGGCGACGTGGCGTGCCTCATCGCCGAGCCGATCCAGGGCGTCGGCGGCTTCGTGCACGGCCCGGACGGGCTCTTCGCCGCCTGGAAGAAGGTGCTCGACGAGCACGGCATCCTGCTCGTCTCCGACGAGGTGCAGACCGGCTGGGGCCGCACCGGCGAGCATTTCTGGGGCTACCAGGCGCACGGCGTCACCCCGGACCTGCTCACCTTCGCCAAGGGCGTCGGCAACGGTTTCGCCCTGGCCGGCGTGGTCGGCCGGGCCGACGTGCTGGAGTCGGTGCCGGCCATCAGCTTCTCCACCTTCGGCGGCAACCCGGTCTCCGCGGCGGCCGGCAACGCCGTCCTCGACTACCTGCTCGACCACGACCTCCAGGCCAACGCGGCGCGGGTCGGCGCGATCCTCGGCGACGGCCTGCGCGCCGCCACCGCCGACCTCGACGCCGTCGCCGAGGTCCGCGGCAAGGGCCTCATGCTCGGCGTCGAGTTCGTCCGGCCGGGCACCACCGAGCCGGACCCGGCGCTCACCACCCGGGTCTTCGAGGCATGCCGGGAGGGCGGCCTCCTCGTCGGCAAGGGCGGCCTGCACGGCAACGTGGTGCGGATGGGCCCACCGCTGACCCTCACCGAGGACGAGGCCCGCGAGGGCCTGGCCATCCTGGTCGAGGCCATCCGCTCATCCGTCCCCGCGGAGGTGACCGCATGAACCAGATCGGGCATTTCGTCGACGGCAAGCGGATCACGGGGGACTCCGAGCGGCGCGGGGACGTCTTCGACCCGGCCACCGGTCGGCGTACCGGGCAGGTGGCGCTGGCCTCCGCCGCCGACGTGGCGGGCGCCGTCGAGGCCGCCGAGCGGGCCGCCCGGACCTGGCGGGACGCCTCGCTGGCCAAGCGGACGGCCGTCATGTTCGCCTTCCGCGAGCTGGTCAACGCCCGGCGCGACCGGCTCGCCGAGGTGATCACCGCCGAGCACGGCAAGGTGCTCGCGGACGCCGCCGGCGAGGTGCAGCGCGGCCTCGAGGTGATCGAGTACGCCTGCGGCATCCCCTCGGCGCTGCGCGGCGGCTTCAGCGAGAACGTCTCCACCGAGGTCGACTCGTACAGCCTGCGGCAGCCGCTCGGCGTGGTGGCGGTGATCTCCCCGTTCAACTTCCCGGTGATGGTGCCGCTCTGGTTCGTCCCGGTCGCCGTGGCCTGCGGCAACGCCGTGGTGCTCAAGCCCAGCGAGAAGGACCCGAGCGCGGCGCTGCTGCTGGCCGAGTGGTTCACCGAGGCCGGGCTGCCGGACGGCGTGCTCAACGTGGTCAACGGCGACAAGGAGGCGGTCGACGCCCTGCTCGACCACCCGGGCGTCAAGGCGGTGTCGTTCGTCGGCTCCACCCCGGTGGCCCGGTACGTGCACCAGCGCGGCTCGCTGGCCGGCAAGCGGGTGCAGGCCCTCGGCGGGGCGAAGAACCACATGGTGGTGCTCCCCGACGCCGACCTGGACCTGGCCGCCGACGCGGCGGTCAACGCCGGGTTCGGCTCGGCGGGGGAGCGGTGCATGGCGATCTCCGCCCTGGTCGCGGTGGAGCCGGTGGCCGACGCGCTGGTCGCCCGCATCGCCGAGCGGATGGGCCGGCTGCGCACCGGGGACGGCCGGCGTGGCTGCGACATGGGCCCGCTGGTCACCGCCGCGCACGCCGAGCGGGTCCGCTCCTACGTGGAGTCCGGCGTCGCGGCCGGCGCCGTGCCGGTGGTGGACGGGCGGGAGGTCACCCCGGACGGGGACGCCGACGGGTTCTGGCTGGGCCCGACCCTCTTCGACCACGTCACCCCGGACATGTCCATCTACACCGACGAGATCTTCGGCCCGGTGCTCAGCGTGGTCCGGGTCGGCTCGTACGACGAGGCGGTCGAGCTGGTCAATGCCAACCCGTACGGCAACGGCACGGCGATCTTCACCAACGACGGCGGGGCCGCCCGGCGCTACCAGCACGAGGTGGAGGTCGGCATGATCGGCGTCAACGTGCCGATCCCGGTGCCGATGGCCTACTACTCCTTCGGCGGCTGGAAGGCCTCCCTGTTCGGTGACCTGCACGCGCACGGCGCCGACGGCGTCGCCTTCTTCACCCGGGGCAAGGTGGTCACCAGCCGCTGGCTCGACCCGCGCCACGGCGGGGTCAACCTCGGCTTCCCCACCCAGACCTGAGCAGCCGCAGCACCCCCGCCCCGGCCAGGTACGCCACCAGCGCCGGGGCGGGCAGCCCCAGCGGCTCCGGTGCGCTCTTGCGGGCGAGGCTGTTCAGGAGCAGCCCGGCGACCAGCCCGGCGTACCCGAGGACGGCCAGCGCGGTGCGGAGCCGGCGGGCGCCCTCGCCGGCCGGAGCGGTCGCGGGCGGGCGGCGGGTGCGGGCCTCGATCGGGCCGAACACGGCGACCAGCGCGGCCAGCACCACGGTGAGGGCGAGCAGCCAGGGGATGCGCCAGCCCCACCAGGCGGCCGAGCCGACCGGAGGGGTGGGCAGCGCGCCGAGGGCGTCGAGCAGCCCGACCAGCAGCACGGCCGCGGTCAGGTGCCAGAGGAAGACGGTGAGCACCACGGCGTTCACCGCGATCACCGCCCGCCAGGGGCGGGGCCGGCGCAGCCAGCGTCCGGCCGGCTCCCGCAGCAGCAGGATCAGCCCGAGCTGGGCGGTGGCCACGGCCAGCAGCGCGAGGCTCGGCGGCGCCGTGTTGTCCAGGCGCTCGCCGGGCACGTTCAACATCGCCACCGGGTACGGGCCGACCAGCGTCAGCAGGACCACCGCGACCAGCCCAGTGGCGAGCAGCGCCGTCCCGGCGGTGCGGGAGAGCGGCAGCCGGCGCCGCCGCAGGCCGCGCGGCTCGGGCGCCTCGCCCCGGGAGCGCTCCTGGGTGCGGCTGTCGTACCAGGCGAAGCCGAGCTGATGGACGGCCAGCCAGCCGAACAGGTAGTTGCCCGTCGCGAGCCCCGACGGGCCCCAGATCCGGCCCGCATCGCCGAGCGCCACCAGGCCGACCAGCACGACGGGCACGGCGAGCCCGAAGCGGCGGTGCAGTGCGTACATGGGCGGGGTCAGCGGCACCACCACGAGGTAGGCCGCCAGGAACCACAGCGGGATGGTGGCGAACCAGACGACGGTGCGGACCTGCGCCGGGTCGGCGCCGCGCAGCGTGGCCACCGCGGCGCCGGCCGCCAGCACCACCAGCAGCGCGGTGGTCGGCCGGACCAGCCGGGCGCTGCGGTCGACCAGCCACCCGGTGGGGGTGCCGCCGCGGCGCCGGCGGGCGGCCAGCGAGGCGGCGTTGGCATAGCCGCCGACCAGGAAGAACACCGGTATCACCTGGGCCACCCAGGTCAGCGGCCAGGCCCACGGCAGGTCGCCGAGGGCGGAGTGGCCGGCGGGGCGGCCGGCGCGGTCGTACCCGATGACGGTCACGCCCCAGTGGCCGAGCACGACCATGGTGATGGCGAGCGCCCGGAGCAGGTCGACGTAGCGCTCCCGAGTAACCGGCGTGCGCTCGGCGAGCTGCCGCAGGCGGCGCATGGGCCCAGGCTATGCCAGCGGCCACCGACCGGTATGAATAACGGTTCGGTCCTGAGGTCTTGTGGTCCGCGCCGCGCTGCCGTAGAAATTCTTCAGCAACATCACGTTGAGTGAAGACAAGCGACAGCTGACACCTCAGAGCCTCGACGTTCACCCGAAACCGAGGAGATGCGATGAACAGGCGTGAGATCCTCCGGCGCACCGCTGCGGCGGGACTGCTGGCCACCCCCGCCGCCGGCCTGCTCGCCGGCTGTGCCACCTCCGGTGGCGACGACGACAAGGGCGACTCCGGCGCCTACAAGGGCACCAAGAGCGAGCAGAACCCGCTCGGCGTCAAGGAGGACGCCCCGCTCGAGGTGGTGATCTTCAACGGCGGCTTCGGCGAGGGGTACGCGAAGGCCCACGAGGCCATGTACAAGGAGAAGTACCCGAAGGCGAAGATCACGCACTCGGCCACCCAGGAGATCAACAAGACTCTCCAGCCGCGCTTCGTCGACGGCACCCCGCCGGACGTGGTGAACAACTCCGGCGCCGGTCAGATCGACTTCAACGGTCTGGTCTCGCAGAACGCCATCGCCGACCTGGGCGACCTGCTCGCCGCGCCCAGCCTGGACATCCCCGGCAAGTCGGTGAAGGACACCCTGCTCCCCGGCGCCGTCGAGGTCGGTTCGTACGACGGCAAGTTCATGGTCCTGAACTACACGTACACCGCCTACGGCATCTGGTACTCCACCAAGACCTTCACCGAGCGCAACTGGCAGTACGCGAAGACCTGGGACGAGCACATCGCGCTCTGCAAGCAGATCAAGGCCGCCGGGATCGCCCCCTGGACGTACGCGGGCAAGCACCCCCGCTACATGAGCTGGCCGCTGATCGCCACCGCGATCAAGTTCGGCGGGCCGTCGGTGGGGGTCGCGATCGACAACCTCGAACCGAACGCCTGGAAGTCCGACGCCATGAAGGCGGCGGCCGACGCCTGGTACCAGATCGTCAAGGACAAGTACATCCTGGACGGTTCGCCGGGCCTGGACCACGTCCAGTCGCAGACCGCCTGGTGCCAGGGCAAGGCCGCCTTCATCTCCTGCGGCTCCTGGCTGGAGAGTGAGCAGGCGAAGGTGACCCCGGCCGGCTTCAACATGACCATCGCGCCGACGCCGAGCCTGGGCAGCGGCGACAAGCTGCCGTTCGAGGCGATCCGGGGCACCGCGGGCGAGCCGTTCATGGTGCCGGCGAAGGCCAAGAACGTCGCCGGCGGCCTGGAGTACTTCCGGACGATGCTCTCCAAGAAGGGCGCGCAGGACTTCACGAAGAAGGTCTCCAGCCTGACCGTGGTGGCCGGCGCGACCGACGGGGTCACGCTGCCCTTCGGCCTGACCAGCGTGGTCAAGGCGCTGGAGGCGTCCGGCAGCAACGGCTTCAACTGGGTCTACAACAACTACTACCGCAAGCTCGAGCGCGAGCTGGTCGACGCCGCCTGCGGCGAGTTCTTCAGCGGCCGGAGCACCCCGGCCGAGTTCCTCGACCAGTGCCAGAAGGGCGCGGACTCGATCGCCCAGGACAGCTCGATCAAGAAGTACAAGCGGGCTGCGTAACATCCGGCCGGTGGGGGCGGCCCGTCCGCCCCCACCGTTCCGCCGCTGGGGGAGTAGGTCCATCTCGTGAGACACGGCAAGTACCCGCTGATCATCACCTTCCTGGTGCCACCGCTGCTGCTCTACGGCATCTTCGTGCTGTCGCCGTACCTGCAGACGTTCCAGATCTCCACCACCAACTGGCTCGGCTACTCCGCGAAGGCCGACCCGGTGGGGATGGCCAACTTCCGGACGCTGCTGCACGACGGCCACGTGTGGAACGCGATCAAGAACAACGCGATCATGCTCGCCGTGGTGCCGGTGCTCACCATCGGGCTCGGACTGTTCTTCGCCACCATGCTCAACATGGGTGGCCGCAAGGGGCGGGCCGGGGTCACCGGCGTCCGGGGCACCTCCGTCTACCGGATGGTCTACTTCTTCCCGCAGGTGCTGTCGGTGGTGATCATCGCCTTGCTCTGGAAGGAGGTCTACCACCCCAACAACGGCCTGCTCAACGGCGCGTTGCGGGCCTTGGGCCTGCCGGCGCCGACGTGGCTGGGCGATCCGCGCACGGCATTCTGGTGCGTGCTGGCGGTGATGGTCTGGAGCAACGTGGGCTTCTACGTGGTGCTCTTCGGCGCCGCCATGTCCGCCATTCCGCGGGACATCTACGAGGCGGTGATGCTCGACGGGGCATCACGGTGGACGACCCTGCGCCGGATCACCGTGCCGCTGCTCTGGGACACCGTGCAGGTCGCCTGGATCTACCTGGCCATCGCCGCGCTGGACGGCTTCATCCTGGTCCAGCAGATGACCAACGGCGGCCCCAACTTCTCGTCCGACGTGATCGGCCTGCGCATGTACGAGACGGCGTTCGGCAGCGAGAGCAAGTTCGGGTACGCCTCCGCCATCGGTGTGGTGATGCTGTTCCTGACCCTGTCGGTCGCGGTGCTGGCGCTGCGTACCGCCCGCCGTGATCGGATCGAATACTCGTGACCACGCTGGATCGGCACACCACGACGGAGACTGAGAAGCCCGGGGCCGCCCGTGGCGCGGACCGGCGGCTGCGCCGCGAACTGGGCGTCGCCAACCTCTTCTCGCACGGCTTCCTGCTGCTCTGGGCGGCGCTGACCGCGCTGCCGCTGCTGTGGATGTTCCTCAGTTCGTTCAAGAGCGACGGCGAGATCCTCTCCGACCCCTGGGGCCTGCCGGGGGCGCTGCGCTTCGAGAACTGGTCCCGGGCCTGGACCGAGGCGCACATCGGCCGGTACTTCCTGAACAGCGGCATCGTGGTGGCCGGCTCGCTCACCCTCACCATGCTGCTCGGCGCCACGGCGGCGTACGTCTTCGCCCGGTACGAGTTCCGGGGCCGGCAGGTCGTCTACTACCTGTTCGTCGGCGGGATGATGTTCCCGGTGTTCCTCGCCCTCGTGCCGCTGTTCTTCGTGGTGCGCAACGCCGGCCTGTTCGGCAGTTGGACCGGGCTGATCCTGGTCTACGCCGCCTACTCGCTGCCCTTCACGGTCTTCTTCCTGACCGCCTTCTTCCGGACGCTGCCGACGTCGATCGCCGAGGCGGCGCTCATCGACGGCTGCGGGCACTTCCGGCTCTTCTTCCGGGTGATGCTGCCGATGGCGCGTCCAGGATTGATCAGCGTGGCGCTCTTCAACTTCCTCAACCACTGGAACCAGTTCATCCTGCCGCAGGTGCTGATGCAGGGCGACGACTCCAAGTGGGTGCTGGCGCAGGGCCTCACCGCGCTCGCCGTCAGCCAGGGCTACCAGGGCGACTTCAGCGGCCTGTTCGCCGGCCTGACCATCGCCACCCTGCCGGTGCTCGCGGTGTACGTCGCGTTCCAGCGGCAGATCCAGACCGGCCTCACCGCCGGGCAGCTCAAGTGAGGTCGTTGCCACAGGCAACGGGGCAGCGCGACCGCTGAGGGCTCCTCTATCGTGGGCCGGCACCTTCACCGATCGACAGGAATCACATGTTTGAACTTGTCTACGAGCTCCTGCTTATTCTCGGCGGCATCGCGATGGTCGCGATCGGCATCGCCATCAAAGAGCAGAGCACGGGCTCTCGGATTTTGAATGTCGTCGTGGGCCTCGGCTTCTTCGGCTACGGCTTCTACCTGATGTTCCTCGCGCCCGTGGGCAGTAGGTACACGATTTTCTTCTACGCCTTCATCCTGCCGATCCTGCTGATCGTGCGGGCCGTGAAGGCCCGCAAGGAGGCCCGCGAGCAGGCCGCCGCGCACCAGTTCGCCGGCGCGCCTCAGCCCGGCCAGTTCGCCCCGTCGGCCCCGGCCCAGTCGGGCCAGGGTTGGCCGGCCCCGCAGGGTCAGCCCGCCCCCTACGGCCAGGCGCCCCAGGGACAGCCCGGCCAGGCCCCGCACCAGCCCGGCCACCCGGCGCCGCAGGCGCCCTACGGCCAGCCGGCCCCCCAGGGTCAGTACGGCCAGCCTCAGGGCCAGTACGGCCAGCCGCAGGCGCAGCCTGGCCACCCGAACGCCTGAACCTCGCACCGCGGCAGCGGGCTGGTCGACGCGCTGTCGACCGGCCCGCTGTTCCGTTCCGGCTCCCGCCCAACGCGGCCAGGTCGCGTTCGCCGTCGAGGCCGTCGCCGTCGCGCAGTCCTGGGGCGCCGGGTCGGCGCGAGCCGGCCGGTCCGGCTCGCGTGGCTGACCGATTTTGACCATCGATTCGCACAGGCTCACGTCGCGGTGGCGGGCATCACGTACCTTCATCGCGGCCAGGCGCCCCGCGCCTTCCCACCGGCCGCTGATCCCTGCGCCGCGCCCTGACGAGCTGAGTCGTTCGTGATGTCACCGTCCGACAGCGTCCCCGCCGCCGCGACACGGGCCGGCGGAGCACCCGCCCGGCCGCCCACCAGATCTTGACGACTTACCGTCAGCAGCGGACAGCAACTCGCCAAGATCCGGCGGACCTCGACGCCCGAGACGCGATTCGCGGCGCGCGAGGCGGCTCGGGGATAGCTCACGAGCTGCTAGGAACTTGATGACGTGGGTGACTCACTCGACCTGATGACGCGGGCGATTCAGCGGGCTCGCCCAAACGGCGCTGGGATGAGTCACTTACGACATCAAGTTGCTAGGCGCTGAGCAGAAGGCGGCCGACCCGCAGGTGCCTCCCGAGCGCCGTTAAGCCGACATCGGCAACGACGTGGGTTCGCTGGCCGAGCGCGCCCGGCGGGATCCTCTTCGTGCCGGTTCATCGACGGCACGATCTCCGGCCGCCGCCGGGTCGGCATCCAGGTCGCACTCCCGCGGCCGCAGCGGGACGGTCGGCGGTTCCCCCCAAGGCGCGTCACGGCCGCCGAGTAGCGGCGTAGGCCGCCGGGTGCAGGTGCAGGACCCGGGGTGCAGTGCGGGCCGAGGGGTCAGGGCGGCGGGACGAGCAGGGCGGCGGGACCAGGGGTCAGGGCGGCGGGACGAGCAGGGCGTGCAGTGTCGCCGGGTCGGCGACCTCGGGCAGGTCGCGAGCGGCTAGCCAGGCGGCTGCCGCCGCTCCGTCGCCGGCGCTGTGCAAAGGGGCGGCCGGCCACCGGCGGGCGAGTTCCCGGCGCACCGCGGCGGCCAGCGGGGTGTCCCCGGTGAGCAGGCCGCCGCCGAGCACCACCGGGTCGGTCGCGTCGGGCGGCCGGATGCGGGAGACGCTCTCGGCCAGCAGCGCGGCCGCCTCCGCGACCAGGGCCAGGCCGGTCGGCTCGCCGTCCCGGGCCGCGGCGACGACCAGCGGCGCGAGTCGAGCCAGCTCGACCGGTGGTCGCCGGGTCACCGCCTGCACCACCGTGTCGGCGGTCGCGCGGGGGCGGGCGGCGACCTCGGCGCTGCCGGTCAGGTCGGCGAGGACCTGGCGGGCCAGGTCGCCGGGCGGCTGGGCGCGGTCCAGGTCGGTGAGGAGCCTGCGGACCGCCTCGCGGCCCAGCCAGAATCCGGAACCGGCGTCGCCGAGCAGCCAGCCGTGGCCGTCGGCGGTCCGGTCGAGGCGCATGTCGTGCACCTGGGCGGCGATGGCTCCGGTGCCGGCGATGAGCACGGTGCCGTCCGGGGCCGCCGTGCCGGAGGCGTACGCGACGAGGGCGTCGCCGTGGACCGTGTAGGGGCAGCGCAGGCCCGCGTCGGCCCAGGCGTGGTCGAAGGCGGCCCGGCCCTGCGGGTCGGCGAGGAGCCGGCCGGCCCCGGCCAGCCCGATGACGCCGCCGCGGACCCGGGCCGGGTCGACGTCGGCGAGCGCGGCGCGCAGCGCGGTGAGGAGTTCGGCGGCGGCCCGGTCGGCGCCGTGGCTGGTCGGGTTGCCCCCGCCGGCCCGGCCGGCGCCGAGGCGTACCCCGTCGAGGCTGAGGGCGGCGGCGCGGGTGGACGTACCCCCGACGTCGAGGCCGACCACGACGGTGTCCGACATCCCCTCATGCTGGTCGGCCGGGCTTCAGGACGCAAGATCCCGCCTGTGCGCCAGGTAACAGTTTGAAAACTTCGCCCACGGCCTTGACACGGAGGGGCCTTCAGTAAGAAATTTTACCACTAACAGTTAACACTCTTTTCCGAAAGGCGTCCCATGGTTGATCACGAGGTGGACACCCCCGCGGGGACCGCGGTGGTCGACGCCGACGCGGTCGACCGGCGGGGTGCGATGGCCGTCTCCTCCGACGGCGTGCTGGCCAGGGTCCGGGCCGGGGCGGGGGAGCTGACGGGGGCGTTGCGCCGGGTCGCCGAGCACGTGCTCAGTGACCCGGAGGCGGCCGCCCGGGCCACCATCGTCGAGTTGGCCGAGCGCAGCGGCACCTCACCGGCCACCATCACCCGGTTCTGCCGGGCCATGGGCTTTGAGGGCTACGCCGACCTGCGGCTCGGCATCGCCGCGGAGACCGGCCGGGCCCGCTCGGCGGGCTGGACGGTCGACATCGGCCGGGAGATCCAGCCCAGCGACCCGCTGTCCCGGGTGCTCGACCAGATCATGGCCGCCGACACCCGGGCCATGCACGACACCGCCGCGCTGCTCGACCTCGGCGAGGTGGAGCGGGCGGCCGTGGCCATCGCCGGAGCCAGCCGGGTGAACATCTTCGGCGCCAGCGGCAGCGCCCTGGTCGGCGAGGAGATGCAGTTCAGCCTGCACCGCATCGGGGTGGCCGCCTGGGCCTGGAGCGACGTGCACGAGGGGCTGGCGAGCGCCGCGCTGCTCGGCGTCGGCGACGTCGCGCTCGGCATCTCGCACACCGGGCAGACCCGGGAGACCATCGAGATGCTCGCGGAGGCGGGCAGCCGGGGGGCGACCACGGTCGCGCTGACCGGCTTCCCCCGCTCGCCGCTGGCCGAGCTGGCCGACATCGTGCTGGTCACCGCCAGCCAGGCCACCACCTTCCGGCCCGACGCGCTCTCCGCGCGGCACCCCCAGCTCGTCGTGCTCGACCTGCTCTACATCGCGGTGGCGCAGCGCACCCACGACCGCGCCCACGCGGCCTTCCGGCGTACCGCACAGGCCGTCGACGGGCACAAGGCCGAGAAGGGGGCCACCTCATGATCAGTGCCCAGCGGTACGCGGACGCTGTCCGCCCGGTGCTCGACCGGTTGGTCGACACCCAGTCGGAGGCGGTCGACCGGGCGGCCGACGTGATCGCCGGCGGCCTGCGTGCCGGCGGGGTGCTCCAGGCGTTCGGCGCCGGGCACTCCGAGGCGTTCGCCGCCGAGCTGGTGGCCCGCGCCGGCGGCCTGGTCCCGACCAACCGGCTCTCCCTGCACGACCTCGTGCTGCACGGCGGCGCGCCCCGCGACGTGCTCGCCGACCCCAAGCTGGAACGCGACCCGGCCGTGGCGCACCAGCTCTTCGCCCTGGCGGCGCCGCAGCCGGAGGACGTTTTCGTGGTCGCCTCCCAGTCCGGCATCAACGGCTCGGTCGTCGAGCTGGCGACGCTGGTCCGGGAACACGGCCACCCCCTGATCGCGGTCACCTCGGTCGAGCACACCGCACGGGTCGCCCCGCGGCACCCGTCCGGTCACCGGCTCGCCGACCTCGCCGACGTCGTGCTGGACAACGGCGCGCCGTACGGTGACGCACTGCTGCCGCTCGAGGGCGGCGGCGCGGTCTGTGCGGTCTCGTCGGTCACCGCGGCGCTGCTGGCGCAGCTGCTGACCGCCGAGGTCGTACGACGGTTCCACCAGGCCGGGGAGGTACCCCCTATCTACCTCTCCGCCAACGTCCCCGGTGGGGACGAGCACAACCTCGCCCTCGAGTCGCGGTACGCCGGGCGCCTCCGGCGGACCGCCTGACCCGACACCACAAGGAGAGACAAAGATGTCGGTTTCCCCCGAGAACATCGGTGACCTCAGTCGCCGGACCCTGCTCCAGCGGGCCGCCGCGGCCGGCCTCCTCGCCGCCCCGGCGATGGGCCTGCTCAGCGCCTGCGCCGGCAGCGAGCCGAGCAAGTCCGACAACGGCGGCGGCGCGGCCAAGAGCAAGGACAACCCGTTCGGTGTGAAGGACGGCAGCGCCGTCAAGGTGGTCATCTTCAACGGCGGCCTGGGCGACCAGTGGGCCAAGGAAGACAAGGTCATCTTCAGCGCCAAGCACCCGAACGTCACGGTCAACATGTCGTCGACGCAGAAGATCAAGACCGAAGAGCAGCCGAAGATGGCGACGCAGCCGAGTGACCTGGTCATGAACTCGGGCGCCGACATGATGGACCGCAGCACCCTGATCAACGAGGGCGCCATCGAGCCGCTCGACGACCTGCTCACCGCGCCCGCCTGGGACAGCGAGGGCACGGTGGCGGACTCGCTGCTGCCGGGCACGGTCGGCGACGGCACCCAGAACGGCAAGTTCTACGTCGTGAACGTGGCGTACACGGTGTGGGGCAACTGGTACAACGCGGCGCTGTTCAAGAAGGAGGGTTGGCAGGCGCCGACCACCTGGGACGAGTTCTTCGCGCTGGCCCCGAAGATCAAGGCCAAGGGCATGGCCCCGTACGTGCACGACGCGCTCCACGGCTACTACCCGCGCTGGGGGCTCATGGCGAGCATCTGGAAGACGGCCGGCAAGCAGGTCATCGTCGACATCGACAACCTGAAGGAGAACGCCTGGAAGGCCGACGGCGTGCTCAAGGCGCTGGAGCCGTGGGAGAAGCTCGTCAAGGACAAGCTGCTCCTCCCGGGCAAGCTCGACCACACCCAGTCGCAGCAGGCCTGGCTCGACGGCAAGGCGGCGTTCATCCAGGTCGGCACCTGGCTGAAGAACGAGATGGCGGCGACCATCCCGCCGGGCTTCGAGCTGACCCTGTCCGACTACTGGCACAACGCGGACGACAAGGCGCCGAAGGACGTGTTCGCCGCGTCCGGTGAGGGCTTCGTCGTGCCGAGCAAGGCCCCCAACAAGGAGGCCGCGAAGGAGTTCCTGCGGGCGATGCTGTCGAAGGCCGGTTCGGCCAAGTTCGCCGAGCTGACCAAGTCGCTGGCCTCCACCAAGGGCTCCGGCGACAACGTGCAGGACACGGCGCTCGCCAGCGCCAACGCCCTGATGAAGAACGGTGGCACCGAGCTGATCTCGGTCAAGTTCCAGGACTTCTACGCCGACCTGGACAAGGAGAGCCAGAACCTCTCCGAGGAGCTGATGGCCGGCCGGCTCACCGCGCAGCAGTTCGTCGACAAGATGCAGGCGGCCGCCGACAAGGTCGCCAAGGACTCGTCGATCAAGAAGCAGACCCGCACCGCCTGATCCGACGGAGAGAGTGAGTCCTATGCGGCACGGAGTCGCGCGTTTCGTCACGGGCTTCCTGGCCCTGCCCGTCGCGCTGTACCTGTTCTACGTGGTGTGGCCGTTCGTGCAGGCGGCGGGATATTCGCTGACCGACTGGGGTGGGTACTCGGACTCCCAGCGCTTCGTCGGGCTGGACAACTACGTCCGGCTGCTCTCTGACGAACTGATCCGGAAGGCGTTCTGGCACAACGTTTTCTTCCTGGTCACCGTGCCGCTGTTCACCATCGCGCTGGCCCTGTTCCTCGCGTTCCTGCTCAACGTGGGCGGACGCGAGGACAGGGCCGGCATCCGCGGGGTGTTCGGCTCGGCCCTCTACAAGGTCATTTTCTTCTTCCCGCAGGTGCTGTCGCTGGTGGTCATCGCCGTCATGTGGCAGCAGATCTACCGGACCGACAGCCAGGGCCTGATCAACGGCCTGCTCGTCAAGATCGGGTTGGTCGACGCCGACAACCCGATCGCCTTCACCGCCGACCCGGAGCCGTTCCTCGGCATCCCCGCGGTGCTGTGGTGGCTGCTGCTCATTGCGGTGTGGAGCGGCGCCGGCTTCTACATGGTGCTGTTCTCCGCGGCCATGCAGTCGATCCCGAAGGACATCTACGAGGCGGCGATCCTCGACGGGGCGGGCCGGTTCCACACGTTCTTCCGGGTCACCCTGCCGCTGCTCCGGGACACCATCTCGGTGGCCTGGGTCTACCTGGGCTTCATCGCCCTGGACATGTACGCCCTGGTCTTCGTCATGACGCCGAGCCAGGGCGGCCCGAACCACGCGAGCGAGATCTTCGCCTCGGTGATCCAGTTCAACGCGTTCCAGAAGGGCCAGTTCGGCTACGCCTGCGCGATCGCCGTGGCGCTGGCCATCTTCACCATCCTGCTGGCCGCCGTCCAGCTGAGGATCACCCGTCGTGAGCGGATCGAGTTCTGAGGAGGCCTGGACGATGAGCACGGTGACCCACACCTCCGACCAGAGGCGACCCGGCGCGACGCCGCCGGTCGGTCCCGCAGAGGACCGGCGGGCGCGAGCCGCGGGCGGCATCGGCGGCCGGATATTCAACGGCTTCTCACACCTGTTCCTCGTGGTGTGGGCCGTGATGGTGATCTACCCGCTGCTGTGGGTGGTGATGTCGGCACTGAAGACCGACTCGGAGGTGATCCGCGAGCCCCTGTCGCTGATCCCCAAGTCGCTGCAGTGGGACAACTTCGCCCGGGCCTGGTCGGCCGGGATCGACAGCTTCTTCCTGAACACGCTGCTCGTGCTCGTCTTCAGCGTGACCCTGACGATGCTGCTGGGCTCGATGGCGGCGTACGCGCTGGCCCGCTACGAGTTCCGGGGCAACCGGCTCATCTACTGGATGTTCCTGTCGGGGCTGACCCTGCCGATCTACCTCGCCGCGGTGCCGCTGTTCAAGGGCGTCTACAACATGAACGTGGTGTTCCCGCTGCTGGGCCCGAACAAGCACCTCACGCTGATCCTGGTCTACGTGGCCTGGTCGCTGTCGTTCACGGTCTTCTTCATGCACTCGTTCTTCCGGACGCTGCCCGATTCGATCGCCGAGGCGGCCATGGTCGACGGCGCCACGCACACCCGGACCTTCTTCAGTGTGATGCTGCCGATGGCCAAGCCCGGCCTGATCAGCATCGGCATCTTCAACGTGCTCGGCCAGTGGAACCAGTGGTACCTGCCGACCCTGCTCATGCAGTCGGTGGCCGGTGAGCCGAAGCACCAGGTGATCGCCCAGGGGCTGATCGAGCTGTCGGTCAACCAGGGCTACAAGTCCGACTGGTCCGGCCTCTTCGCCGGGGTCACCATGGCGATGCTGCCGGTGCTGATCGTGTACGTCGTGTTCCAGCGCCAGGTGCAGTCCGGCCTGACGGCCGGCGTCAGCAAGTAACCCCCGCGGTTAGGAAGGGGCCCTTCTTATGCCTTAGGCGTTAAGAAGGGCCCCTTCCTTGCGACGAGGTGTCGGTGGGGCGAGGCAGAATCGCGTCCGTGCTGGTGGCGGTGGTGGGGGACGAGCGGGGCGGCGGCGTGCTGCAACCGCTCGACGACGCGGGGCGCCCGACCGGCCCGGCCGAGCCGGTGGCCGACCTGGCCGCCGCGGTGGCCGCCCGGGAAGCCGCCGACCGGCCGCGCTGGGTGTGGGCCACCGGCGCGACGCTCTACCCGGCGCTGCTGCGCGCCGGCGTCCGGCTCGACCGGTGTCACGACGTCGAGCTGACCGAGGCGCTGCTGCTCGGCCACGCCGGCCGCTGGGGCGAGCCGCGCTCGCTCGCCGCGGCGTGGGCCCGGCTCACCGGTGCGCCGGTCCCGCCGGACCCGGCGCCCCGCCCGCCGGAGCCGCCCGGCCACGGCCAGGGCGCGCTCTTCGACGCGCCGTCCGGCCCGCCCGGTCCGGGCATCGCGGCGTTGACGAGGGTGTACGCGGACCAGGTCGCCCGGATCGCGGGGACCGGGCACCCCGGCCGGTTCCGGCTGCTGGTGGCCGCCGAGTCGGCGGGCGCGCTGATCGCCGCCGAGATGGGCGCGGCCGGCCTGCCCTGGCGCGCCGACGTGCACGACGCCATCCTGGCCGACCTGCTCGGCGAGGCGTCCCCGGTCGGCGGGCCACCCCGCCGGCTGGCCGAGTTGGCCGCGCGGATCGCCGAGGCGTTCGGCGTCCGCCAGGTGCACGCCGACTCCCCGGCCGAGCTGCTGAAGGCGTTCGCGCGGGTCGGCGTGGAGCTGCCGAACACCCGGGCGTGGTCGCTGCGCGGGGTGGAGCACCCGGCGGTGCCGCTGGTCCTGGAATACAAGGAGCTCTACCGGATCTGGACGGCGCACGCCTGGGCCTGGCGCGACGCCTGGGTGTCCAGCGGCCGCTTCCACCCGGAGTACGTGCCCGGCGGCGTGGTCTCCGGCCGCTGGGCCACCCGGGGCGGCGGGGCGTTGCAGATCCCGAAGGTGATCCGGCGCGCCGTGGTGGCCGATCCGGGCTGGACGTTCGTGGTGGCCGACGCGGGCCAGCTCGAGCCGCGGGTGCTCGCGGCGGTCTCCGGCGACGAGCGGCTGGCCGCCGCCGGTGGCGCGGGTGACCTCTACGCGGCGCTGGCCCGGGACGCGTTCGCCGGTGACCGGGCCCGCGCCAAGGTGGCCCTGCTCGGCGCCATGTACGGGCAGACCGGCGGGGCCGCGCTGCCCGCCCTGGCGGTGCTGAAGAAGAACTACCCGACGGCGTTCGGCCACGTCGAGGCGGCGGCCCGCACCGGCGAGGCGGGCGGGCTGGTCCGGTCGTGGCTGGGGCGCACCTGCCCGCCGGGGTCGGTGGGTTTCGGTGACGGCGACGAGGCGGTGGTCGACACCGGGGCGGACCCGCAGAGCCCACGGGCCCGGGCGGCCCGCTCGCGGGGGCGGTTCACCCGCAACTTCGTCATCCAGGCCACCGCCGCCGAGTGGGCGTCCACCCTGCTCGCCACGCTCCGCACCGAGCTGGCCGGCGCCCGGGCCGAGCTGGTCTTCTTCCAGCACGACGAGGTGATCGTGCACTGCCCGGCCGAGACCGCCGAGGCGGTCGCCGCGGCGGTGACCGGGGCCGGGGAGCGGGCCACCCGGCTGATCTTCGGCGAGACCCCGGTCCGCTTCCCGCTCGACCTCTCCGTGGTGGACTGCTACGCCGACGCGGCATAGTCCCGCAATTTTCCGATTTGCCCCGCTACCCGCCCCCCGGCGCGCTCGTTGGGCCCGGTGTGCGTACGACGGGACGGACGGGGTGCGGCTGCCTCCGGTCCGTCCCCCAGGTCGAGGGGGCACCGCTGAACCGGATCGCAGGAATGATCATCGCCGCTGGTGGGGGCCGCCGGATCGGTGGGCCCGAGGCGCTGCTGCACCAGGGGGAGAAGCCCCTGGTCAGCCGGATGATCGACACGATGGCCGAGGCGGGCTGCGTCGAGGTCGTCGTCGTGCTGGGCGCGGCGGCGGACCAGGTGCGGCAGACCACCGACCTGGCCGCGGCCACCGTGGTGGTCAACCGGGCGTGGGGGACCGGGGTCGGCTCCTCGATCCGCGCCGGGCTGGCCGCGTTGACCGACGAGACCATCGAGGCCGTGGTCGTGGTGCCGGTGGACATGCCCGGGCTCACGGCCACGGCGGTCCGCCGGGTCGCCGCCCTGCCGTACCCCGACGTGCTGGTCTGCGCCACCTACGACGGGCTGCGCGGCTACCCGATGCTCTTCGGCCGCCGGCACTGGTCCGGCATCGCCACCCTGGCCAGCGCCGACGTGGGCGCCCGGCCCTATCTGCTGGCGCACAAGGACCAGATCGTCGACATCGCCTGCGACTCGGTGGCCGACGGCAGCCGGATCGACAGCCCGGAACTGATGGCCCTCTACGGCCTGAGCATCCCCGAACAGCGGGTCGCCTCCGAAGTGGGCTGAGTATCCGTACGGATGTGCCGGGTGGGCCGCGTGGCCAGACTCGGTGCCATGCGTCGACTCGCCACCGCCCTACTGTGCCTGTCCACGCTCGTCGGCTGCGCCCAGCCGGGCGCCCTGCCGCCGGCCGACGGCCCCGCCATCGACACGGTCCCCGCCACGCAGGAGGCGCCCGCCACGGACACCGGTTGGGTCACCTACCAGGCCGATGTCACGGCCGTCCGGGTCGGCCCCGACCCGCGCTCGCTCGCGCTGACCGTGGCGTTGCTCGGAGACGCCGACGGGTGCTCCCGCAACCCGCGGATCACCTACCTCACTGAGGAGAACAACCGCGTCTATGCCAACGTGGTGCAGGACTCGCGCCTGTCCGGCACGGTCGGGGCCTGCCCCACACACACCCCGGGCACGGTGACGCTGACGACGCCCGGACCGATCGGTGACCGGATCGTCGTGCTCAACCAGGAACCGTGGAAACGCGACGGTGACGGGTACCAACGCTGCGACACGACGTTCGGCTGCGACCCGATGCCGACCGACCACTGTGACCCCGCCTGGATCAGCGTCGCGGTACGCGGCATGGACGTGTCGCGGCACTCCGTCGGCTCGCCCGAGGGCTGCGACGGCCGATGGCTGGTCATGACGGTGCCGTTCGACCCGGTGCCGTGCGGCGTCGAGGCGCGGGCGGGCTGCGACGCGTCAGTCACCGTACGCCGCTACTTCCTGCGCTGGGCCGGCGAGCGCGGCTGGGCCTCGATCGCCACCTCGACCGAGGCCGGTTGTGGACGTGTCCGCAGCGTGGAGCCCGCGTTCCCGAGAAAGCTGTGCGCCGACCTGCCCACGCCGTGACGGCGTCTTGTCGGCCCCGGGTGCCAGGATTCGGCTGTGGCGTATGACGAGGACCTCGCGGACCGGGTCCGCGAACTGGTCGAGCGGGAGCCCGGGTTCGCCGAGAAGCGCATGTTCGGCGGCCTAGCGATGATGGTGAGGGGCAACATGGCGGTGGTCGTCCGCGGCGCCGGTGGCCTCATGGTCCGCGTCGACCCGACGGAGTCCGAGCGGCTGAAGGCGGAGCCGGGCGCGCAGGCGACGGTGATGCGGGGGCGGCCGATGCGGGGCTGGATCACGGTGGACCCCTCGGCCTGCGCGGGCGACGCCGATCTGGCCCGGTGGGTCGATCGCGGCGTCGGCTACACCGGGACGCTGCCCGCGAAGCACGGGGATTCCCGGTGACGCCGACTCGCCGCGACTCGTCTCAGAGCGACTGGCCGGGCGCCAGATACCGGTAGCCGTAGTCGGCCTCCTCCGCGAGCCAGCCGTTGACGCTGCCGAGCCCGCGATTGTTGATCTGGGCGTCGTGGATGGGGAACGCCCGCCGCGGTTTGATCGCCTTGACGAAGTCGATCGCCTCCGCCATCTTCAGCCAGGATCCTTGCGCGGGAACCAGCAGTGTTTCGATCGGCTGCTCGGGGACGTGCAGCGAGTCGCCGGGGTGGTAGACGGCCTCGTCGATGATGTAGCCGAGGTTCGCGCAGTCCGGCTGGCCGCCGTAGATGAACGCGTGACGGCCGCCGACGGCCCGTACGCGGAAGCCGGCGGCGGTGAACTCCTCGCCGGAGGACACGCCGGTGACCTCCAGCCGCGGAATGTTCGCTTCGGCGGGGGCGTAGACCGGCACTCCGAGCCCGGCCAGGCGAAGGACGTCGACATGGTCGGCGTGTTCATGAGTTACCAGAACCGCGTCCGCGCCGGCCAGGGCCTGCGGCTCGCTCCAGGTGCCAGGGTCGATGACGAGCACCCCGCCGTCGTGTTCGAGCCGTACGCAGGCATGGGTGAATTTCACAATCTGCACGGTGCTCAACGTACGCTGGCCGCATCGCCTGCTCCACCCGGCGGCATACAGCGGGCCGCTGGTGGCCGCGAGCATCGGCGGTCAACCGCCCGGGCTAGGGCCGGCCGCCGGACGGCGGCTCTAGGCCGAGCCGGTCAGCCAGCTGGCCCACCACGGCCGCCAGCGCGGCCGGCACCGGCCGCCGGGTGACCAGGAAGAGGGTGAAGCGGCCCGGCACCGGCGCGGGGGCGACCCGCTCGTCCGGTGCCGCGTACGCGAGCGCGAGCCCGTGCGGCAGCACGACCGGGCAGCCGAGCAGCCGGCCCATCCGCACCGCGGTCTCACCCGTGGCCGCCGGCTTCGGCCGCGCGCCCAGCGCGGAGAGCCGCCGGTGCAGGGCGTCGGCGGACGGGTCGTAGCTGTGCGCCACCACGTCGAGCCCGGCGAACGGCCGGCGGCCGCGCCCGAGGCGTACCCCGGGCGGGGTGAGCAGGGCCAGCCGGTCGGCGGCCACCGGTGTCGCGGTGGCCGTGGCCGGCAGCCGCATCTGGTTGGCGACCGTCACGAAGGCGGCGTCGAGCGAGCCCTCGCCCACCCACTCGACCAGGCGATCGCCGTGATCGGTGACCTGGTGCAGCGTCGCCTCCCGCAGCAGGTCGGCCAGCGCGGGAAACAGCCACGCGGCCAGGCTCGGAAAGGTGCCGACGCTCAGCACCTCGCCGCGCGCCGCCGCGCGGGTCCGGTCGAAGATCGCCTCCAGGTGGCCGAGCACGTGGACCGCCTCCGCCGCCAGGGCCCGCCCGGCCGGGGTCGGTCGCGCCCCCGTGGTGTCCCGGTCGAAGAGCCGCTCGCCGATCCGCCGCTCCAGCGCCGCCAGCCGGCTGCTGGCGGCCGGTTGGCTGATCCGCATCTCGCGCCCCGCCGCGCCGAGGGAGCCGTGCCGCGCCAGCGCCGCCACGAGCCGGAGGTCCTCGACCGTGGGTAGGGAGCTCATAGGCCCAGGTTATGAGGCCGGCGATGGAACCGCCAGCTACCGGGCGAGCTGCCGGGACCAGAGGATCGAACCCGTGAACACCCGCCGGGACATCGCCGCCATGCTCACCACCACCTTCGTCAGCTGGCTGGGGCAGCGCACCACCGCCGTCGCGCTGCCCCTGGTCGCGCTCGCCGAGACCGGGTCGGCCTGGACCACCGGCCTGGTCGGCGGCGCGGTCGGGCTGCCCATGCTCACCTCCGCGTGGTGGGCGCGCGGCCTGCGACAGCGGCTGACCACCGGCCGGGCCCTCGCCGGGGTGCTCGCCATCCAGGTGCTCGGCCTGCTCGTCATCCCGGTCGGCGCGGCCGTCGGCACCGTCGGCCCGCCGCACCTGGCCGCCGCCGGGCTGATCACCGGGGCCGCCACCACGCTCAGCGGGCCGGGCCAGCGGGCGCTGCTCGCCGACCTCTGCGCCGACCCCGGGGTCGCCACCCGGATGCTGGCCTGGCAGGACTTCGCGCACCGCAGCACCATGATCCTCGCGCCGCCGCTGGCCGGCTGGGCGGTCACCGCCGGCGGACCGCTCCGACTGCTCTGGGCGGAGGCAGCCGGCGTCACCCTCGGCGCGGCCCTGCTGCTGGCCGTCCACGGCAGCGCGGCCCCCGCCGCCGAGGCCGCCACCGGCGCTCCCGCCCTCCGCCACGTGCTGGCCCGGCACCCCGAGGTACGCCGTGCGGTCACCATGGCCGGCGTCGGCGGCCTCACCTGGTTCGCCTTCACCCTCGGGCTCGCCATCCTCGGCGCCGAGACGGGCCGGCCCGGGCTGCTCGTCTCGGCCGGCATGACCGGCTACGGCGCCGGCTCGCTCGCCGGCGCGCTGGTCGCCCCCGCGCTCGTACCCCGGCTGCCGCCGCTGGGCACCATGGCGGCCGGCTGGATCCTGCTCGGCGTGACCTTCGCGGCGCTGCCCGCGGTCACCGCGTCGCTCCCGCTCATCGCGGTCGTGGCCGCCGTGGGCGGCCTCGCCATGCCGCTGGGCATCGGGGCAGTCAACCACCTGATCACCACCCGCACCGAGGGCGCGGAACGGCGGGCCGCCTTCGCCGTGGAGAGCCTGGTGCACGACGGCGCCGTCTCGATCGGCCTGCTCGGCGGTGGGGCGGTGATCGGCCTGGCCGGCGCCGGGCCGACGCTCGTCGTGGCGGGCGCCGCCCAGGTCGCCGTCGGGCTCCTCGCCGGCCCCTGGCTGCTCCCGCCGCCGAAACGGACCACAGCGGCGACCGCGGCCTCCGACCGGCCGGTCCGGGAGCGGGTCGCCGGCTGACCGGCCCACCGTCCTGTGGACCGTGCATCCGGTCCCCCGGCGTTAGGCTCGCCCCGTGACCCGCCCTCCGGCCGACCTCGTTCCCGCCGAGGTGCCAGCACGACCGCTGGCGCACAACCCGCTCAACGGAGTCACCGGCGGGATCTGGCGGACCCGTCGCGCCGGGCGGCCGGCGGTGCTCAAGCTGGTCGCCCCGCCGGGAGCCGGCGCCGGCCCGGCCCACTGGGCCGCGAGTGACGACACCGGACACTGGAACTACTGGCGGCGCGAGGTGGAGGCGTACCGGAGCGGGTTGGCCACGACCTGCTACGCGGACGGCGGTCTCGTCGCTCCGGACCCGCTGGCGATCGACGATCGTCCGGACGGGACGGTCGCGCTCTGGCTGAGCGAGGCGGTCGGCCGCCCGGGCGCCGCCGGCACCGTGTCGGACCTCGCGGACCTGGCCCGGCGGCTCGGGACGGCCCACGCCGCGTGGCTCGCCGGCTCCGTCCCGGCCGCCCCGCGGTACGACTGGCTGGCCCGGGACTGGTTGCGCCACTACACGCTGAGCCGCCCCGTCACCGAGCCGGTGCCCTGGGACCATCCGGTCGCCGCCGCGACCTGGCCGGTGTCGCTGCGGGACGACCTCCGCCGGCTCTGGGAGCGGCGGCAGGCCGTGCTGGCGGCCACCGACCGGCTGCCCCGTACCCTCTGCCACCACGACGTCTGGCCGGCGAACCTGGTGTTCGCCGACGGTGGCCCGGTCCTGCTGGACTGGTCCTTCGTCGGCCCGGGGCCGATCGGTGAGGA
The DNA here is from genome assembly GCF_040607315.1 of Micromonospora sp. NPDC005305. Lineage (NCBI taxonomy): Bacteria > Bacillati > Actinomycetota > Actinomycetes > Micromonosporales > Micromonosporaceae > Micromonospora > Micromonospora sp. NPDC005305. Next base: position 62,406 of record NZ_JBEXGL010000015.1, on the reverse strand, counting down.
CGCGGCCAACCTGATCCTGGACACCTTCTTCGACGGTCTGGTGGACGTGGCGCTGCTGGCCGACGTGGCCGACGCGGTGGTCGACGGCTATGTCGACGGCCTGCGCGGCGCTGTCGATCCGGCCCTGGTCGCCTCAGCGGTCCGGCTCAGCGGCGCGGCCAAGTACTTCTGGCTCGCGCCCGTGATGCTCAACCGGGCCGGCGGCGCCACCGGCCAGACCTACGACCGGCGCGACGAGGCCGCCATGTTCGCCGGGCGCCGCCCGGTCCTGGAACTCCTCGCCCGATGGGCGACCACCGCGGTCGGCTGACCGCCGTTCAGGCCAGGCCGAACAGGGCGGCCGCGTTGCCCCAGCAGACCGCCCGCAGCCAGTCGTCGCCCAGGTCGAGCCGGGCCAACCCGTCGAGCTGCTCGGCGTACGGGTAGGGGATGTTCGGGAAGTCGCTGCCGAGCAGCACCTTGCCGGCCAGCCCCAGCTCGCGCAGCCGGGGCAGCTCGGCCGCCGGAAACGGCATGAACCGGTCGAAGAACGAGGTGAACACCATCGTCGTGTCCAGCCGCACGTGCCGGTGCCGCTCGGCCAGATCCAGGAAGGCCGCGTAGTCGGGCGCGCCCAGGTGCGCCACGACCGCGGCCAGCCCGGGGTGCCGGGCCAGCAGCGCGGCGAACGACGCCGGTCCGGTGTGTGCGGTGCCGACCGGCGCGTGCCCGGCGTGCACCACCACCGGCACGCCCGCCTCGGCCAGCAGCCCCCACACGGCGTCCAGCGCCGGGTCGGTCGGCGCGAACCCGCCCACCTGGACGTGCACCTTGAACACCCGGGCGCCGGCCGCGAGGGCGTCCGCTACGTAGCGCGCGGCCGCCGGCTCCGGGAAGAAGGTCGCCGAGGGCAGGCAACCCGGGGTACGCGCCGCGAAGTCCAGCGTCCACCCGTTCAGCGACTCGGCCATGCCGGGCCGGTGCGGGTACGCCAGCGCGCTGAACGCCCGCACGCCGAGCCGGCGCAGGTGCGCCACCCGTGCCTCGTCGTCCCACCGGTACCGGATCGGCCACTCGGTGCCGACCAGCGGCCCGGCCGCGTCGAAGTACGCCCACACCTTGCGCAGCATCCGGGGCGGCAGGAAGTGGGTGTGCACGTCGGCGAGCCCGGGCAGCCCGAGCCGCCGCCAGAACTCCGGCACGGCCGCGTCCTCGGCCGGCGGCCGGGCGTGGCCCGCCGGCCCCTCGCCGCCGTCAATCAGGTCCGTCACCCCTCGATGTTGAACCGCTGGAGCACCGAGGGCGCGACCAGCCCCACCGCCGCCAGCACGGCGAGCACGGTCAGCGCCGCGCGCAGCACGATCGTCTCGGCCTTGCTCCCGGTGCGCAGCGCGATGCCGTTGGGCAGCCCGACCATCGTCCACATCCGCCGCTTGATCGGGATGGGCCAGAGGATCGGCACCCCCGCCTTGGTGATCATGTCGCCGAGGATGTGCACGAAGCAGCCCACCCCGACCGCCGTGCCGATGAGCGGATAGCCACGGTCGCCGGGCAGGTTGGCGAACGTGAACCACGCCGCGGCCGCCGACAACAGGGTGACGACCACCCAGCCGGCCCGCTCGGCCCACTCGTCGAAGAGGCCGCGCAGCGCCAGACCGATCATGAAGAAGAGGATGCTGACCACCGCCCACTTGCCGTACGCGGCGCAGAGCGCGGTGGTGCCCCAGCCGACCAGCAGGGTGAACGGGATGGTGTGGGTCAGGGTCCGGTGCCCGTTGTTGCGGCGCGGGTCCCTGCTCAGCTTGGTCGCGTAGTAGACCCCCAGCGAGATCTTCTCCATCACCTCGGCGATGAAGAGGCTGAACACGCCGAAGGTCCGGGCCACGGTGGCGCCGCCCTGGTTGCGGGTCACCTTGCCGGACAGGTCGAGGTCGGGAAAGAGCGCCCCGCCGGCGCAGACCGCGGTGCCGACCGCCAGCGCGAGCGGTGTCTGGTGGTAGTCGGCGAACTGGTCCAGCGCCCAGGAGCCGGTCAGCCACACCGCCGCGCCGGACAGCGCGTGGGACGGTCCCATCATCTCGGCTCGCCTTTCCCGGAGATCTCTTGATCGCCAAAACTACGCCACTGTAGTTAGTGCGGTGTCCACTGACGTTCACCGGGTGTCCGGTGTTGGTTATGGATCCTCGCCGGGTGGGCGAGCGACTCCCCCGGTGGTGGGGCGGGCCTCCGCGGGCCAACTGATCCTCGCGCCGCCCTGCGTGGGCGGCGGGGGTCACGCCGGGACCGACCGGAACCGGGGAGGTGTCGGCCGGCTCGACGGTGCGTGACCACCCCGGGCACCACGACCGGTGGTGTGGGGGTGGTGGTTCCGCCGCCCGGGGTGCGGGTGGCGATGGTGGCGGCGGCGACGAGGTCGCGGTGCCCGGTAAACGTGCAGTGTGGGCAGGTCAGGGTCCGGCCGCGGGGTTTCGGTACCCGCCGCCGGCAGGCGGGGCAGGTCGAGGAGCTGCGACGCTCGTCGACGAGGTGGACGGTGATGCCGGCCAGGACGGCTTTGTCGGTGAGGACCTGTAGGAGCCGGCCGATCTGCCACTGCCGCAGCCGCAGGTTGTGCCGCCGCCCCGCGTCCAGGTCGAGCACGCCGCGTGGGTCGCCCACGTGCAGCACACCCACCCGCTGGCGTACCGCCCAGGACACCACCTGACGGGCGGCCTCGTGCTGGGCCTGACGCACCCGACGCCGATGCCGGCTCTCTACCTGCCGCGCCCGACGCCGGTACTGGCGCCATCGCCGTGACCCCTTCTGACCGGGCTTCGGGGCCCGCCGGGCGACCGCACGGCGGCGGGCCTTCGTATCCGCGAGGTGCATGCGGTGTTCGGCGCGGATCGCCCGCCCCGACACCAACAACCCCGCACCGTCGGGGCCAAAATCTTCGAACGGCATTACCTAAACCGTCCACTGGGGAGGGGATGTCAGCCGGCCGCGCGAGTGGCGCGGCCCGCCCGGAAACTGTCTCGGATCACCGCCAGTTGCGTGGCCGCGCCGGACCAGTCGGCGTCCGAGGTGGTCCACCCGAGCGTCCATCCGCCGGTGTCGCCGGGCAGCACCCGCAGGGCGTGCAGCCGCTCCCCGTACGGGGCGGTCCAGCGGCACTCCCACTCCGCGCCGCCGCCCACGGCGGCCAGCCGCACCTGCTGGTAGCCGGGCAGCCGGCCGTCGGTGGTCAGCTCCCGTTCGGCCGCCCGCAACTGGTTGAGCGGGTCACCGCCGGCCGGATAGGGCTCGACCCCGAGGATCCGCCGCGTGGTCGGGTCCTGGAAGCAGGTGGTGCTGCCGGATCGCAGGTGCAGCCAACCGGCCGGCACCGCGACCCGGAAGCCGGCAGAGTCGGCGTACCAGATCCAGCCGGCCGGGAGCGTGAGCGCCGCGTCGGCGGGCGGCGAGCCGGCCCGCACCGTGTTGCCCGCCGCGTCGGGCCGGACGCACGGAAAGGGCGGCGGGGGTACGCCGGGCGGCGGTCCGCCGCCGGGCCGGCCGGGCGGGTGTCCCCACGGATCACCCTGCGCCTCGCCGTGCGGGTCGCCGCCCGGCGTCCCGTCGTGGTCGTGGGTGACCGCCAGCGCGGTGCCGATCCCCGCCGCCACGGCGAGCACGGCCGCGGCCGCCGCGAGCGCCCAGCGCCGCAGCGCCGCCCGGCGCCGCCGGCTCGGGCACTCGCCGCTCCCGCCCGGGGCCGGTGCGCCGTCCGGGTGGTCGGCGCCGGCCGTGCCGGCGGCCTCGCTGGTGGCGGGGCCGGCGAGTGCGCCGCTGATGGTGGCGGAGGTGCCGGCCGCCCCGCTGATGGTGGCGGAGGTGCCGGTCGCCCCGCTGATGGTGGCGGAGGTGCCGGGGCCGTCCCCGCCGGGCCGCCCGGGGCCTTCCGCGACTCCGGGCCGGCCGGCGGCCAGCGGCAGGGTGGCGTCGCGGTTCCGTCCGGCCGGCGGCGCCCACTCGCTCCGGCGCGCGGCCCGGCTCCATTCGCGGGCGGCGGCGGCCGGTGGCATCACGTCCGGGTAGCCGCGCTCCGGCGGTGGCACGGCGGTCGCGCCGCCGCTGTCCCAGCCGGGCCCGCCGGCCGTGCCTGCCGTGTCGCCGCTGTCCCAGCCCGGCCCGCCGGCAGTGCCTGCCGTGCCTGTCGCGCCGCCGCTGTCCCGCGCCGGTCCGCCGGCTACCGTGCCGCCGCTGTCGCGGCCGGGCCCGCCGGTCGCGCCCACCGTGCCGCTGTCCCGGCCCGGCCCGCCGGGGGACGGTGTGGCGCCCGCAACCGGCCAGCCGGGCAGGTCGACGGTCGGGGCGGTGGCGGCGGCCAGGAGGCGGGCCGCGTCGACGTGCCCGAGCCGGTGCCGCGGGTCGCGGCGCAGCAGCCCGACCAGCACCGGTGCCAGTGGGCCGGCGTGCGGCGCCGGATCCGGCGGCTGGCTGGCCAGCGCCGCCAGCGTGGCCATGGCGGTGCTGCGGGCGTACGGGGACCGGCCCTCGACGGCGGCGTGCAGGGTGGCGCCCAACGACCACAGGTCGGCCTCGACGCTGGACACCCCCTCGGCGGCCCGCTCCGGGGCCACGTACTGGGGGGAGCCGAGGACCAGGCCGGGGCGGGTCATCATCCCGTCGCCGCCGTCGAAGACGGCCAGCCCGAAGTCGGTGAGCAGCACCCGGCCGTCCCGGGCCAGCAGCACGTTGGCGGGCTTCACGTCCCGGTGCAGCACGCCCGCCTCGTGCGCGGCGCGCAACGCGGCCAGCACCGCCAGCCCGATCCCCGCGGCCCGGCGCGGGTCCACCGGCCCGTCCGAGTCGACGATCTCCTGCAACGAGCGGGACGGGACGTACTCCATCACCAGCCACGGGTCGCCGTCGACCCGGACCACGTCGTAGACCCGGACCACGTTGGGGTGGCTGAGCCGGGCGGTCGCGCGCGCCTCGCGGAGGGTCCGGCCGCGCAGCTCGTCGCGTTCGTGCGCGGCGAGCCAGCCCGGTGGCACCACCTGCTTCACCGCCACCTCGCGGTGCAGCATCTCGTCCCGGGCCCGCCAGACCCGACCCATCCCGCCGCGTCCGACCAGGTCGAGCAGGCGGTACCGGCCGGCGATCATTACTTGCTGCACCGCACTGCTTCCTACTTGTTGCTCATAGTTGAGCGGTTCGGATAGTTCGCTCTCCGCCCAGCGGTGGCTGGGCTGGAGTCCTGGACCGGCAGTCTGGTCCGGTGGCGATCGGTCCTGTCCTGCAGGATCTGCTTCACCTTGTGGTGCGGGGTGTGCAGGGCGATGTCGGGGTCGCCGGCTCGGTGCAGGATGTTGATCGCGGCGTTCACGTCGGCCTGCCACACCACCCCGCAAGGAGTGCAGTGAAACCGGTCCCCGCTGCGTCGGCCGAAGGCGCCGCAGCGGTGACAGGTTGTGAGGTGTAGGCGGCGTTGACGTGCACGAGCGCAGAACCTCTGCGCTCCGACACGTTTTTCAGTGCCTCGGCGGTGACTCCTTTGGTCCACCCGGCGAGACGCCGGTTGATGTTCTTAGGAAGCTTCTTGCGGCCGGTGAAGCGTTGGGTGAGGTCTTCGGCGACCACGCTGCCGGCCTTGTCCACGACCTCGTGCACAGCCGTGAAGATCTGCGTACGCACCCGGGCACGATGGCGGGCGGCCTGCCGGCTTCGCTTGATCGTGCCGAGGTTGTTGGCCTTGATCCGGTGCGCTTTCGCGTAGTCGCCACGGAGCGCGGCATTGTTGGCGATTGAGCGGAGCTTCGCCCGACGGCGGTTTCGTCCATTCAACCGGTCCGACTCGCGGGTGAGCAGGTCGCCGAGCTGCTCACCGTGGGGCTGGCCGTCGGAGTCGGTGAGCGCTTCGGTGTAGCCCTTGTCCACGCCGATCGTCGCCTCGCCGCATGGTCGCTGTGACGACCGCATCTGCGCCGCGTCGATTTGGTAGTGGACCTCGACCCGACCGCCGCGCAGGATCAGGCGCAGCGTCCCGGTCGGGGCGACAGTCGTGGACAGCGGGATCTTGACCAGTTTGCGGGGCTCGAGACCGGGAATCGCCAGCCACAACCGTCCCCGCCCATCGACGGCGGTGTTGTACCTGTCGGCGCGCACCACGATCTGATCGTGCGTGCGGTTGCGGCCCCGCTTCCAGTGCTTGCGCATCTGCCGAGCCAGGAACGGATCACTGGCCCAATCGTCAGCCTTCAACGCCGTGAACATCCGCCTACGCTTGGCCGGATCGTTGGCGCGTCGGCTGATCGCCCGCCGAACGTCGACCTTGGCCGCCGCCAGGTTCGCTGCGATGTCGGCCATGGCATCGCGGACGGTTTCCTTCCACGCATTCGCCAGCACACCAAACAACGCGTGCGTGCCGTCGGTCAGCCACCGGTCCCGTACCTGTCGGTCTGTCAACCCAGACCCGACCCCGGCGATCGAGCCGTAGCGCTGCCACACCTCGCTGCGTACCCGGCCCAACCGGCGGGCCTGCTCCACCAGGGCAGCGTACTTGCCCGCATTGAGTCGGGCCGAGTAGGCGATCCGGGTGACCTTCATCGATCACCCTCCATGGCCAAGTCCGCCCTTTCCAACTCCGTCTCGTAGCGGCGCAAACCAAACAGCCGGCACGAGAAGGTGTGCACGACGGCCAGGACGTCCTCGATCAACTCCTGCTGCGGGGACAGGAACTCCTGATCGGCCACGACAATCTCGCAGCCGCCACGCGCCGCCAGATGTTCCAACACGTCAAACCCGAACCGGACCAACCGGTCCGTGTGCGCCATCACCAGCCTGCCAACCTCACCCCGATCGACGGCGTCCATCAACGCCAGAAACTTCTTGCGACGAAGGCCCATCCCGCCGCCCACCTCGCTGATCCACTCATCAACGGCCAGACCATGAGCGAGGCAGTACTGCTGCATCGCCGCCACCTGCAAGGCCAAGTCAGACTTCTGACCCGGCGATGAGACCCGGCACTACAACACAACCTTCCGCCGGTCGATGTCCGAGCCCGGCTGACGTACCCCGCGCACATTCGAATCTTCGAAGAAACGCTGCCCGGACGGCAGGGCGACGAGCCGTGATCCGGCCCTCCGCCTCTCACCGGCGAACCGTGCTCACCGAGCGGCCCACCCGCTTGGCGAACTTTCCGATCCGATAGACACTGCCCACGACAGGCATCTATGGACAGCTCTAAAGGAAAGCAACCACTAGTAACTGCTCCGCACCGCTGGTCGATGTCCACAATAACCAACGGATCGGACAACACCTATCCCCGGCGGGGCGGCACGCTCAGCTCGCGGCGCCGGCCAGCAGATTCCCCTCCGGAATGGCGATCGCGGAGCGGCCACCGGCCAGCAGCGCCGCCGCCCGACGGGTCTGGAACGCGCCGTGCTCCCGGCGTGCGGTGGCGTAGCTGCCGGCGGTCCGGGCGGCGATGGCGGACCAGGCGTAGCGCTCGGCGACCACGGTGCGGGCCCGGCGGGCCACCCGGCGGGCGAAGACCTCGTCGCCCAGCAGCCGGCCGACCGCGCCGGCCAGCGCGTCCGGGTCGCCGTGCGGGAAGGTCACCCCGGTCACGCCCGGCTCGACGATCTCGGCCAGGCCGCCGGTGTCCGCCACCGCGAGGGGCGCGCCGGCGGCGGCCGCCTCCAGGGCGATCATGCCGAACGGCTCGTAGAGGCTGGGGACCACCGTCGCGTCGGTGGCGGCCAGGACGGCCGGGAGCTGCGTGGCGTCCAGGAAGCCGGCGAACCGGACGGTCTCGGCGAGGTCCAGCCGGTGCGCCTGGTCGACCAGCTCGTCGCGGTACGGGCCGTCGCCGGCGATCACCACCCGCAGGCCGGGGTGCCGGTCCCGCAGGTACGGCACGGCGTGTACCAGGTGCTGTACGCCCTTCTCGTACACCAGCCGGCCGGCGTACCCGACCAGCGGGCCGCCGGCGGCGAACCGGGCGCGGGCGGCGGAGACCGCCCGGGGGCGGGCGCGCCAGGCCTGGTCGTCCACGCCGTTGGGGACCACGTCCATCCGCGTGGCGGGCACGTCGAACAGCTGCCCCACCTGGTCGCGCATGTAGCCGGAGCAGGCGATCACCCGGGTCGAGGCGTTGCTCAGCCAGTGCTCGACGCCGTGGATGGTGCGGTTCATCTCCTCGGGCAGCCAGCCCTGGTGCCGGCCGGCCTCGGTGGCGTGGACGGTGGTGACCAGGGGCAGGTCCAGGTGCTCGGCCAGGGTGACGGCGGTGTGCGCGACCAGCCAGTCGTGGGCGTGGATGACGTCGTAGCCGCCGGAGCCGGCGGCGCGCAGGGCGGCCCGGGTGAGGGTGTGGTTGAACGCCATGGTCCAGGCCAGCAGCGAGTCGGTGGCGAGCGGGAACCGGACCGGGTCCTCGGCGGCCCGCAGGACGCGCACGCCCTCGGCGTACTCCTCCAGGGGGACGCCCTCGGCGTGCCGGGTGACGACGGTGACCTCGTGGCCGGCGGCGGCCAGGGCGACGGAGAGCGCGTGCACGTGGCGGCCGAGGCCACCGACGAGCACGGGTGGGTACTCCCAGGAGAGGATCAGCACCCGCTGGCGCCGGGCGGGCTGGATGTCGATCACTTCGGCGTCAGCTGGCATGCGGCCCCCTTGGAGTTGTGGTTCCCGCACCGCCCGACGGCACCGCGTCCGGCGCGTCGTGGGGTCGTAGCCCATCCTGCCCGGCGGTCGATAACCAGCGGCGACGCGCCGGTTGCCGGTCTGTAACGCGTTACCCCCGAAGGCGCCGGACGCGGAGCAGCTCGGCCACCGACCAGGCCTGGAACGGGCAGCCGGTGGCGGCGTGCGGGGCGAGCCCGTCGGCGGTCTCGCTCACCGAGCCCAGGCCGTACTCGGTGAGGTGCCCCTCCAGCCCCACCAGCAGGTCGTCGGTGGGCAGGCCGGCCCGGCGGTACGCGTCGACGAACGGCCCGATCAGCCAGGGCCAGACGGTCCCCTGGTGGTAGGCGGAGTCCCGCTCGGCGGGGCCGCCGCGGTGCCGGCCGACGAAGCCGGGGGAGTCGGGGGCGAGGCTGCGCGGCCCGAGCGGCGTGAACAGCCCTTCGGTGACCAGGCGCAGGGTGGCCTCGTCCGGTTCGAGGGGCGCGTACGGCAGCGACCAGGCGAGCAGCTGGTTGGGGCGGAGCAGGTCGTCGTCGTGGTGCGGCGCCCCGCCGAGCGGGTACGCGGGCGCCGGCGCGTCCACCACGTCGTGCAGCCAGCCGGCCGGGGTGGGGAAGCGCTCCCGGAACGCGGCGGCGGCCCGCTGGTGCCGGCCCCAGAGCTCGGTGGCGTCGCGGCCGGCCAGCTCGGTCAGCTCGGCGAGCCCGGCCAGCCCGTTCACCCAGAGCGCGTTGACCTCGACCGGCTTGCCGGTGCGGGGGGTGACCGGCACCCCGTGGACGCGGGCGTCCATCCAGGTGAGCGCCACGTCCGGCGGCCCGCCCTGGGTGAGCAGCCCGTCGGCCGGGTCGACGCCGATGCCGTACCGGGTGCCCGCCACGTGCGCGGCCACCACGGCCTCCAGCGCGGGCAGCAGCTCCACGCCGAGGTCGGTGTCCCCGGTGAGGGTGACGTGCCGGTTCACCGCGTGCAGGAACCACAGCGTCGCGTCGACGGTGTTGTGCTCCACCCGCCCGGTGTCGGCGGTGTTGGCGAGCATCCCCTCCGACAGCGTGGCCGCGTACGCCCGCAGCAGCTCCCGGCCCTCGTCGCCCCGGCCGGTGCGGAGGAGGAGCCCCTCGTAGGAGGTCATGGTGTCCCGCGACCAGGCACCGAACCAGGGGTAGCCGGCCACCACGTCCGGGCCGGTGGCGGTGTGCACCACGAAGGCGTCGGCGGCCAGGGCGAGGGTCGCGTCGACGTCGTCGTCCGGCTTCGCCGCGGTCACCACCGCCCGGTGCCGCCGCCGGGCGGACTCGACCAGCGCGGTCGCCGGCGGCGGCTCCTCGGCCAGGTCGTCCGCCCAGGCCAGCACGGACACCTCGGCGCCCGGCTCGTCGAGGGCGCCGGAGAACCGGCCCGCGTACCAGAGGTCCTCGTCGGGGTGCAGGCCGCGCGCCGCCTCCTCCCGGTGGCGCACGCCGAGCCACCACTGCCCCTCGGGAGTCCAGCCCGGCCCGGCCAGCCGGTACGCGCCCTCCACCACGGCGCCGCCGGCCACCTCCTCCAGCCGCGGGGCGGGGCCGTCGGCCCGCCGCTCGCCGTGCGCGTCCCGCCAGGTGCAGGCCGCGGCCAGGTCCAGCCGGACCGGGCCGCCGGAGACGAGCCGGTGCACCACCGCCACGCAGGACCGGCCGTACGCCATGGCGATCTCCCGCTCGATCACCACGTCGCCGACCCGCCAGCGCCAGCGGGGCACCCCGTCGGTGAGGTCGAAGCGCTCCAGCAGCTCGTAGCCGCGCGGGTCGACCACGCCCGAGGACCACTCGTGCGCGCCGAGCCGGACCTGCCGCCCCGACGGCAGGGTCACCGCCGGGTCGAGGCTGACCAGGCCGACCCTGCGGGCGGCGGGCGTCTCCCCGGCCACCACCAGCAGCCCGTGGTAGCGCCGGGTGCGCAGCCCGGCGACCGTGCCCATGGCGTAGCCGCCGCGCCCGTCGGTGACCAGCCACTCCCGGGTCGACGAGGCGGACAGCTCCCCGCAGACCTGCGGACCGAAGCGAATGTCGATCAACTTTCCTCCACCACCGGCGGGGTGTCACCCGCCACGACGACAATGGCCCCTGTGGAGAAGTACCCCGGCGGCGTCGAAGATGTGCAGGTGATCACTGACCGCCCGACCTCCGCGACCCCCGACCCCGAGCGGCACCGGCTCGCCCAGGCCGACGCCGGGGAGCAGGACTGGCGCGCATGGGGTCCCTATCTGTCCGAGCGGGCGTGGGGGACGGTACGGGAGGACTACAGCGAACACGGCACGGCCTGGGACTACTTCCCCCACGATCACGCGCGCTCCCGAGCCTACCGGTGGAACGAGGACGGCATGGCGGGCGTCTGCGACGACCGGCAGACGTTCTGCTTCGCCCTGGCCCTGTGGAACGGCCGGGACCCGATCCTCAAGGAGCGGATGTTCGGCCTCGGCGGCGACGGCGGCAACCACGGGGAGGACGTGAAGGACTACTGGTGGTACGAGGACTCCACGCCGACCCACTCGTGGATGCGCTGGCGCTACCACTACCCGCAGGCCGCCTTCCCCTACGACGAGCTGGTCGCCGTGAACGCGCTGCGCGGCCGGGACGACACCGAGTACGAGCTGGTCGACACGGGGATCTTCGACGACGACCGGTACTGGGCCGTCACCGTCGACTACGCCAAGGCGTCCCCGACCGACCTGTGCGTGCTGGTCACGGTGGCCAACCGGGGGGACACCGACGAGACCCTGCACGTGCTGCCGACCCTCTGGTTCCGCAACACCTGGGCGTGGGGGCTGCCCGGCGGCGACCGGGTGCCGAAGCTGACCGGTGCGGGGTCCCGGCTGGTCGGCGAGCACTGGGTGCTCGGCCAGCTCCTGCTGGAGGGCGACGGCGCGCCCACGCCGCTGCTGTGTGACAACGACACCAACGCCGAGCGGCTGTGGGGGCTGCCCGGGCGCTCGGCGTACCCGAAGGACGGGATTAACGACCACGTGGTGGCCGGAGCGGCCACCGTCAACCCGGACCGGGAGGGGACCAAGGGGGCGCTGCACTACGTGCTGGACGTGCCGGCCGGCGGGCAGCGCCAGATCCGGCTGCGGTTGACCCGCACCGCCCCGCCCCCGGCGAGCGACCCGCCGCCCCCGGCCGACCTGGGCGACGGGTTCGACACGGTGCTCTGGGCGCGGCGCGCCGAGGCGAACCGGTTCTTCGACAGCGTCATCCCGGCCGCCGCGAGCGCCGACGAGGCGCTGGTCGCCCGGCAGGCCATCGCCGGGCTCATGTGGGGCAAGCAGTTCTACCACTTCGACGTGAAGCGCTGGCTGGAGGGCGACCCGGGCTCCACCCCGCCGGCCGGCCGCCGGCACGGGCGCAACAGCGCCTGGTGGCACATGAACAGCTTCGACGTGATCTCCATGCCGGACCCGTGGGAATACCCCTGGTACGCCGCCTGGGACCTGGCCTTCCACTGCGTCACGATCGCCCGGGTCGACCCGGGCTTCGCCAAGGAGCAGGTGCTGCTCCTGCTCCGCGAGTGGTACCTGCACCCGAACGGGCAGATCCCGGCGTACGAGTGGGCGTTCGGCGACGTGAACCCGCCGGTGCACGCCTGGGCGGCGCTCAAGGTGTTCGAGATCGACGGTTCCTCCGACCACGAGTTCCTCGCCCGGGTGATGCACAAGCTGCTGCTCAACTTCACCTGGTGGGTCAACCGGAAGGACACCGGCGGCAACAACGTCTTCGAGGGGGGTTTCCTCGGGCTGGACAACGTCGGCCCGTTCGACCGCTCGGCCGCGCTGCCGGTAGCCGGGGTGCTGGAGCAGTCCGACGGCACCGGCTGGATGGCCATGTACGCGCTCAACCTGCTCGACATGGCCGTCGTGCTGGCCGAGCACGACCGGGCGTACGTGGACACCGCGACGAAGTTCTTCGAGCACTTCGCGTACATCGCCGCGGCCGCGTACGACCAGGGGCTCTGGGACGACGAGGACGCGTTCTTCTACGACGTGCTGCGGCAGGCCGACGGCACGAAGGTGCCGCTGAAGGTCCGCTCGGTGGTCGGGCTGCTGCCCCTCGCCGCGGTCACCCGGCTCACCGCGCGCACCGTGCGCCGGCTGCCCGAGCTGGGCGCCCGGCTGCGCTGGTTCCTCACCCACCGCCCCGAGTACGCCGAGGTGATCGGCGCCCGCCGGCTCGGCCCGGACGGCCGGCAGCAGCGGCTGCTCTCCATGGTCGGCCCCGACCAGATGGTGCGCCTGCTCGCCCGGATGCTCGACACCGACGAGTTCCTCTCCGACTACGGGCTGCGCACGCTCTCCCGCGCGCACCTGGACAAGCCGTTCACGGTCACCCTCGGCGGCCAGGAGTTCAGCGTCGGCTACGAGCCGGCCGAGTCGACGAGCGGCCTGTTCGGCGGCAACTCCAACTGGCGCGGCCCGATCTGGATGCCGACCAACTTCCTGCTGATCAGCGCGCTGCGCGACTACGCCGCCTTCTTCGGCGACGACCTCCAGGTGGAATATCCGACCCGGTCCGGGGTGAAGCGCACCCTCGACGAGATCGCCGACGACCTGTCGGCGCGACTGATCTCGCTGTTCACCCGGGACGGCTGGGGCCGGCGGCCGATCTACGGGGCGGCCCAGCTCTTCCAGACGCACCCCGACTGGCGGGACCTGATCTGCTTCCCGGAGTATTTCCACGGCGACAACGGCGCCGGTCTGGGCGCGTGGCACCAGACCGGGTGGACCGCCCTGGTCGCCGACCTGATCCTCACCCTGCGCCGCTGAGGGTGGGGCGCGACGCCGAGCGCCACGCCCCACCCGTTCAGGGCAGCGGGAGGAACGCCACCCGGGCGTGGTACTCGCCGGCCACCGTGACGGTGTCGCTGCCGACCCAGAGCCCCTGCTCCGTGGCGTACAGCTCCTGGGTGCCGACGCCCCGGTCCTTGGTCGGGTTCCAGGGCAGGGCCTTGCCGGTGGTGGGGTGGATCGCCCCGATCCCCGGCCGGGACACGGCGCCCGGGCCGGCCGAGTCGCGCCCGAGCGGGTTGTCCAGCCACCGCTGGTGGCCGCCCACGTAGACCGCCGCGCCGGTGATCGCCACCGAGAGCAGCGTGTCGCCGCCGGTGTAGTTCGCCCACGTCGGCTGCTTGCCGCCAATCTCGGCGCCGAACTCGAAGCGGGACGCCGTGTCGCACAGCGTGCCCGGGAACGAGGCGCCGGTGGTGACCGCCACGAACCAGGTGCCGTCCGGGGAGATGTCGACCCCGCGCAGGTAGGTGGGCATGGTCTTGGCGCACTGCGGCTGGTAGCGGTCGGTCGACCAGGTCGACAGAGTGGCGCCCGTGGCGGTCAGGTTGGCCACCGCGAGCTGGTGCCGCGTCACGCCGGCGACCGAGCTGAAGTTGCCCACGAAGACGAGCCGCCGGCCGTCCGCGGAGACGTCCAGCGCCTCGATCTTGACCGGTGCGGTCGCCCCGGAGGTGGTCTTCCGGGGGCCCTCGATCCGCAGGTTGACCGACGTGTCGGCGGCGCCGGTGGTCGCGTTCAACGCGGCCAGGGCCCGCCGTGTCACCCCGCCGACGGTCTGGAACGCGCCGCCGACGATCAGTCGGCCGCCGACCAGCCGCATGTCGTTGACCTGGTTGTTGAGCGCGGCGGGGGCGAACCCGGCGACCCGGGCGCCGGTAACCGCGTCGACCCGGGCCACCCGCGGTGCGGCCACGCCGTTGACGGTCGTGAACGCGCCACCGAGGTAGAGCGAACGGCCGTCGGGCGCGGCGGCGAGCGCCTTGACCGTGCCGTTGACCGCGGGCCGGAACGTGGTGTCGATCCGGCCGGTGGTGGCGTCGAAGGCCACCAGCCACGGCATCGCCAGCTGTGCGGTCTGGCCCGCGTTGCGGACCTTGGTGAACGAGCCGGCCAGGTAGACCCGGTTACCGATCTGGAGGATCCGGTACACGGTGCCGTCGAGCGCGTGCGGCGTCCAGTCCACCGGATTGGCAACGACCACCGTGGAGTGGGTGGCGTTGACGGCGAGGGCCGGGGACGGGGGGAGCGCGCCGCCCGCGGCGGCGAGCGCGGCCACGACGGCGGTGGCCGCCCTCCGGCGACGCCGGCGCCGGGCCGGGGTCGCGCGGGGCTGATCGCGTGAGGTCGTCATCGCCGAAGCATGCCGCCCCGACCCGGTTCGGCACAGTCGGGTTCCCGCCGCTGGTCGCACGGCGTTCGGCCAGTCCGGACGGTCCATCCGTCCGGTGCGGGATGATCTTGTCGGCCGATCCCGGACCCGCCCGGCGCGCCGGAAACCCGGCTGCCGGGGCGAGGCGGAGGCAGTACCGTGTCCCGGTCCGCCACACGGGAGGAGTACGCGATGCCACAGCGCCGGGAGGCCGCGGTGCTGGTCTTCGACGCCGACGACACGCTCTGGGAGAACAACGTCCTCTTCGAGCGGGTGATCGACGACTTCCTCACCTGGCTGGACCACCCGACGCTGGACCGTACGGAGATCCGGACGGTGCTCGACGACATCGAGCGGGCCAACGCGGTAGCGCACGGCTACGGCAGCAAGGTCTTCCTGCGCAGCCTGGGAGAGTGCCTGGAGAAGCTGCGCGCGCGCCCGGCGACCGACCGGGAGCGCGCCGAGATCGACGACCTGGCGGCGGCGCTGGTCGGCCACCAGGTCGAGCTGATGCCCGGCGTGGCGGAGACCCTCGACGACCTGGCCACCCGGCACGAGCTGCTGCTGCTCACCAAGGGGGAGCACGAGGAGCAGCAGCGCAAGCTCGACGCCTGCGGCCTGCTGCACCACTTCCGTGCCGCGCACATCGTGCCGGAGAAGGACGTCGACACCTACCGCTGGCTGGCCCGGGAACACGGGTTCGCCCCGGCCACCGCCTGGATGGTCGGCAACTCGCCGCGGTCGGACATCCTGCCCGCCCGGGCCGCCGGGCTGAACGCGGTCTTCATTCCCAACGAGAACACCTGGGTGCTGGAACACGACGAGCTGGACCCGACCGACCCCGGGGTGATCCGGCTGGCCGCCTTCCCCGACCTGGTCCGGCACTTCTGATCCGGCGGGTAACGTCCGAGGCGTGCCGCTGACCTTCCCCTCGCACCTCGCGCCGGTGCTGCCGCTGAAGCTCTGGCGGCCGCACTGGTTCGACGGGGTGGCGCTGGCCACCGGGGCGGTCGCGCCGGACGTGGGTTACCTGTTCACCGGCACCGGGCTCAGCCCCGGGCTGCGCACGCACACCCTCGGCGGGCTGCTCTGGTGGTGCCTGCCGGTCGCCCTCGGCTACGCCTGGATCGTCCGCCGGGTGATCGCCGGGATCGCCGTGCACCTGCCCGGCCAGCGGCTGTTCGGCTGGCCCGACCACGCCGCGCTGGCCGGCGTCCGGCACCCCTGGCAGGTCACCGTCTGCTCGGCGCTGATCGGCGCGTTCAGCCATGTCGCCTGGGACCGGATCACCCACAGTGACCGGTGGCCGCGCCTGCTCGGCATCGCCGACTTCCACGCCCTGACCGGGCTGCACTGGTGGCAGCTGGCGGATGTGGTGGGCACCCTCGGCGGCGGGCTGGTGGTCGCCGTCCTGGCGGTGCGCGCCGCCCACCGGGGTGAGATCTTCGACGGCGTGCGGCCGCCGGCGCCGCCGGCCCGGCCGGGGATGTTCTGGGGGGTGGCCCTGGCGGTCACCGGACTCGGGACGATGCTGCTGCCCGGCCTGCCGGCGGCCACCGTCCCGGCGCCGGCCGGGGTGCGCCTGCTGCACCTCGCGGCGGTCGCGCTGATCGCCGGGGCGGCCGCGGCCGGGGCCCTGGCCGGGCCTCCGCCGGACGGCGGTCGCAGTCGTCGTCTCGAAACCGAACAGCGCTGGCCCGGCTGACCCTGTTACGCCGACATGCCGTATTTCAACGTTGGCATCAATCACATTCTCCCGAGCCCGCCCCGCCTTGTCCGACCTGCGAGAACCTGCCTAACCTGAGCCCGCGCCCACGCCTCTTCGGGGTGAGTCGGGGGCGCGCCGAAGTCCGGTAGTTGGGCACCGTGGAGCTGAGTGCAGGCGGGTCGGCTCGCCGTATTGAGCCCGGCGTTGGCGGCGTGCCACGCCCGCCGTGCTCACACACGGCGAAGACCGCTACCACGCCGGACGGCTGGGGTCAGGACCGGGGAGTTGCGGACCCGGTCCTGACCCGTCCGGCCCCCCCGCCGCCACCCGTGGGGACCGACCGGGACCGGGGCGGTGCGCGGCCCCGCCCCGTGCGAGGATCCTCCGCGTGAGGCCGACGAGGCCGCCCGGCTGAAGGACACCCATGTCGATGGACACGGCCAGCACCGGCCAACCGCCCGCCGAGAACGCCGCCAGCACCTGCTACCGGCACCCGAAGCGGGAGACGCTGCTGCGGTGCAGCCGCTGCGACCGCCGCATCTGCCCCGACTGCATGCGGGAGGCGCCGGTCGGCCACCGCTGCCCGGACTGCGTCCGCACGGACAACCGGACGGTCCGCCAGGCCCGCACCGTCTTCGGCGGACGGCCGGTCGCGCGCCCGCTGGTGACGTACGCGCTGATCGCCCTCATCGTGCTCGCGTACCTGGTCGAGCTGGTCCACCCGGCCGTGCTCGGCCGGTTCGACAGCCTGGGCACGGGGCTGGTCGACGATGCCGGCCAGCGCTACGTCGACGACGGCGTCGCCCGCCCCGGGTACGAGCCGGTCGGGATCGCGCACGGCGAGTGGTACCGGCTCATCACCTCGGCGTTCCTGCACCTGCTGCCCACCCAGGGCGCCCTCGGCTTCCTGCACATCGCGTTCAACCTGTGGTGGCTGTGGGTGCTCGGCCGGGTGATCGAGGACCGGCTGGGGCACGCCCGTTACCTGGCCGTCTACCTGCTCTCCGCCCTGGGCGGCGGGGTCCTGGGCTTCCTGGTCTCCCCGGACCAGGCGGCGGTCGGCGCCTCCGGCGCGGTCTACGGCCTGGCCGGCTGCTACGTGGTGCTCACCCGGCGGCTGCATCACCATCCGATCGAGCCGCAACGGGTCCTCATCCCGTTCGTGATCTGGATGGTGCTCTCCGCCGGCTGGACCTCCTGGGAGGGGCACCTGGGGGGCCTGCTGGCCGGCGGCCTCGTCGGCCTCGGGTTCGCGTACGCCCCGGCCGGGCGGCGGACCGCCGTGCAGGTGGCGGTCACCGCGGCGGTCGCCGTGCTGCTCGTCGCGCTGGTCGTCGTGAAGTCGCTCGCCCTCACCGGCTGACCGTCGCCGGGCGTCCGCCGGCCGGGCGGACGAACGGCTCTGGTGGACGGGGGCCGCCCGGCGCGACACTGAGCCATGACACCTCAGCGCGTACCACTGCTCGCCGGCCTGGTCGTGCTGCTCGCGGCGGCCTGCACGGCGACCGACCACGACGGCGCCGCCCCGACGACCTCAGCGGCGCCGGCAGCCGGCACCACCGCCGCCGCGACCACGCCCGCCGCCGGCCCGTCCGCGCCCACCGGCGCGACGCCCGCCGAGGGCGCCTGGCGGGTGACCTACGACTGGACGGTGCCCACCGCGGCCGCCCGGGTGACGCACCAGGTCCGGGTGCCGGTCACCCCGGCGCCGGGGGAGCCGCTGCCGGTCCTCGTCGAGGTGCGGGTCGGCGACCATCCGGCCGAGGGGTTCAGCCGGATCACCTTCGCCTTCCGCGGCCCGACGCCGTCCTACCAGGTCGGCTACGTGCCGCAGGTGTCGACGGAGGGGCGCGGCGCGCCCGTCGAACTGCCCGGCACCGCGTACCTGTCGGTGCGGTTCGACCCGGCGCAGGCGCACGACGCCCGCGGCGCCGGCACGGCCACCCTGCCCCCGGCGCGGATCGGCTACCCGACCCTGCGCGGGTGGGCCGCGGCCGGGGACTTCGAGGGCCACCTCAGCTTCGGGCTCGGGCTCCGGCCCCTGGCCGGCGGGACGCTGCCGGTGCGGCTGGGCGAGGCCACCCGCGCCGACGGCACCCACGTCGTCGCGGTCGACGTGCGACGCGGCTGAGCGCGCGGAACGGCCGCGCCGGCCCGGTGGCCGGCGCGGTCGGCGCGTGGGTCAGCCGACCTCGCCGCGGACGATGGCCACCGCGACCCGGCAGAACTCGTCCATGTCCGGCTGGAAGCCGGCGGCGATGTCCGGGTGCAGCCCGGCACGGGTCTCGTCGAGCAGCCGACGGCAGACCTCCTCCACGGGCTCACCGGCGTAGCCGGCGCGGACCCGGTCGGCGGCCGCCTGCAGGGCCGAGGTCAGCTGATCCTCCAACGGGCCGCGCAGCTTCTGCTGCACAGGGTCGAGCCCGCTCGGATCGAGCGTGACATGTGGCTCCGACATCGGCGCTCCCTTCTTCGGCGACCGCGGTACCCCACCGCGGTCGTCGGTCAAACCATCCTCGGTACGGCCGCCACCCGGACCTGGTACGAGAAGTCCTCCGCGGGCTCCTCGACGTAGGACAACCGGCGGATCTGCCGGTCGTCGGACCAGAGGACGACGTCGACCAGCACCCCGAGGTGGGCCAGGCCGATGTTCGCCACCCGCTTCTTGTCCTGGAGCACCGCGCAGACCCCGCCCACCAGCGTGCTGGCGTCGGAGGTGCGGTGCCCGGGCGGGCAGCGCAGGGTCACGTCCACCTCGATCGGACCGGTGAGCGGAGTCCACCCCGTGCGCTGGGCCGCCGTGCAGGCGGCCTGGAGCAGGGCGCGGACCCTCGTCGCCTGCCGGTGCCCGGCGGCGAAGATGGACAGGGCCTCGGTCTTGACCGGGGGCAGGCCGCTCACCTCGAACGTCAGGGCGAGAGCGCGGGTGTCCTGCACGACGGCACCTCCTCGTGGGGATCCTGCCCAACCGGTGGGACCGCAGAAGGGAGTTCGCGCGAGAACCAACCGATCGGACGGGCTGGGGTCGGCCGGAGGCGTATCGACTTCGACGGCGACGCGCTGGCTGCGGAGCTACGGAAACGCTAGTCCACCGGGCGCACGCTGGGTAGCTCGCCGCTCACTGCGTGGGACGGGCCGGGACGGCGCGGAACCCGTTCCCCTCCGGGTCGGGCCAGCACCCACCACGACGGCGCCGCCGTCCGTGATCCGTCCCACACCGCGGGCCGTCGTATCCGTCTCGTGACCGTCAGGTTTCGCAGCGTCGCAGCCAGGGCACTGTCTGGCCCACGAAACGTCCCGGGGCGCCCGCCCGACCACGGTGCCCCGGCCGTCTCGCCGTGCGCCGGGGCACGGGTGACTCCCCGGTTCTTCGCCGAAGAAAGGGGGAGGGCGATGACGGCAGACCCCGACGCGGCCCCGAGGAGGCGGCCGGCCCGGCGTGCGGCGGCGGCAGCCGCCGCACTTGCGTTGGTGGCCCCGCTGGCCGCCTGCGGGTCGGGCGGCGAGGGCGGCACGCCCACCATCAACCTGTACTACCCGCCCGAGCAGAACCTGCAGAAGGTCGTCGACGACTGCAACGCCCAGGCCCAGGGGCGCTACCGGATCGCCTACCGGGTGCTGCCACGGCAGGCCGACGAGCAGCGGGTGCAGATGGTGCGGCGGCTCGCGGCGCAGGACAGCGGGATGGACGTGCTCGGCCTCGACGTGACCTGGACCCAGGAGTTCGCCAGCGCCGAGTGGATCCGGGAGTGGACCGGCCAGGACAAGGCCGAGGTCGAGCAGGGCACGCTCGCCGGCCCGCTGGACACCGCCCGGTACGAGGGCAAGCTCTACGCCGCGCCGAAGAACACCAACGTGCAGCTGCTCTGGTACCGCAGCGACCTGGTGCCGGAGCCGCCGAAGAGCTGGGACGAGATGATCTCCGCCGCCCAGCAGCTCAAGCAGCAGGGCAAGCCCTACCAGGTGCTCACCATGGGAGCCCAGTACGAGGGCCTGGTCGTCCTCTACAACACCCTGGCGGAGAGCGCGGGTGGGAAGGTCCTCAGCGACGACGGCCGGAAGGCCGTGATGGACGAGGGCACGGTGCGGGCGCTCGACCAGCTCAAGAAGTTCGCCACCTCGGGGGTGACCTCGCCGTCGTTCAGCAACGCCACCGAGGACCCGGTCCGGCTGGAGTTCCAGTCCGGCTCCGGCGCCTTCCAGGTCAACTGGCCGTTCGTGTATCCGGCCATGCAGGAGGCCAACCCGGAGCTGGCGCAGAAGGTGAAGTGGGCGCGGGTGCCGGGCGTCGACGCGAACACCCCGAGCAAGGTCACCATCGGCGGGGTGAACATGGCGGTCAGCTCCTACTCGAAGCACCCAACGGAGTCCTTCGAGGCGGCGAAGTGCATCCGCGACGCCGAGCACCAGAAGTTCTCCGCGGTCAACGACGGGGTGCCGCCCACCATCGAGGCGGCCTACGCCGACCCGGAGATGGACAAGGCGTACCCCATGAAGGAAACCATCCTGGAGGAGCTGAAGGAGCCGGCGGTCCGGCCGCTGACCCCCGCGTACCAGAGCATCTCCACGGTCATGTCGGCGATCCTGTCGCCGCCGTCGGCGATCCGGCCCGAGCAGACCGCGAACGAGCTGCGCGACGCCATCGCCGACGCCCTGGAATCGAAGGGGGTCCTGCCATGAGCGTCAACGCCACGCCCGCCGGCGCGGACGTCGCGGCGGACGCCGAACGGTCCGCCGGCCGGCACGCCGCCGTGCCCGCCCAGCGGGCCCGCCGCGGGTCGAAGCCGCCGCTGAGCGAGAACAAGCGCGCCGAGCGGCGCCTCGGCTGGCTGCTCTGCGCGCCGGCCGCGCTGGTCATGGTGCTGGTCACCGCCTACCCGATCCTCTACTCGGTCTGGTTGTCGCTGCAGCGTTTCGACCTGCGCTTCCCCGACGAGCGCGAGTTCATCGGGCTGGAGAACTACGTGACCGTGCTGACCAACCAGTTCTGGTGGACGGCGTTCGGGGTGACCGCCCTGATCACCGTGGTCACCGTGGTGATCGAGCTGGTGCTCGGCATGGCCCTGGCGCTGATCATGCACCGGACGCTGGTCGGCCGGGGCATCGTCCGCACCGCGGCGCTGATCCCGTACGGCATCGTCACGGTGGTCGCCGCCTTCTCCTGGCGGTACGCCTGGACGCCCGGCACCGGCTACCTGGCCAACCTGTTCGACGGCAGCGCGCCGCTGACCGAGCGGGCCAGCTCGCTGGCGATCATCATGCTGGCCGAGATCTGGAAGACCACCCCGTTCATGGCGCTGCTGCTGATGGCCGGCCTGGCGCTGGTGCCGGAGGACCTGCTCAAGGCGGCCTCCACCGACGGCGCGACGGCCTGGCAGCGGTTCACCAAGGTGATGCTGCCGGTGATGAAGCCGGCCATCCTGGTCGCGCTGCTGTTCCGCACCCTGGACGCGTTCCGGGTGTTCGACAACATCTTCGTGCTCACCGCCGGCGGCAACGAGACCTCGTCGGTGTCGATGCTCGCCTACAACAACCTCATCCGGGGGTTGAACCTCGGCATCGGCTCCACGATGTCGGTGCTGATCTTCCTCACCGTGGCGGTCATCGCGTTCGTGTTCGTGAAGCTGTTCGGCACCGCTGCCCCCGGCAGCGACGACGGGGAGAGGCGCTGAGATGGCCACCGAAACCACCCCCCGGGCGAAGCTGCGCTGGGGCCTGCTGGACGTCATCGTCGTCGTCTTCGCGCTGGTCCCGGTGCTCTGGATCGCCTCGCTGTCGTTCAAGACCCCGGCCACCCTCACCGACGGGAAGTTCTGGCCCCGGGAGTGGACGCTGGACAACTACCGGACGATCTTCGACACCGACCAGTTCGTCCGGGCCCTGGTCAACTCCATCGGCATCGCGCTGATCGCCACCCTGATCGCGGTGGTGCTGGGCGCGATGGCCGCGTACGCGATCTCCCGGCTGGACTTCCCCGGCAAGAAGCTGCTGGTCGGGGTGTCCCTGCTGATCGCCATGTTCCCGCAGGTGTCGCTGGTGTCGCCGCTGTTCGAGATCGAGCGGCAGCTCGGCCTGTTCGACACCTGGCCGGGGCTCATCCTGCCGTACATCACCTTCGCCCTGCCGCTGGCGATCTACACGCTCTCGGCGTTCTTCAAGCAGATCCCGTGGGACCTGGAGAAGGCGGCGAAGATGGACGGCGCCACCCAGGGGCAGGCGTTCCGGCGGGTGATCGCCCCGCTGGCCGCGCCGGGCCTGTTCACCACGGCCATCCTGGTGTTCATCTTCTGCTGGAACGACTTCCTGTTCGCCATCACGCTCACCTCGACCGAGCGGTCCCGCACGGTCCCGGTGGCCCTGCAGTTCTTCACCGGCGAGTCGCAGTTCGAGGACCCCACCGGGGCGATCTGCGCCGCCGCCGTGGTGATCACCATTCCGATCATCCTGTTCGTGCTCTTCTTCCAGCGCCGCATCGTCTCCGGTCTGACCTCCGGCGCAGTCAAGGGTTAGGTGGTGTTGTCATGGCCGACATCGTGCTGGACAAGGTGAGCAAGCGGTTCCCGGACGGGACGACCGCGGTGCGGGACGTCGACCTGGAGATCGCCGACGGCGAGTTCGTGATCCTGGTGGGCCCGTCCGGCTGCGGGAAGTCCACCACGCTGAACATGATCGCCGGGCTGGAGGACATCAGCTCCGGGGAGCTGCGCATCGCGGGGGAGCGGGTCAACGACAGGGCGCCCCGGGACCGGGACATCGCCATGGTCTTCCAGTCCTACGCCCTCTACCCGAACATGAGCGTCCGGGAGAACATGGCCTTCCCGCTCCGGCTGGCGAAGCTGGACAAGGAGACCATCCACCAGAAGGTGGAGGAGGCCGCGAAGGTCCTGGAGCTGACCCCGCTGCTGGACCGCAAGCCGGCCAACCTCTCCGGCGGGCAGCGGCAGCGGGTGGCCATGGGCCGGGCGATCGTCCGGCAGCCCAAGGCGTTCCTCATGGACGAGCCGCTGTCCAACCTGGACGCGAAGCTGCGGGTGCAGATGCGCACCGTGGTGTCCCGGCTGCAGAAGCAGCTCGGCACCACCACCGTCTACGTGACCCACGACCAGACCGAGGCCATGACCCTCGGCGACCGCGTGGTGATCATGCGGGGCGGCGCCGTGCAGCAGGTCGGCCCGCCGCAGGAGCTGTACGACCACCCCCGCAACCTCTTCGTGGCCGGGTTCATCGGCTCCCCGTCGATGAACTTCCTGCACGCCGCCGTCGAGGACGGGCACCTGCGCACGGCGCTGGGCGACGTGCCGATCGGGGACCGGGTACGCCGGCAGCTCGACGGCGCCGACGCACCGCGCGAGCTGATCCTCGGCATCCGCCCGGAGCACTTCGAGGACGCCGCGCTGATCGACGACGACACCCTCCGCCGGGGCCTGGAGTTCGAGGCGCCGGTCGACATCGTCGAGTCGATGGGCTCGGACAAGTACGTCTACTTCACCGTCGAGGGGGAACGGGCCAGCGCCGCCGAACTGGAGGAACTGGCCGCCGACGCGGGCGCGGCGGACTTCACCGGGACCGGGTCGAGCCTGGTCACCCGGCTGTCGGCCGAGTCGCCGGTGCGCGAGGGCGAGCCGCGGCGGGTCTGGTTCAACCTGGAGAAGATCCACCTGTTCGACCCGTCCACCGGACGAAACCTCACCCTGCACGAGGGACGGGCGTCGGGCGCGCTGGCCGACTGAGCGTCACCGGGCCGGTGGGCGTCGCCCGCCGGCCCGGTCGCGGTGCTACCAGGTGAGGCGCAGCGGCAGCCCGAGGAAGGCGGCGTAGCCGGCGAGGGCCGACTCGACGCGGGCCCGCAGCGCGGCGTCGAACGGCGTCAACTGCCGCACGGTCACCGTGACCGCCCGCTTGCCCACGGCCCGCTTCCAGATGCCGACGGTCCGGCCGCCGCGCACCACCGTGGCCTGGAAGATCCCGTTGTTGCCGGGGACGACGGCGTTCGCGTGCGCCGGATCGAGCATGAGCGACCGGTCCTTGTAGCCCAGCAGGTACTCGTCGAAGCCGGGCAGGGTGTGCACGTCGTCGACCGGCCCCCGGGGCGCGTCGAGCAGGGCGGCGTCGACCACGGCCGGCACGCCGTCCACCTCGACCGGGGCCAGCGCGTCGCCGGCCGCCGCGATGCCCCGGGTGGCGTCGGTGACCGTGAGGCCGGTCCACCGGGCCAGCTCGTGCCGGGTCACCGGCCCGTGGCCGCGCACGTAGCGGTGGGCCAGCAGGCCCAGGGCCTCGTCGCGCTCGGGGCGGTGCGGATCCGGCGCCCACTCGTCGAGCAGCGCGAACGTCTGTTCGGTGCCCACGTGCGGGGCGATGCAGGTGACGCCGCGCTGGCTCGCATACCAGAGCATGTGGTAGCCGCGCTGGCCGGTGGTGTCCAGGCCGGCGGCCCGCAGGGTGGCCAGGCACTCGGCCCGGCTGAGCCGGCCCCCGCCCGCGAGGGCCTCACCCAGCACCTCGGCGGCGCGGCCCGCATCGGTCCCGGCCAGGCCGAGCTGGGCCCACCGGCCGGCCACGCCGGACAGCGCCCGGACACCGGTCACGGCCAGCATCCAGCGCGCGTCGCGGGGCGGCACCAGGTGCACGGTGCCCCGCATGGGCCAGGTGCGCAGCGCCTCGCACCGCTCCAGCGCCGCGCGCACGTCGTCCTGGGTGCGGCCGGGCAGGCGAACGCCGAGGGACCAGAGGCCGCTCGCCGCGTCCTGGGCCTGCATGGCGCCGAACCACTCGACCACCCCGGCCACGCTGTCCGGGCGCCCGGTCGGATGGGGGCGCAGCAGCAGGCTGGTCATCCGCAGCGCCAGCGCCTCGGCCCCGGTGAGACGTACCGTCACGCTGCCTCCCGTCGACGTGGACGGTCAGCATAGGCCGCGGGTGTGACGCTTCCGGCCGGGCCGGTGAGCCGGGCCCGGGAGGATTGAGAGCCGCCGGAGTGGGGATGCGCCGCCGGAAACCGAGGCGAGGAATGCGAGGTGAGGGTGTGACAGCGTCCAGTGAACCGGCCCGGGGCGCCGGGCGGGCCACCACCGCCCGGCCGGCGGGGCCGTCCGGCGGGGCGAAGACCAGCGCCGCGGCCACCTTCTCGCTGGTCTTCGGCGTGGCGGGCCTGCTCAGCGTGCTCACCGCGATCCTGGCGTCGGTCGGGCTGCTGCTCGGGATCATCGGCGTCATCCTGGGCATCTTCGGGCTGCGGATGAGCCGGCGCCCCGGCGTCACCGGGCGCGGCGTGGCGATCGGCGGTCTGGTGCTCAGCGCCCTGGCGGTGTTGATCGGGCTGGCGCTCGCCGCCGGCATCAGCACGTTCCTCAACAACGAGCAGGCGGTGGACCGGCTGGAGAAGCGGGTGACCGACCTGCGGGACAAGCTCGACTGAGCCCCGAAGTACCCCTGATCGCGCTACGCCAGCCACGTTGCCGGCGGAGCGCGATCCCCCGTTCAGGTTCCCGGTGCGGGGCGGCGGCGGTACGCCGGCACCGATGGGACCAGGATCCTCGCGCGCCCGCGCCCGGGGAAGCGTTTTCCATCGGAACTTGCGCAAATCTTGAGCTGGGGCAAGGTATCGACTCAGGTCAGTCGGCGATACATCACGAGCAGGTCCACGTACCCCTCGACGGGGTGCCGGAAGCCCTCCGGCACCCGGCCGACGACCTCGAAGCCCAGCGACCGCCACAGCTCCACCGCCCGGATGTTGCTGGCCACCACGGCGTTGAACTGCATGGCCCGGTAGCCCTCGGCGCGGGCCAGCGCCAGCACGTGCCCGGCCAGCGCCCGGCCCACGCCCCGACCGGCGGCGGCCGGGGCGACCATGAAGCTGGCGTTCGCCACGTGGCCCCCCGGGCCGGCCTGGTTGGGCAACAGCTTGGCCGAGCCGAGCACCGTGCCGTCGGCGTCCACGGCGACCAGCGTCCGCCCCGGTGGGCCCACCAGCCACAGCTCACGGGCCCGCGCCTCGGTGACGTCCCGCGGCCAGGTGTACGTCTCGCCGGCCGCCACGATCTCGCGCAGGAACGGCCAGATCTGGGCCCAGTCGGCGGCGGTCGCCTCGCGGATCTCCACCCGCCGAGCATGCCATGGCCGCGGCGCCCGCCGTTTGGCGCAGCAGGCAACGGGTAGTCGCCGGAGCTGACCCGACACCGAGGAGGAAACGTCTGATGGATGGCCAGGTCAAGGCCGCGGTGATCTACTACAGCGCGACCGGAATCACCTACCAGATGGCGCAGGCGGCGGTCGAGGCCGCCGGGGAGGCCGGAGCCGAGGTACGCCTGCGCAAGGTACGTGAGCTGGCGCCGGACGAGGCGATCCGCTCGAACTCGGGCTGGCAGGCGCACCGCCTGGAGACCCAGGACGTGGAGGAGGCGCAGCCGGACGACCTCTCCTGGGCCGACGTCGTCATCATGGGCTCGCCCACCCGCTACGGCATGGTCGCCGCCCAGCTCAAGCAGTTCATCGACACCACCGGCCCGCTCTGGGCGCAGGGCGCGCTGGCCAACAAGGTCTACACCGGCTTCACCTCGACCGCCACCTCGCACGGCGGCCAGGAGGCGACCCTGCTCTCGCTGTACACGGTCTTCTACCACTGGGGCGGCATCGTGGTCACCCCCGGCTACACCGACCCCAGCCAGTTCGTCGCCGGCAACCCGTACGGCGCCTCGCACACCAGCAACAACGGGGAGGTCCCGCCGGACCACGTGGCCCTCGGCGCCACCGCGCTGACCGCCCGGCGGGCCGTGCAGATCGGTGCCGCCCTGAAGAAGGGCATGGCCGGCTGACCCCCGGCGCGACGTGCGGCGACCGGTGGTGGGACGAGGGCTCTCGACTCGTGCCACCACCGGTCGCCTTCCGCCCTACCCGCGATCGGCCGGTCCATGCCCGGTCAGCGCCGGATGGGCCAGCAGGTGCCCGAGCAGATCCGCCAGGACCGCCATCCCGTCCCGGCTCAGCACCGACTCCGGGTGGAACTGCACTCCGGCGAAGCCCGGCCCGCGCAGCGCGTGCACCGCACCGTCCGCCGGGTCCCGGGACAGCTCCACCGGGCCGTACGCGGTGGCGATCCGGTCCGCGCCGGCCCGCGCCGTGAAGCTGGAGTAGAAGCCGACGCGGCGGGTCGAGCCGAACACCGGCACGTCCCGCGGCAGCCCCTGGTAGGGGGCGTCGCGGCGGTGCAGCGTCAGCCCGAGCAGCCCGGCGAGCAGCTGGTGGCCGAGGCAGACCGCCAGCGTGGGCCGGCCCGCCGCGAGCAGCCCCGCCAGCAGCGCCCGCATGCGCGCCATCTTCGGCTCGGCCAGGTCGTTCGGGTCGCCCGGGCCGGGGCCGACCACCACGAGGTCGTACCCGCCGACCGGGCCGGCCTCGTGCCAGTCCCGGCGGGTCACCGCCAGGCCGAGCGCGCCGAGCTGGTGGGCGAGCATCCCGGTGAAGGTGTCCTCACCGTCCACGATCAACGCGCGGCGGCCGGCCAGGCCCGGCAGCGCGGTCGCCCCCGGGGTGCGCTGGTCCAGCCAGAACCGGGCCAGCGGGAGATTCCGGGCGGCCAGCGCGGCGCGCACCTCGGGGTCGTCGGCGTACCGCGGCGCGGGCCCGGCGCCGCGCGCCGGGGCGTCCGGGCCGAGGCCGAGCGCGGCCAGCACCCCGGCCGCCTTGGCGTGCGTCTCGGCCACCTCGCCCTCGGCCGTGGAGTGCCGCACCAGGGTCGCCCCGACCGGCACCCGCAGCTCCCCGTCGGGGGACAGCTCGGCGGTGCGGATCAGGATCGGCGCGTCGAGCGTCTGCCGGCCCTGCTCGTCGCGGCCGAGCAGGGCGAGCACCCCGGCGTAGTACCGCCGGCCGGTGCGCTCGTGGCGGGCGATCACCCGGCAGGCGTTCTCCATCGGGCTGCCGGTGACCGTGGGCGCGAACATGGTCTCCCGCAGCACCTCCCGGACGTCCAGCGAGCCCCGCCCGGCCAGCAGGTACTCGGTGTGCGCGAGGTGCGCCATCTCCTTCAGGTACGGCCCGACCACCTGGCCGCCGTGCTCGGCGACGGTGGCCATCATCTTCAGCTCCTCGTCGAGCACCATGTACAGCTCCTCGACCTCCTTGGGGTCGTCGAGGAACCGCAGCAGCGCCTCCCGGTCCGCCGCCGCGCCGGTGTGCCGGAACGTGCCGCTGATCGGGTTCATCATGACCAGGCCGTCGTCCACGCTGACGTGCCGCTCCGGGCTCGCCCCGACCAGGGTGCGGCTGCCGGTGTGCACCACGAACGTCCAGTACGCGCCGCGCTCGCGCAGCAGCAGCCGGCGCAGCGCCGCCAGGGCGGCCACCAGCGGCGTGCCCTCGACGGTGGCCCGCAGGGTGCGGTGGATGACGAAGTTGGCGCCCTCGCCCCGGCCGATCTCGTGGCTCAGCACCCGGCCCACGGTGTCCGCGTACTCGGCGTCGGAGATGTCGAACGCGGCGTCGCGGGTCACCACCGGCGCGTCCGGCAGGGCCGCCAGCACCTCGTCGAGCGGGAGCCGCCGGTGCCCGGTGACCAGCAGGCACTCCAGCGGCAGGCCGTCGTCCACGCAGGCGAAGCCGCGCTCGGCGATCTGCCGGTAGGGCACCAGTGCCAGCGTGCGCGGCCCGGGCCCGCCGTCAGGCAGCGGGACGTCGGCGAGCCGGTCGGCCGTGCGGACCGGACCGGTGAACAGGTCGACGTGGTCGGCGCCCTCGCGGCGGACGAGCGCGAACGGGCCGGGGTCACGGCCGGCCGCGATGGCGGCGAGCGGGTCGTGCGGGCGGGTCATCGGGTCTCCTCGGTGGGCCGGAGGCCGCCGGCGGGGCGACCCGGGGTGCCGGGGAGAGACCGGCGGCCGCCTCGTCGGGCGGCCGCGTGGGGAAGCTACGCGCGGGGGTGGGCCGCCGGGTCGGCGGGCCACCAGCAGGTCAGGTGCGCGGGCATGGCGATCACTGTACGCGAGCGGGGGTGCCCGGGGAACCCGATCGCGGCGCCGGGCCGGCCGATCTTGGCTTCGCCGCCCCTCGCGGCGGGTAGGTTGACCCGCGATGGACATTCTCGCTCTGGACCTGGGCACCTCCTCGGTGCGCGGGCTCGTGCTCGACGCGGACGCCGTCCCGCGCCCCGGCGCGCTGGCCCGCCGGAAGGTGCACCTGGTGACCGGGGACGACGGCAGCGGCGTCCTGGACGGCCCCCGCTACCTGGGGTGCCTCGCGGAGTGCCTGGACGAGCTCGCCGCCGGCGGGCACCTGCGGGACGTCGAGCTGGTCGCCACCTCGGCGCAGTGGCACTCGGTGCTGCCGCTCGGCCCCGGCGGCGCCCCGCTGGGCCCGGTGCTCACCTGGATGGACACCCGGCCGGAGGCGGTCGCCGGGGCCACCGGACCGGCCGATCCGGACGCCTTCCACCACCGCACCGGCGCCTGGTGGCACCGCTGCTACTGGACCATCCGGCTGCCCTGGCTGCGGGAACACTGCGGCAGCCCGGTGGCCCGCTTCGGCGGGCTCGTCGAGTACGCCCTCGGCGAACTGCTCGACGAGGCGCCGATGTCCATGTCGATGGCCTCCGGCACCGGGCTGCTCGACCTGCGCCGGCTCGAGTGGGACGCCGAGGCGTGCGAGCTGGCCGGCGTACGCCCCGAGGACCTTCCCGCGCTGGCCCCGCAGCGGTGGCGCGGCCGGCTCCGCGCCAAGCACGCCCAGCGCTGGCCGCAGCTCGCCGACGCCCGCTGGGCCGCACCGGTCGGCGACGGCGCGGCGTCCAACGTGGGCTCCGGCTGCGTCGACCCGTCGCGCGCCGCGGTCACGGTCGGCACCTCGGCCGCCGTACGCCTCCTGCAGGCCGTGCCGGCCGGTGCGCCGCTGCCGCCGCTGCCCGAGCAGCTCTGGCGCTACCGGGTCGACCACCAGCACGTGGTGACCGGGGCGGCGTACTCCAGCGGGGGGAACCTGTTCGCGTGGGCGAACCGCGAGCTGCGGCTGCCGCCCGGCGCCGAGCTGGAGGCCGCGCTGGCCCGGGCCGGCGCGAACCTGACCCTGCAGGCCAACCCGCGCTTGGGCGGGGACCGGCCCCCCGGCGTGGGCCCGGCCGGCTCCGGGGAGCTGCGCGGCCTGAGCTTCGGCACGACGGCGGTCGACATCCTGGCCGTCCTGATGACCGAGCTGTGCCGGCTGATGGCCGACGACCTGGCGCTGCTGGAGGCCGGGGTGGGCGAGCCCGCCGAGGTGGTGCTCGGCGGGGGCGCGATGGCCGCCTCGCCCTGGTGGCGGGCCGCGTTCGTCGACGCGCTGGCGCCTCGCCCGGTGCGCCACCAGCACAACCCGGAGATCGGGGCGACCGGGGCCGCGCTGGTGGCGCTCGGCAGGATCGCCGAGGCGGCGCACGTGGGCGGCATCGGCCGGACGGACGACCGGAACGCGCCGAACACCGTAGCCGCCCACCCGCCGCGCTGACCTTCCTGCTCGTGCCGCTGGCCGCAGCGTTTGACACCGCCCGCCGGCCTGGTTGGATGGACTTCCGCTCCCCGTCCCGGTGGAGCCGAGGGGGACTCAGGAGGAGAGCGTGGGCGCAGGTCCCGACCCGGCTCGCGGCGCGGCGCCGCAGTCGCGCCGGAGCCCGTCCGACGACCGGGTGGCGCCGCACCGGCGGCGGCGCTCGCGCTTCCGGTTGCGGGACTGGCGGATGGGCACGAAGCTCGCCACCGTGCTGGTGCTGCCCTCGGTGGCGTTCCTGGTGCTCGCCGGGGTGCAGACCCGGGGGCTGGTCGGGCAGACCACCGCGCTGAGCGACTTCGCCCAGCAGGTCGGCATCGGCCGGCAGATCAGCACCGCCGTGGACCGGCTCCAGCAGGAGCGGGACCGCTCCGCCGGTGAGCTGGCCGCGCTGCGCAGGGCGGGCGGCGGCGCCGACCGGGACGCGGCGGTCGCCGCGCTCAAGCCGCTCCAGGACGCCTCCGACCGGGCGATGGGCGACCTCCGCGCCGCGGCCGAGCCCCTCGCCGACGCCGACGCCGCCTGGCGGGTCGCCTACTCCGAGGTGCTGGAGGCCTACGACCAGGTCGTCTACATCCGTGCCGCCGTGCCGCCGGCGGTGCTGTCCAGCGACACCGTGCTGAGCAACTACCACCGGGCCATCGCCGCCCTGCTCAACCTGATGGCCGAGCCGTCGCCCGGCGACGACCAGCGGGCGCTGACCAACGCGGTGCTGCGCTACGTGCAGCTGTCCCGCGTCAAGGAGCTGTCCTCGCGGATCCGGGCCGAGCTGTACGCCGCCGCCCGCGCCGGCCGCTACGAGGTGGACGACCAGGTTTCCCTGACCGACCTGCGCGCCCAGCAGCTCACCGCGCTGGGCGCGTTCCGGGTCGCGGCGACCGGCGACCAGGTCCGCCGCTACGACGAGACCTCGGTGGACCCGGCGTTCGTCTCGGCCGCCCGGCTGGAGGAGCAGACCCTGCCCAGCGGGGCCGCCGAGCCGGCGGTGCTGCCGGCGACCCAGTGGTGGGCGGCCAGCGAGCAGCGGCAGGAGCTGCTCCGCCAGTTGGAGGCCGGCATCCTCGACGACGCCGTACGCCAGGCCGACGACGCCAGCGCCCGGCAGCTGCGGGACACCCTGCTGGTGGTCGGCGGCATCGTCGGCGTGCTCCTGGTCGCCGTGCTCATCTCGTTGCTGGTCGGCCGGTCGGTGGCCCGCTCGATGCGGCAGCTGCGCGGCCAGGCGCTGCGGATCGCGCAGGTGGAGCTGCCGCACACCCTGGACCGCCTGCGGGCCGTGGACCGCCCGGTCGCCGCGATCGACGTGCCGCCCGCGGTGATCGACTCGCAGGACGAGATCGGCGAGCTGGCCGAGGCGTTCGTGGCGGTGCACCGCAGCGCCGTCGACGTCGCGGTCGAGCAGGCGATGATGCGGCGCAACGTCAACGCCATGTTCGTCAACCTGGCCCGGCGCAGCCAGGTGCTGGTCGAGCGGCAGCTCGAACTGCTCGACGAGCTGGAACGCGAGGAGGGCGACCCGGACCAGCTGGAGAACCTGTTCAAGCTCGACCACCTGGCCGCCCGCATGCGCCGCAACGACGAGAGCCTGCTGGTGCTCGCCGGCACCGAGTCCAGCCGGCGGTGGAACCGG
Organism: Micromonospora sp. NPDC005305; assembly: GCF_040607315.1. Taxonomy (NCBI): domain Bacteria; kingdom Bacillati; phylum Actinomycetota; class Actinomycetes; order Micromonosporales; family Micromonosporaceae; genus Micromonospora; species Micromonospora sp. NPDC005305. The sequence continues at coordinate 29,738 of NZ_JBEXGL010000015.1, read as the reverse complement.
CCCGTCGGCCTCGGCGCGGTGCTGCTCGCGGCCAGCGCCGAGATCGAGCAGTACCAGCGGGTGCGCCACGACTCCCGGTCCGAGCTGCACGTCGTCGGGCACGCGGTGGGCGACCTCGTGCACCTCTTCGCCGAGCTGCTGGAGAACGCCACCGCCTTCTCCCGGCCGGACACCGTGGTGCGGGTCGTCGCCGGCGCGGAGGGCCCGGGCGCGTTCGTGGAGATCGTCGACCAGGGGCTCGGGATGAGCCCGGCCGCGCTGGCCGAGGCGAACGCGGTGCTGGCCGAGCCGCCGGCGGCCGACGTGGCCGCCTCCGAGCGGATGGGCCTGTTCGTGGTGAGCCACCTGGGCGCCCGGCACGGCGTGCAGGTGCGGCTGCGGGGCGGGCAGGAGGGCCTGGTCGCCCGGGTCCGGATCCCGGCCGAGTTGCTGGCCGCGGCGCCCGCGCCGGGGCTGGACCAGCCGGCCGCGCCCCGGATGCTGACCAGTCAGGTGGCCGCCGCGTCCCGCCTGACGCCCGGCACTGCCCGGCTCGGGACGCCGACCGCCGAGCTGCCGGTGGCCGGACGCCGCCCGCCGGCGCCACCGGCGGAGCTGCCGGTGTCGCCGCTGACGGGGCTCCCGCTCGGCGCGGCGCCGCCCGCCACGGCGCTGCCGGGCCGTCCGCCCGGTGTGCCCGTGCCCACGCCGCGCCCCGTGCCGGGCCGGGCCGAGGACGTGCTCGCCCCGGCGACCGGGGCGCCGACCGGCGGTGGCTGGTTCAGCCGCCAGGGCCCGTCGGCCGCGGTGCTCGGTGTGACGCCGGCGCCCGCCGCGACGCCGGTCACCGGAGGCACCAACGAGCGGGGCCTGCCGGTACGCGTACCGATGGCCCAGCTCGCCGCGGTCACCCAGCCCGCCGCCCCGAAGCGTTCCGGGCGTGACGAGCCGGATCCGGAGGCGGTCGGCGGCATGCTCTCGCGCTACTACAGCGGGGTGCGGCGGGCGGAGGCCGAGGAAACCACCGAGATGTACCTGCCGCGCGATGAAGGGGGAGTACGACAGTGACGACGTTGAGCCAGGAGGCACGGGACCTGAGCTGGCTGGTGAACGCGTTCGCGGAGCGGGTGCCGGGGGTGGCGCACGCCGTGGTGGTCTCCACCGACGGGCTGCTCGTGGCGATCTCCGCGCACCTGCCCCGCGACCACGCGGACAAGCTCGCGGCGGTGACCTCGGGCCTGATGAGCATCACCGCCGGCGCGGCCCAGATGTTCGACGGCGACGTCGTCAAGCAGACCGTGGTCGAGATGGGCCGGGGCTACTTCCTGGTCATGCAGATCCGGGACGGCTCGATCCTGGCCACGCTGGCCGGGGCCGACGCCGACATCGGCGTGGTCGGCTACGAGATGGCGCGGCTGGCCAAGCAGGCCGGCGAGATGCTCACCCCGGCGCTGCGGGCCGAACTCCAGCAGGCGCTGCCCCGCTGAGCCGAGGCGGGCCCGGCCGGTGCGCCACCGGCCGGGCCGCCCCGCTTAGAGGCCGTTGCGGCGGATCACGTCGCGGTACCAGTGAGCGCTGCGCTTGAGCACGCGGCGCTGGGTGGGGTAGTCGACGTAGACGAGGCCCCAGCGCTGCTCGTACCCCTCGTTCCACTCGAAGTTGTCCAGCAGCGACCAGACGTGGCAGCTCTCCAGCGGCACCCCGTCGCGGATCGCCCGGTGGGCGGCCGCGAAGTGGTCGCGGAGGAAGTCGATGCGGGCGGTGTCGTCGACGGTGCCGTCCGCGGCGAGGGTGTCCGGGCAGGGCAGGCCGTTCTCGGTGATGGTGATCGGCACCCGGCCGTAGTCGCGGGTGACCCGGGTCAGGATGTCGTACATCCCCTCGGGGTAGATCTGCTGCCACTCGGCCTCCGACGTCGGCCACCGGCGGACCGTGTCGCCCTGGGCGGTGACGTAGATCGGCGTGTAGTACTGCACGGCCAGCAGGTCGACGGGGCTGGAGATGATCTTCAGGTCGTCGTCGCGCACGCCGCGGACCATCCGGCTGTCCGCGCCGAGGTCGGCCAGCACGTCCTCCGGGTACGCGCCCTTGAAGATCGAGTCGAGGTAGAGCCGGTTCTCGTAGCCGTCGTACAGCCGGGTCGCGGCGGCCGCCTCGGCGGTCCCGTCGGCGGGGTAGCAGGGGTGCAGGTTGAGCGCCGGGCCGATCCGCCCCTCGACGCCGGCGGCGCGCAGCGCGCGGACGGCGAGGCCGTGGGCCAGCTGGAGGTGGTGGGCGACCAGGTACGCGGCCGCGGGGTCCTGCCGGCCGGGCGCGTGGTGCCCCCAGAGGTACCCGTTCTGCACCACTGTCTTCGGCTCGTTGACGGTGAGCCAGACCGGCACCCGGTCGCCGAGCGCGCGGAACACCGCGTCGGCGTAGTCGGCGAAGCGCTCGGCGGTGTCCCGGTTCTCCCAGCCGCCGGCGTCCTGGAGGGCCTGGGGGAGGTCCCAGTGGAACAGGGTGGCCATCGGCGCGATGCCGCGCTCGTGCAGCCCGTCCACGAGGCGCCGGTAGAAGTCCAGGCCGCGCTGGTTGGGCCGGCCGGACCCGTCGGCCTGGATGCGGGGCCAGGCGATGGAGAACCGGTAGCTGTGCAGCCCGAGGTCGCCCATCAGGTCGAGGTCCTGGGCGTACCGGTGGTAGTGGTCGGCCGCGACGTCGCCGGTGTCGCCGTTGCGGGTGCGGCCGGGGGAGTGGCTGAAGGTGTCCCAGACGGATTCGCCCCGCCCGTCCTCCTTCGCGGCTCCCTCGATCTGGTAGGCCGAGGTGGCCGCGCCCCAACCGAAGTCGGGCGGGAAGCGCAGCGCCCCGTCGGGGTCCGCGTCGCCGTCGGGGTCGGGCGTGCCGTCGCAGCCGGCGACGGTGGTCGCGGACGCGACGGTGCCCGCGGCCGCAGCGCCGGCCGACCCGGTCCGGGCCGCGCCGACGGCGGTCGCGGAGAGGGCGGCACGGCGGAGCAGGCGCCGTCTGGTGAGTAGCGACATGGCGGTTCTCCTCGGAGTGACTGGCCGCCCCGAGAGGCCGGGAGCGCTCCCAGCATAGGCCAGGGGCGGCCGGCCGCGTCCCGAGGGCGGACCGCGGCAGGGGGCGGCCCGGCCGGCGGGCGGCCGCAGGTGTGCGGGGGTGGGGTGTCGCTCGGGGCGGCGGGGGCGAGCGGCGATGGGCCGGGGCGCGATAGCGAAGAAGGCCGTCCGGGTGGCGCGTCGCGCCTGTCCCGTCGGCCTCTTTTCCCGTCGACAACGGGGGTTTAGTGTGGGGACGGGGGAGGGCAACCCCCGTCCCCACCTGTGATGCACACACGCACGAGTGGAATTTTGGCGTCCGGTCGTGCGTGTCGCGCGGGAGCCGGGCCACGCGAGTGGCTCTGCTTCCACCTCCCTCCGTGTCGGTGGGTGATGGCTGACGGCGGCGTCCGGGCTGGCCCGCCGTCAGCCGCTGGGCTGGCGCACCGGGCACACGCGGTCCCCGGCGATCTCTTACTTGCATCTCCGTCGATGGAAGCGCTCCCATCGGCGATGCTTGCGACTGTAACGCCCGTCACGGCTTTGTGAAAGCCCCAAAACGAGATCGAAACATCGATGTGGGTGTCTGCGCTGGCCATTGTGGTGGGAGCGCTTCCATGGCACACTCTGCACCACCACGCGGAGCCAGCTCGCGCGAGTGCGGGCCGCCGAGGGCACCCGGTCACACCGGTGCGGCGCCCGACATCCCCGGCACGGCCGGGTCGACCACCTTCCCGGGCGCCTCCGTCCCCCCGCGTACGCCGCGTCGACGCGTGGAGGCGCCCCGCCGGGGCCCCGTGTCCCGGCCCGGCCCGAGGAGACACCGCGCACATGAGACTCATGGCCAGACGTCGCCGGACGGCGATGGTCGCCGCCACCGCCCTCGCCATCGGCGGGGTGGCCCTGCCGGCGGGCGCCGCGCAGGCCGCCCCGGCCTGCGACGTGACCTATGTGACCAGTGACTGGAACAACGGCTTCACGGCCAACGTCACCATCAAGAACCTGGGCGACGCCGTCAACGGCTGGTCGCTGAAGTTCGCCTTCTCCAACAGCGGCCAGAAGCTCACCCAGGGCTGGTCGGCCAAGTGGAGCCAGTCCGGCAGCGAGGTGACCGCGACCAACGAGTCGTGGAACGGCAGCCTGCCCACCGGCGCCTCCACCACCATCGGCTTCAACGGCGCGCACACCGGCAGCAACCCGAAGCCCACCGCCTTCACCCTCAACGGGGTCGCCTGCAACGGCGCACCCACCAACCAGCCGCCGACCGTCTCGCTGAGCCTGCCCACCGGCCCGTTCGAGGCGCCGGCCGACGTGCCGCTGACCGCCACCGCCGCCGACCCCGACGGCACAATCGCCAAGGTCGAGTTCTACCGCAACGGCCTGCTGGTCAACACCGACACCACCGCGCCGTACGGGTACACCCTGGAGGACCTGCCCGCCGGCAGCTACACCGTGCAGGCCAAGGCGTACGACAACGCGAACGCCGCCGCCGTGGCCGAGAAGTCCTTCACCGTCAGCCCCGCCACCGGCCCGGTGCTCGTGGCCACCCCGTCGGCCGTGAGCGTCACCGAGGGCGGCGCCGCTCCGGTGACTTTCACCCTCAGCGCCGCACCGACCGCCAACGTCCCGGTGACCCTCGCCGTCACCGGCGACAGCGACGTCACCGTGTCGCCCGCGACGCTGACCCTCACCCCGAGCAACTGGAACACCGGGGTCACCGCCACGGTCGCGGCCGCGGAGGACGCCGACACCGCCGGCGGCACCGCCACGATCACGGCCTCGGCCACCGGATTCGCGCCCGTCGCGGTCACCGCCACCGAGGTCGACAACGACACCCCCGGCGGGGACAACGCGTACCTCAAGAAGTTCCTCGACCAGTACGGCAAGATCAAGAACTCGGGCTACTTCAGCCCCGAGGGCGTGCCGTACCACTCCGTCGAGACGCTCATCGTCGAGGCGCCCGACCACGGCCACGAGACCACCTCGGAAGCCTTCAGCTTCTGGCTCTGGCTGGAGGCCCAGTACGGGCGGATCACCCAGAACTGGGCCCCGTTCAACAACGCCTGGACGGTGATGGAGAAGTACATCATCCCGTCACACGCCGACCAGCCCACGGCCGGCGCCCCGGGCACCCCCCAGTACGCCGCCGAGCACAACCTGCCCAGCCAGTACCCGTCGGCGCTGGAGCCCAACGTCCCGGTCGGCCAGGACCCGCTGCGCTCGGAGCTCCAGTCCACCTACGGCACCGGCGACATCTACGGCATGCACTGGCTGCTGGACGTCGACAACACCTACGGCTACGGCCACTGCGGCGACGGCACCACCCGCCCCGCCTACATCAACACCTTCCAGCGCGGCACCCAGGAGTCGGTCTGGGAGACCGTGCCGCAGCCGTCCTGCGACACCTTCAAGCACGGCGGCCAGTACGGCTACCTCGACCTGTTCGTCAAGGAGTCCAGCGCACCGGCCAAGCAGTGGAAGTACACCAACGCCCCGGACGCGGACGCCCGCGCCGTGCAGGCCGCCTACTGGGCGCTCACCTGGGCCAGGGCGCAGGGCCGGGAGGCCGACGTCGCGGCCACCGTGGCGAAGGCCGCCAAGATGGGTGACTACCTGCGCTACGCCATGTTCGACAAGTACTTCAAGAAGATCGGCAACTGCGTCGGCGCGTCCACCTGCCCGGCCGGCAGCGGCCGCGACTCGGCGCACTACCTGCTCTCCTGGTACTACGCCTGGGGCGGCGCCTACGACACGTCGCAGAACTGGTCGTGGCGGATCGGCTCCAGCCACAACCACTTCGGCTACCAGAACCCGTTCGCGGCCTGGGCGCTGACCAACGTCGCCGAGCTCAAGCCGAAGTCGCCGACCGCGGTCTCCGACTGGCAGAAGAGCCTCGACCGGCAGCTGGAGTTCTACACCTGGCTGCAGTCCGCCGAGGGCGGCATCGCCGGCGGCGCCACCAACAGCTGGGACGGCAGCTACGCCCAGCCGCCGGCCGGCACCGCCACCTTCTACGGCATGTACTACGACGTCGACCCGGTCTACAACGACCCGCCGTCCAACCAGTGGTTCGGCATGCAGGCCTGGTCGATGCAGCGCATCGCCGAGCTGTACCTGCAGACCGGCAACGCCAAGGCCAAGGCGCTGCTGGACAAGTGGGTGCCCTGGGCCATCGCCAACACCACGGTGGGCACCAACTGGTCGATCCCCTCGGACATGAAGTGGACCGGCCAGCCCGCCAACTGGAACCCGGCGAGCCCCCAGCCGAACACCAACCTGCACGTCGAGGTGACGGTGAAGGGCCAGGACGTCGGCGTCGCCGCCGCCTACGCCCGGACGCTCATCGCGTACGCGGCCAAGTCCGGCAACGCGGCGGCCAAGACCACCGCCAAGGGCCTGCTGGACGCGCTGTCGGCCGCCGCCGACACCAAGGGCGTCTCGATGCCGGAGAAGCGCGGCGACTACAAGCGCTTCGACGACGTCTACAACGCCGCCGACGGGCAGGGCCTCTACGTCCCCTCCGGCTGGACCGGGAAGATGCCCAACGGCGACGCCATCGCCGCCGGCAAGAGCTTCCTGGACATCCGCTCGTTCTACAAGAACGACCCGGACTGGCCGAAGGTGCAGGCGTACCTCAACGGCGGCGCGGAGCCGGTCTTCACCTACCACCGGTTCTGGGCCCAGGCGGACGTCGCCATGGCGTACGCCGACTACGGCACCTACTTCCCGGCGGGGTGAGGTGACCACCCCTGCGCGGGCGGGCCCGGCCCGTCCGCGCAGGGGGCCGACCCGGGCCGATGGGGGAACGGAGCGGCCCGGTCGGCGGGCGGCCCGATTCCCACGGTCGGGCCGGGTGGGCCGGCCGTCCGGCCGACGCAGCGGACGGACCGGCCCACCGAACCGCCCGGAGACGAACTTGCCGCGAAAAAGCCCGGGAAATCGGCGCTCCACGGGATCACACCGCAGCCGTGGACGGAGTAACGTATTTCACCGGAGAGGCCGCTCCCCCCGTGGCGGCCTCTCTTTTATTTTGCCGGCGCGGCGTCCGCATCGGACGGCGTGACCGGATGCCGCAGCCCCGGGTGATCCGCCGGGAGCGACCGCCGGATCACCAGCCAGCTCACGGCCAGCGCCGCCGCGACCAGCGGCCAGGTCAGCGCCACCCGTGCCACCACCAGCGCGACCACCTGCCCGCCGAGCCACAGCGGCACGAACACCGCCAGCCGCAGCAGGTAGGTCGCGGCCCACACCCAGCTGCCCCGCCCGTACGCGCGCAGCAGCGCCGGGTCGCGCCGCCACCGGCCGCGCTGGCCCAGCGCCACGCCGACCAGCACGCCGAGCAGCGGCCAGCGCACCACGATGCTCACGATCCAGGCCAGCGCGCTCGCCGCGTTGGAGACCAGTTGCAGCAGGAAGAAGTCGGTGGCCCGCCCGGTTCGCAGCGCGATCAGGGCGGCCACGCAGACGGCGAGCAGCCCGATGAGCACCGACCGCGGCCGGTCCCCGCGCCGCCACCGCCAGCCCGCCACGGCGGTGCCGGCGAGCACGGCGGCGACCACCCCGCCCCACAGTCCGGCGGCCAGCCAGCCGACGGCGAACGCCACCGGCGGCACGGTGGCGTCCACGGCCCCGCGCCGGCCGCCCAGCAGGTCGGCAAGCGACTCCGGCGGCTCCCCGGACGGCCGACCCCGCTCCGGCGTGCTGGTCACGCGCCACCCCCTCCCGTCGCGCCCTCAACCTACGCCGACAGCGGCGGGGCTCCGACGAGCGCCGGACCCGGCCGACCGTTAAGTTGTCCGGGTGCGTGAGACGGCGAGGGGTTGGACGGCGGTCTGGTTGGTTGTACTGGCCTTGGCCCAGACAGCCGCGTTCCTGGTGGTGTGGCGCTTCGCCGTGCACACCGAGCTCGGCCAGTGGATCGACACCGTCGCGCTGACCGGCAACCGCATCGGCCAGGACCGCATTGACGGCCCGGTCGACCGCATCCTCAACGCCATGTCGGTGGTGTCCCTGCTGGCCGTCACCACCATGATCGGCTTCATCGCGCTGATCCGCGGCCGCAAGGCGCTCGCCGTCACCGCCACCCTGCTCATCGCCGGCGCGAACGTCAGCACCCAGCTGCTCAAGCGCTACCTGGACCGCCCCGACTTCGGCATCGACCCGGAACGGGCCGCGGCCGGCAACAGCCTGCCCAGCGGACACACCGCCGTGGCCGCGTCCGTGGCGGTCGCGCTGATCCTGGTGCTGCCGCCGAAGCTGCGGGTGGCCGGCGCGTTCCTCGGCGCCGGCTACGCGGCCGCCGCCGGGGTGGCCACCCTCTCGGCCGGCTGGCACCGGCCCAGCGACGCCGTCGCCGCGTTCCTCGTCGTGGGTGCCTGGGCCGCGGTCGCCGGCCTGGTGCTCCTGTTCTTCCAGCGGGAACAGGCCGTGGTGTCCCCGGCCGACGCGCACCGGGTCGCCGCCGTCGTGCTCGGCCTCGCCGGCGCCGTCGCCCTGGTCGTCTCGGCGTTCGCCCTGTCCTGGCTGGTCGACCGCTCCACCACGCCCGTCGAGGAGCTCACCCGCCGCGCGCTCTTCATCGGGTACGCGGGCAGCGCGGCCGGCATCGCCGGCACCATCGCCGTGGTGGCCGCGCTGGTCCTGGCGGTGGTGCACCGCCTCGTGCCCCGCTGGAAGGGCTGACCGGCCGGGATCACCGGCCGGTCCCCGGAGCGGGTCAGCGGAAGTAGGTGCCGATCGTGGTGCCGCTGGCGATCTCCCGACCCTTGAGCGCGCGGTGCACGTCGGTGGCCTGCGGCGCGCCGGACAGGTCCAGCGGTCGGTTCAACGCGTAGAGGCGGAAGAAGTAGCGGTGCGCCTCGTCGCCCCGCGGCGGCAGCGGCCCGCTCCAGCCGGTCTCGCCGAAGCTGTTCGGCCACTCCCGCCCGCCCGGCGGCACCCCGCCCTCGGGCACCTCGCCGGTCTCCGGGGAGATCCCGGTGACCAGCCAGTGCAGGAACGGCTCCTTGCCCGCGTCCGGGTCCTCGACGAGCAGGACCAGCTCCTCGGTGGAGTCCGGCACGTCGGACCACTGCAATGGCGGTGACACGTTGTCGCCGTCCTTGGCGAACCGCCCGGGCAGCAGGTCGTGGTCGGTGAACGCGGTGCTGCGCAGCATGATGCCGGCCATTCGACGCCCCCTTTCTCGTCGACCGGCGCGTACCCGGCGGGTGGGCGACGAAACGACGGTGGGAGGAGGTGCGCAGGCCGAAGCGGGAACCGGTCTTCGGGATCGGTTACCGGAACTGGAGGACGAACGGCGTTGCCAGGCGATCTCGACGCGTTCGTCCTCGGCTATGAGCCGAGGTAGCGCAGGATCGCGAGGATCCGGCGGCTGTAGCCGGTGACGTGGGTCAGGTCGAGCTTGTCGAAGATGGTGTTGACGTGCTTCTCGATCGCGCTCTGGGAGACGTGCAGCCGCTCGGCGATGGCGGCGTTGGTGTGCCCCTGAGCCATGTGGTGCAGCACGTCGCGCTCCCGCGGGGTGAGGCGGCCGAGCGGGTCGGTGTGGCTGGTCGAGGACATGAGCTGCCGGACGACCTCGGGGTCGAGCGCGGTGGAGCCGGCGGCGACGCGGTCGAGCGCGTCGAGGAAGTCCTCGACCTGGGCGACGCGGTCCTTCAGGACGTAGCCGACGCCTTCGGACCGGTCGGCGAGGAGCTTCGCGGCGTAGCGCCGCTCGACGTACTGGGAGAGGACCAGCACGGCGGTGTCCGGCCAGCGCCGCCGGATCTCCAGCGCCGCCCGGAGCCCGTCGTCGGTGTTGGTGGGCGGCATGCGGACGTCGGTGACGACGACGTCCGGTCGGTGCTGCTCGACGGCGGCGACGAGCTGCTCGGCGTCGGCGGTGGCGGCGACCACCTGGTGCCCCTCGTCGGCGAGGAGGCGGGCCAGCCCCTCGCGGAGCAGCGTGGAGTCCTCGGCGAGCACTACGCGCATGGCACCTGAACCCGGATCGTCGTCGGGCCGCCGGGTGGGCTGTGCAGGTCGAACTGTCCGTCCAGTGCGGTGACCCGGCGGGCGAGCCCCTGAAGGCCGCTGCCGTGCGGGTCGGCGCCCCCGATGCCGTCGTCGCGCACCCGCATCTCGATTCCCGCGTCCCGCGTCTCGATCTCGATGGTGATCAGGGTAGCTCCCGCGTGTTTGGTGCTGTTGGTGATCGCTTCGCAGGCGACGAAGTAGAGCACGGTCTCGATCGGTCGGGCCGGCCGGACGGGCACGTCGTACCTGATCCGGACGGGGATCGATGACCGTTGCGCCACCATGCCCAGCACCTCGTCCAGGGTGGTGTGCTCGAGTGCCGAGGGATAGACCCGCCAGGCCACCTCCCGCAGCTCGTCGATGGCGCGCTGGGTGTCCTCGTGGGCCTGCACGAGGAGTTCGCGCGCCCGGTCGGGGTCGCGGCTGCGGCGCGCCCGCCCGAGCAGCATTCCGAGTGCGACGAGGTGCTGCTGCAGCCCGTCGTGGAGGTCGCGTTCGATGCGCTGGCGTTCCGCGTCGACCGCGGCCAGCACGCCGGCCCGGCTGACGGTCAGCTCGCTGATCCGCAGTTGCAGCGCCTCGCGGCTGGTGGATTCGAGCAGCCCGCGCGCCAACCACCGGTCCAGCGTCGCCACGCTCGCCGTCGCCTGGAGGTTCAGCAGCAGCAGGGCGGCCCCGATGAACGCCTGGAGGAGGAGGTCGGCCACGGTCATGGCGCCCGCGACGAAGGAGCGCACCACGATGGCGGCGAGTGCGGCACCGACCACGAGCAGGCCGCCGGTGAGCAGGCCGAGCGCCGCCGGCAGGAGACGGGCGGCGAGAAAGCCGACTACGTGCGGTCCGCCCGCCCGGAGCGGTGGCGGGGGTGGTTCCGAGGCGACGACCGCGAGGCGGCACCGCTCCCAGTCGGCCATGCGCCGGGCGTACCGGAGGGTGGCGGCGCCCACGCGGCGCCGGGCCGCCGGGACCGGCGCGACCGTGACCACGGCGAGCCCGGCGAGGAGGAGGAACAGCACCTCGGCCGCGGCGGTCGGGACGCCGAGCGCCATGCCCGCCAGTGGCCGGCCCCACCGGGCCACCGCGCCGACCCACGTCCGACCGTGCCGCACGCGCTCTGCCACCACGCCGTCCCTCCCCAGCTCGTGCCGTCCCGGACCCCGGCCGCCCACCGACCCTCTCGCCACCGGTCAGCGGAGGCCGTGACGACCCGCCTCCGACCGGCGGGGGGTGCCGTACAGGGTGCCGCGAACGGCGGGGGCCGCACGATCCGGCCCGCGGTCCCCGTGTGATCCGACACGCGGGCCCGGTGCCTGCTCGCTGTCGACGGCCGAACGCCTCCGTCGCTGCCCGATCAGGCGCGACACAACGAAGAACCCCACGGCGAGCGCGCAGACCGCGATGACCACGTTCTGGAACGTCCCCACGTACGGCTCGACGGCACGCCAGTTCTCCCCGAGCACATAACCGGCCATCACGAACACGGTGTTCCAGACCAGGCTGCCCAGCGTGGTGTAGAGCAGAAACGTGCCGAACGGCATCCGCTCCACACCGGCCGGGATCGAGATCAGGCTCCGGAAGATCGGGATCATCCGCCCGAAGAAGACGGTCTTCACCCCGTGCCGGGCGAACCACGCCTCCGTCCTGTCGAGGTCACTCAACTTGATCAGCGGCAGCCGCGCCGCGATCGCGCGAACCCGGTCCCGTCCGAGGGCCACGCCGACGGCGTACAGCGCCACCGCGCCCACCACCGAGCCGATCGTGGTCCAGGCGATCGCGGCGAACAGGTTCATCCGGCCCTGACCGGCGGCGAAGCCCGCCAGCGGCAGGATGACCTCACTGGGGATCGGTGGGAACAGGTTCTCCAACGCGACCGCCAGGCCGGCTCCGGGCGCGCCGAGTCGCTCCACCAGGCCGGTCACCAACCCGACCAGGCCGCCCGACGGCGGATCAGCATCCTGGGCCCACGAGCCGGCGTGGGTCACCGCGTTCCACACAAAGATCATGCCCACGACGCTAGGAACTCACGGCGGCCCGGACCATGAGGTCGACCGCCGACTCCGGAGGGTCGACCCCAGCTCGCCGGGGTGTGGAAAACCGCACCGGGCGGGGAGCGAATAGTCTGATCCGCTCCACCAGGAGCGGGAAGGCAGGTCCGGCGGATGGACACGGTACGAGCGGCGTTCCGCGACGAGTGCGCACGGCTGGAAGAGGTGCTGCGGGGCCTCGACGCCGCGGACCTGGACCGGCCCACGCCCTGCCCGCCCTGGGCGGTCCGGGACCTGCTGGCGCACGTGCGCACCGGTGCCGGGCGGCTGGTCGGCATGCTCGCCGCGCCGGCCCCCGAGCGCGCCGAGGTGGACTCGGCCGGCTACTTCGGGGCGGCCAAGTTCACGCCCGAGGTCGACCGGGACCGGATCGACGGCGCCCGGCGGGAGGCACGGGAGCTGCCCGGCGTACCCGAGGTGGCGGAGGGCTTCGCACGGGCCTGGCGGGCCGCCGACGCGGCGGTCGCCGCCGCGCCGCCGGGACGGCTGGTCCGCACCCGGCACGACGACGCGATGGCGCTGGGCGAGTTCCTGCGTACCCGGGTGGTGGAGGTCGCGGTGCACGGCCTGGACCTGGCCGACGCGCTGGACCGGCGGCCGTGGCTGACCCCGACCGCGGCGGCCGTGGTGGCCGACCTGCTGGCCCATGGCCGGCCCGCCCCCGACGGGCTCGGCTGGGACGCGCTCACCCTGGTCCGCAAGGCCACCGGCCGGGAGCCGCTGACCGGCGCGGAGCGGGCGGTGCTGGACCGGACCGGGTGGCACTGGCTCTCCTTCGGCGGCTGACCGGCGGTGCGGGCCGCAGGGCCATCTCGTCGGCGACCGGCCCGGCTCGGCGACCGGCCCGGCCTCACGGCCTGCGGCGGCCGAACCGGCGCCCCGCGTAGATCAGCGCGCTGGCGGCGAAGAGCACGCCGCTGACCACCAGCCACTGGCCGAGCATGGCCCGGGGCGCCAGGCCGGTCGCCGAGACGTAGGTGACGTCGCCGAGTCCGAGGATCCCGGGCAGGTAGACCAGGAACACCAGCCCGGCGCCGAGCGCCGGGACCCGGACGTGGTTCAGCGGCGACGGGTTGCCGCCCCGGTCCAGAGCGCGGCGCACCACCCGGTCGAGTGACGCGTACACCGGGAAGAGGACCAGGTCGTGCGCGATCACCGCGCCGAGGAACCACAGCAGCATCCGGCCGGCCGACGCCTCACCGGCCAGCCGCAGCGCGATCCACCCGGTGACCGCGAAGCAGCCGGCCAGGAGCAGCGCGTGCCAGGGCGCGGCACCGTAGGCGCGCCGGAGGTCAGCCATCGAACACGATCTCCGCCACCCATTTGGTGCAGTGCACCCCGGGCAACGCGGGCACGATGATCCGCGCCGGGAAACCGTGGTCGGGGCTGAGGTCGACGCCGTTGACCCGCAGGGCGAGCAGCGCGTCCGGGTCGGTCACCTGGCCACCGTGCAGGACGGCCTCGCGGAACAGGCCGGCACGCTCCAGCGACCGCACCCGCGCGGTGGCCGGATCGGTCGCCCCGACCAGTCCGGCGAGGTCACGCAGCCGGACGCCGGTCCAGGTCTGCGCGGTCGACCAGCCCTCCACGCAGGCGATCGGCAGGGTCGCCGTGTGCTGCGCCATGCCGAGCAGCCGGGCCCGGTCCAGGGCCGCCGTGCGGTTCCCCGCGCGCAGCGTGAGCCGCCACCGCGGCCCGGTCTGCTCGGGGGTGACGCCGGCCGCGGCCACGCTGCGGTTGACCGGGAAGCCGGTCGGGCCGCCGTCGATGCGGCGGCCGCGCGGCAGGAGCAGCGCGGTGCGACGCAGCGCGTCGACGCTCTGCCCGACGGTCAGCGCCGCGAGCAGCAGCGCACCGCCGCCGACCAGGGCCAGGACCCCGCGTCGGCTCATCGTCGCCGGCCCGGGCCGCCGGGCCACGAGGCCGTCCGGATCCGCCGGCTCCGGCCCGGTCCGCCCCGACGGGGTACGCGCGAAGCCCGGTCCCCGCAGCGCGCTGACCAGCCGGGGCAGCTTGATCGCCACATGGGTGACCAGCGCGGCCGTGAAGATCCAGGCGCCGTACCAGTGCGCCGTGTAGAAGTCGAAGCCGAACAGGTACGCGTACTGGATGTTCAGCAGGCCGGTGACCGTCTGGAAGAGGATGCCGCCGACCAGCAGCAACAGCGACAGCCGCTCCAGCACCTGGGCGGCCGAGCGGGCCGGTGGCCAGTCGAAGAGCTTGGGCACCACCGACCAGAGCTTGCCCAGCACCACCGGCACCAGCACGATGCCGAGGGTCACGTGCAGCCCCTGGGTGACGCGGAACAGCCAGGCGGGCCGGGTGGGCCAGTCGAACACCGGCGGGTGCAGCCAGCCCACGTCCCGGGGGAACGCCTGGTCGAGGCGGGGCCCGTAGGCGATCCAGTCGAGCAGCCCGGTGACGATCACCAGGGGCAGGGTGGCCAGCAGCACGGCGCCGAGCACCGAGGTGAGCCAGGGCCCGCGTACCGGGCTGCGCCAGGCCCGGTCGAGGGCGTCGACCCCGGGCGGCCGGTGCCGGGCCAGCCCGCGCCACAGCCTCGCCGGGACGGCGGACGGCGGGTCGTGCGGACCCGGACCAGCGGACACGTCTCCTCCTACCCTGTGGAGCTTGCGTTCCCCGCCAGACGCTAGACGCGGCACCCGCCGGCCGGTCCCGGTTTGCCGCATTACCGAACGCTTACGCTCGTCCCTTACGGACCGCTGACGTCCGGCCCAAACCGGCCAGACCGGACCGCGCGGTGCCCTAGCCTGGCCGCATGCGGGTACTGGTCACCGGCGCGGCCGGCTTCATCGGATCGCAGATCGCCGACCTGCTGGCCGCCGAGGGCCACCAGCCGGTCTGCCTGGACGCGCTGCTGCCCCAGGCACACGGCGGCGCGCCGCCGGAGTGGTGCCGGCCGCACGACCTGGTGGTCGGCGACGTCCGCGACGCCGCGCTGCTGGACCGGCTGCTGTCCGGGGTGGACGCCGTCTGTCACCAGGCGGCCATGGTGGGGCACGGGCTGGACCCGTCCGACGCCCCCGGCTACGCCGGCCACAACGACCACGGCACGGCGGTGCTGCTCGCCGCCATGCACCGGGCCGGGGTGTCCCGGCTGGTGCTGGCCAGCTCGATGGTGGTCTACGGGGAGGGGCGCTACACCTGCGCCCGGCACGGCGTGGTCCGGCCCGCCCCGCGCCGGCCCGCCGACCTCGCCGCGGGCCGTTACGACCCGACCTGTCCGGCCTGCGGGGCCGGCCTCGACCCGGCCCTCGTGCCCGAGGACGCCCCGCTGGAGCCGCGCAGCACGTACGCGGCCAGCAAGCTCGCGCAGGAGCACTACGCCGCGGCCTGGGCCCGGCAGACCGGGGGCGGGGTGTGGGCGCTGCGCTACCACAACGTCTACGGCCCGCGGATGCCCCGCGACACCCCCTATGCGGGGGTCGCCTCGCTGTTCCGCTCGGCGCTGGCCGACGGCCGGCCGCCGCGGGTGTACGAGGACGGCCGGCAGCGCCGCGACTTCGTGCACGTCACCGACGTGGCCCGGGCCAACCTGCTGGCGCTCACCGCGCCCACGCCGGACGGGCTGGTCCCGGTGAACATCTGCTCCGGCGAGCCGCACACCGTCGGCGACCTGGCGACCGCGTTGGCCCGGGCCATGGGCGGGCCCGATCCCGAGGTGCTCGGCGGCGCGCGTGTCGCCGACGTCCGGCACGTCGTGGCCGACCCCACCCGGGCCCGCGACCTGCTCGCCTATACCGCCCGGGTCAGCTTCGTCGACGGCGTGACCGCCTTCGCCACCGACCCGCTGCGCGAACCCGCCGCCCTGGTCGGCTGACCCGACCGGCGGGCGGTGGTCAGGAGACCGTGAGGAGCAGGTGGTTGACGGCGAGGGCGGTGAGCGCCTGGGCGGCCAGCCACCAGCGGCGGGTCGGCGGGGGCAGGTGTGCCGCGGCGACCAGCAACCAGACTGCGAACGGCAGCCAGATCCGCTCCACCTCGGCCTTGCTCATCCCGGACAGGTCGGCGGCGGCAACCGCGAGTGCGGCGGCGGCCGGTAGCAGGACGGTCGGCCCCAGCGCGGTCGCCCGCTTGACTGGCTTCCCGCCGTCGCCCAGGGATCCCGCGTTCGCGCGGGCCGCGAGGGTCGCCCGGCGCAACGCCGGCCCGAGCGCCGGCCCGGCGGAGAGCAGCAGAGCTGCCAGGTTCGCCCAGACCCAGTAGGCGTACGGGCGGTCGGTCGCCCAGCCCTGGTAGTACCGCTCGACCACCCGGTCGTACCCTTCCCACCAGCGGAAACCGGCCAGCACGAACAGCGCCGTGACGCCCGCGACGCCGGCCGTCGCGGCGAGCAGCGCGGCCCGGCGGCGGTCGCGGCGCAGCGCCAGCACGACCAGCGCCAGCGCTCCCACCAGCACGAACCCGTAGGACAGGTGCAGCGCGAAGCCGAGCAGGAGCCCGCCGGCCAGCGCCGCGAGCGGCCCGCGCACCGCCAGCAGCGCCAGTCCGGCGGCGACCACGCCGGTGAAGACGGCGTCGCCGGAGGCACCCAGCCAGACCGCGCCGGGCAGCAGCACCAGGAACGGCAGCACCGCCCGGGCCGCCTCGGGGGCGCCCAGCGCGCGCAGGGTGACCGGCACCGACACCGCGGCGGTCGCGCCGACCAGCACGCAGCAGAGCGCGGCCGCGGCGCCGCCGCCCAGGCCGACCCGGTCCAGCCAGACGAAGACCAGCAGCGCGCCCGGCGGGTGTCCGGCGGTGTGGGTGGACCAGGAGTCGGGCTGGAAGTCCAGGATCCGGTCGGTGAAGCCGGCCAGCATCCGGGGGATGTCGGCGACACCGGGCACCTCGTGCAGATACTCCGCCTGCGCGGTGAGCCGCCGGGCCAGCCCGGCCGACCAGCCGTCGATCAGCGCCAGCGACAGCGTCCAGGCCACCGCGGCCAGCCAGCCGGCCGCCAGCAGCGGACCCCACCGGGCGGTCCGCGCCCAGCGCAGGCCCGGCCCGAGCACGACCACGGCGACCAGCACCGCCAGCGGCGTGCCCCAACCGAGATGGGGCCGCCAGGTCGCGTAGAGCGGCGCGGCGTCCGCGTGCAGCCCGACGCCGCGCCGGTTGAGCGCGAGCCCCACCGCGACCGCGGCGACGAGCAGCACCCCCTCGACGGCCAGCACGAGCAGGTCGCCCCGGTTCCCCGGGATGTCCCGGGCCGTGACGGGGGCCGGGCGGACGGCGGCTGCGGGTCTCATGACGACCGGACGATACGGCCTGCCGGGGGGCCTGGGCGGCCGAACCGCCAGCCGTCACCGGACGGTAAGAATTGGCTGGCCGGTAAGGGTTCCGTAAGCACGATCGGGGCCGTCGGAGGTGCCGGCGGGCCTAGCGTCGACGGCATGCGGACACAGATCGACGTGGTGCTGCCGTGCCTGGACGAGGCCGCCGCCCTGCCCGGCGTGCTGACCGCCCTGCCGCCCGGCTACCGGGCGATCGTGGTGGACAACGGGTCCCGGGACGGCTCGCCGGAGGTGGCCGCCCGGCATGGCGCCCGGGTGGTCCGCGAAGGCCGCCGCGGCTACGGCGCGGCCGTGCACACCGGCCTGGAACACGCCGAGAGTGATCTGGTCTGCGTGCTCGACGCCGACGGATCGTTCGACCCGGGCGAGCTTCCCGCCCTGGTCGCCCCGGTGGCGGCCGGCACCGCGGACCTGGCGGTGGGCCGGCGGCGGCCGGTGTCCGCGGGGGTCTGGCCGTGGCACGCCCGCGCGGGCACGGCTCTGGTCGCCGCGCTGCTGCGACAGCGCGGGGTGCCGCTGCGGGACCTCAGCCCGATCCGGGTGGCCCGGCGGGAGGCCCTGCTCGCCCTCGGGGTCGCCGACCGTGGCTTCGGCTATCCACTGGAGCTGATGATCCGGGCCGCCGCCGCCGGCTGGCGCATCCACGAGCGCGACGTCCGCTACGCGCCGCGCGCCGCCGGCACCCGCTCCAAGGTGTCCGGCTCGGTCCGCGGCACCGTCCGCGCCACGCGGGACTTCCTGACCGTGCTGCGCAGCGTGGACGGCCGGCGGTGACCGTCCTGCTGGTGGTGGCCAAGGCGCCGGTGGCCGGGGCGGTCAAGACGCGGCTCTGCCCGCCCGCCGAGCCCGCGCAGGCGGCCCGGATCGCCGCCGCCGCGCTGCGCGACACCCTCGACGCCGTCACCGCCACCCCGGGCGTCGTCCCGGTGCTGGCGCTGGCCGGCCGGTTCGCCGACGCCGAGGACGGGCTGGACCTCGCCGCCGCGGCCGCCGGCTGGCCGGTGCTGCCCCAGCGGGGGGACGATTTCGCCGATCGGCTCGCCCACGCGCACGCCGACGTGGCCGCCGCGTACCCGGGACGGCCGGTGCTCCAGATCGGCATGGACACCCCGCAGCTCACCGCGGCACGGCTGGCCGCCGCGGTACGCCGGCTGGCCGCGACCGGGACCGACGCGGTGCTCGGCCCGGCCGCGGACGGCGGCTGGTGGGCGCTGGGCCTGCACGACCCCCGGCGGGCGACGGCACTGCGCGAGGTGCCGATGTCCACCCCCGACACCGGGCGGCTCACCCGGGCCGCGCTGGCCGGACGCGGCCTGCGGATCGCGACGCTGCCGGTGCTGCGCGACGTGGACGACTGGACCGACGCGCTCGCGGTGGCCGACCTGGTCCCGACCGGCCGTTTCGCCCGGGAGGTCGCGGCAGTGCGGGGCACCCCGGTGGCCGGGGGCCGGCAATGACCGATGTTGTCCGGCGGCCGGCCGCCGGCTCGTTCGATCCGACCGTCAGCGGCTTCGGCACGGTGCTGCGCCACCCCGACGTCGACACGCACTGGCTGGTGCACGCCGACGGAACCCGCCGCCGACTGCCGGTAAAGCGGTGGCACGGGCCCGCCGAGCCGGCGACCGCCGCGGTGCTGGCCCGCTGCGCCGGCCCGACGCTGGACCTGGGCTGCGGCCCGGGCCGGGTCACCCTGGCGCTCACGCGCGCCGGGGTGACCACGCTCGGCGTCGACGTCTCGGCCCGGGCGGTCGCGCTGACCCGGGCCCGCGGCGCGGTCGCCGTTCGGGCCGATCTGTTCGCGCCGCTGCCGGCCGAGGGCAGGTGGGAGCACGTGGTGCTGCTGGATGGCAACATTGGCATCGGCGGGAATCCCGGAAAGTTGCTGCGCCGGTGTCGGCGGCTGCTGCGCCCGGCCGGCACGGTGCTGGTCGAGCTCGAGCCGCCGGGGACCGGGACCTGGCAGGGGCAGGTGCACGTGGTGTCCGGCCGACACCGGGGACCAAGCTTCCGCTGGGCGCGGCTGGACGCTCTGGCGGTGCACGCCCCCGCCGCCGCGGCCGGGCTCGCCGTCCGCGAGGTGTTTCCTGCCGGCCACCGCTGGTTCGCCGAGCTCACCACCTCGTAGGGTCGGATCCGCGCCGCGCCTGACGCACGTGGCTCAGGCGGCGAGCGGCAGCCGGACGACGAACCGGCAGCCACCGGTCACGTTGTGAACCTCCACGCGGCCACCGTGCGCCTTGACCAGGCCGTGCACGATCGCCAGCCCCAACCCGCCCGAACTCTCCACGCCGCCGTCGGCCGAGCGGGTACGGGCCGGCTCGCCGCGAAAGGCCACCTCGAACAGACGTGGCAGGTCCGCCTCCGGGATCCCGCCGCAGGTGTCGGCGACGGCCAACCAGGCGTCACCACCGCTGTGCCCGGCGTCCACCCGGACCGTGCCATCCTCAGGGGTGTAACGGATCGCGTTGAGCAGCAGGTTGCGAACCACCCGAGCCAGCTCAGGCTCGCTGGCGGTGACCACCGGCCAGCCCGACTCGCCGGCGACCAGCCGGATCCGGCGGGCTTCCGCCAGCGGCGCGGCCCCGGCCAGGGCGTCCGACACCACATCGCCCAGAGGCACCGCCGACAGCGACAGCCGCAGTGCCCCGGCGTCGATCCGCGACAGCTCGAACAGGTCGTCGACCAGCCGGGTCATCCGATCGGCCTCCACCCGGATCCGGCGGTGGTACTCGCCGACCGTGGTCACGTCGGCGACCACCCGGTCCTCCAGCGCCTCGGCCATCGCCCGCAGCCCGGCCAACGGCGTGCGCAGGTCGTGCGACACCCAGGCGATCAAATCCCGGCGTCCCTTCTCGATCCGCCGTTCCCGCTCGCGGGCCTGGTCCGCCCAGACCGCCGCGGCGGCGAGCCGCCGCCCGAACAGCCAGCCGACCGCGAGCGAGACCGTCGCGGCGGCGCAGACCGTGATGAGAACGACCTCCAGGTCGTGCGGGGAGAGGAACATCGCCTCGGCGACCACCGACACGCCCGCCGCGACGGCGCCGACGGTCATCGCCAGCAGAACCGAGATGTGTGACGTGATCGACCGGACGCGCAGCAGCCGCAGCGCGCCGGCACCGACCAGCGCCACGGCACCGGCCGCCCCGAGCGCCACGCCGAAGATCAGGGCGAGGTCACCCATCGACCGGCTCGTACCGGTAGCCGACACCCCAGACGGTGACGATCCGCCGTGGATCGGCGGGGTCTGCCTCGATCTTCTCCCGTAGTCGACGCACGTGGACGGTGACGGTGGACTGGTCGCCGAAGTGCCAGCCCCACACCTGCTCCAGCAGCTCCGCCCGCCCCAACGCCCGCGCCGGGTGACGCATCAGGTGTGCCAGCAGATCGAACTCGCGCAGCGTGAGCGCCAGCTGCCGGCCGTGCAGCAGGGCCACCCGGGGACCGGTCTGCACGACCAGACCGCCGTCGGTGAGCACCTCGACAGCCGAGGCCAGAGCGTCACCGCCGGCCCGGCGCAGCACCGAGCCCACCCGCAGCACCAGCTCACGCGGCGAGAAAGGCTTACTCACGTAGTCGTCCGCGCCCAGTTGCAGGCCCAGGATCCGATCGGCCTCGTCACCGCGGGCGGTCAGCATCACGATGGGCACGGGGTTGGGCCGCTGCCGCAACCGCCGGCACACCTCGAGCCCGCTCAGCACCGGCAGCATCACGTCGAGCACCACCAGATGCGGCGGCGCGGCTGCGACCGCGGCGAGGGCGGCGGCACCGTCCTCGACGTGGTCCACCTGGTAGCCGGCGTGCTCGAGATAACGGCACACCACGTCGCTGATCGTCCGGTCGTCGTCAACGACCAGCACCCGATGCGGCACCGGCAGGCCCCCCTCCGCGTGTCAGGGTAGCCGCGCACCGGACGGGCGACGAAGCGCGAAATCTTGCGAAGCCCTTACGGCTTGCTGCCCCGCCCCGCGGGCAACGCGGAGCTGCGTTCTCCTCGGCGATGGTCAGGCGCCGGCGGCCGGCGAGGTGGTGCGGCGCAGGTGGTCCAGCACGACGGGGTCGATCCGGCCGGGGACGATGCGCTCCTCCAGGTTCTCGACGCCGGCCCAGGCGTCGAGCGCCTCCTCCACCCCGGCGGGGCCGACCGGGTGACCGGCGGCGACCAGCAGCGCGGCCACCTCGTCGGCGACGGGCCCGGTGAGGTCGAGCAGGGTGGCCGGGTCGGGCGTGCCGAAGAGCAGCGTGTGGATGTCGAGCAGCCGCCCCAGCTCGGCGACGGGGTCGTGGTGGTCGTCGACGCGCAGGTCGACCAGCTCGTCGCCGGTGCCGGCGTAGCCGCCGTGCCGCCGCACCACGAACAGGGCGGCGCTCTGCCGGCCGCGCCGGTCGCCGCCGGCCCGGTCGCCGGCGGCGAGGGCGGCCAGCAGCCGCTGCGGGAACGGCAGGTCGGCGCTGCCGAGCCAGGTTTCCCGGAGCGCGTCGATGACCTCCGGCCCGGCCAGGATATTGCCCTGCGCCGCCCAACCGTCGCCGGACTGGCCGCCCGCCCAGGGGTGGCAGCGCGGCCCCGTCCAGGTGGCGCCGTCGCCCTTCGCTCCCACCACGCCGAGTTGCCGGTCGTCGCGGCCGGGGTCGGCGGCGATCAGGCCGGCCACGACGTCCGCGGCGGCCACCCCGGTGCGCAGCATCGCCAGCCCCTGCGACCGGTACGCCAGGTTGGCGTGGGCCTGGCTGGCGAGCGCGCCGACCTCCGCCTCGGCGGCCGGCACCAGCGCCCCGGCCGCGAGGAACTTGCTGGCCACGGCGATGCCGTGCACGAGCCCGTCGGCGGAGCGGGCGACGATCGAGAAGGTCACCCGCGGATCGTAACGTCGGGGAAGGGGCGTCAGCGGCCCCGACGGGTCCCGTCAGAACGGTGGGGCCGCCTCCTCCGGTGGGCGGCCCCAGGCACGGCGGGCGTCGGCCACCGCCACCCCGAGCAGCACCAGCGGGGCGGCGATCGCCGCGACCAGCGGGGTGGCGATCGCCGCGGTCAGCGGCACCAGGGGCTTGAGCACCGGCATGAGCAGTACCAGCACGAGCACGGCCACCCAGCGCGACGGGGACACCCGGCCGAACACCTCGTACTCGAAGCGCGCCCGCCCGAGCAGGAAGAACGCCGGACCGCCGAGGATCATGGCGAGCCAGCCGACCTGGTTGTGGCCGGCGGGGTGCTCGTTGACCAGCTCGTAGCCGATCGCGGTGGCCACCACGCCGAGCACCATGATGAGGTGGGTGTCCGCGGCGGAGCGGCCGATGGTGGCGGGATGCGCGGCCCGGGTCACCGCCTCGCCGAGGATCCGCCCGGCCCGCTGCACGTAGATCCGCCAGAGCAGCACCGAGGTGAGCAGCGCGGCGGCGAAGGCCGCGGTGCGGGCGGCGCTCTCCGGTGCGCGGCTGTACGCCAGCCCGGCGATGAGGATCGTCTCGCCGATCGCGACCAGGAAGAACTGCTGGTAGCGCTCGGCCAGGTGCTCCCCGTGGATGTCCCAGCGGGAGACGGTGGACCGGCCCAGCCCGGGGACCGGCCAGCCGAACCGGGACGCCAGGTATTCCAGCAGGAGCGCCAGCGCCCAGAGCGTCACCCGCGGGTCGGTGGGCAGCACCGCGCCGGTCAGCCAGAGCACCCCGGTCACGCTGAAGGTGATCAGCATGCGCAGCTTCAGCCGGCGGTGCTGCAGCCGGCGCAGCGTCAGCAGCAGGATCGCCGGGCGGCTCACCTGCACCACCACGTACGCGGCGGCGAACACCAGCCCCATGGAGCTGAACGCGCGGGGGATGGCCACCCCCATCACCATGCTGCCCACCAGCGCGATGATCACGATGACCTGCAACCAGATGTGGTACGGGTCGTAGCGGCTCGTGGTCCAGGCGGTGCCCTGCCAGACCGCCCAGAGCGCCAGGAACAACAGCAGCGTCTTGCCGCCCCCGGTCACCGCCGTCCAGCCGCTCTTGCCCCCTTCCAGCGCCAGGTCCTCGAAGGCACGGGCGGAGATCCGGGTCAGCGCGAAGACGAACACCAGGTCGAAGAAGAGCTCCAGGAACGTCGCCCGGTGGGGACCGCCGCCCGACGGGACCAGGGCGGTCGGCTCCGGAATCCTCACCGCCGCCTCCCGAGCCCGGTCCACCCCATCTGGCAGTCGTAGCACCTCTTGCGGGCGGCAGCGCCGGGTCCCGGCCGCATCACCCCTGCGGCTGCGCGCGTCGCGACCGGGAGCCGCCGGTCGGATCTTGCCCCCGGCCACGGCGACCGGGCACGATCGACCGGTGACGAATCGATGGGGCATGACCGTGCCGCTGGCCGGCGTCGGGCTCGCCGACCACGCCACGGTCTACGCGGCGCTCGACCGGGCCGGCTTCACCGACGTCTGGTCGTCGGAGGTCGCCGGGACCGACGCGTTCACCCCGCTGGCGCTCGCCGCAGCCTGGGAACCGCGGCTGGGGCTGGGCACCGCGATCGCCCCGGTCTTCACCCGGGGGCCCGGCCTGCTCGCGATGAGCGCCGCCGCCCTCGCCGAGGCCGCGCCGGGCCGTTTCGCGCTGGGCATCGGCGCCTCCTCACCCGTGCTCGTCCGGGACTGGAACGCGGTGCCCTTCGACGAGCCGCTCCGGCGCACCCGGGACGTGCTGCGTTTCCTGCGCGCCGCGCTGCGCGGGGAGACCGTCGACGAGGCCTAAGACACCTTCGCCGTCCGGCGGTTCACCCTGGAACGCCCGCCGACCGTGCCGCCGCCGGTGCTGCTGGCCGCGCTGCGCCCGGGCGTGCTGCGGCTCGCCGCCGCCGAGGCCGACGGGGTGATCCTAAACTGGCTGGCCGCCGACGAGGTGCCGACCGCCCTGGCCGAGCTGGGCGAGCGCCGCCCCGGGTTCGAGGTCGCCGCCGCCCGGATCTTCGTCTGCCGTTACCTCTCAGTGCGCTCTAGTGAGCACACGATCGGTAGTCTCGCCTTGCGGTGAGACGGTCCCGGTCTGACCCGCTGTGGCGGTGCCGGGTTCACGCTTCACTGCCACCTGCCCGCGTACGCGGGTCTTCTGGTCGGCTCCACGTGCTGCCACCGGGCCACTCCCGGCGGTGTCGAACTGGGCCGCGAGAGCGGCCAGGTTGAGTGCGGCGTTATGGTCGCGGTCTATGGTCAGGCCGCATGTCTGGCAGGTGTAGGTGCGTTCGGACAGGGCCAGTTTGGTTTTCACCGCGCCGCAAGCCGAACACGTCTTGCTCGATGGATACCAACGGTCGGCAATGAATAGCCGGCCGCCGTTCCACTGCGTCTTGTAGGTGAGTTGCCGGCGTAGCTCGCCGAAGCTGGCGTCGGCGATGTGCCGGGCCAGGCGCCGGTTGCGCAGCATTCCGGCGACGTTGAGGTCTTCCACCACAATCGCGCCGTGCTCTTGACAGAGCTGGGTGGTGAGCTTGTGCAGGCGGTCGCGGCGCAAGTTCGCCACGCGGGCGTGGGCCCGACCGAGCCGGGCAGAGGCGCGCTGCCAGCGGTTCGAAGGGCGCTGGCCGGTGCGCCGGTCCGGGCCGGCCTTACGCGACGTTGACCTGCCGAGTTTGCGAAGGCGGCGCTGGGCGTCACCCAGGTGGCGTGGGTTCGGCACCAGTTCGCCGGTTGACAGCACGGCGAGGTGCTTGACGCCGACGTCGACACCGACCGTCGAGTCGGGACGGGCCGGTACGCGAACGACCCGTTCAACCTCGACGCAGAAGGACACATGCCAGCGGCCGCCGTCACGCCGAACGGTGGCCGACATGATCCGGGCGGTGCCGTTGTCGATACGCCGGGCCAGCTTCCGGGCGGACTCGTGTAGCTTCAACCGTCCCAGCCGGGGCAGCACCACATGCTTACGGTCCGACTCGACCCGGAGTGTGCCGGTGGTGAACCGCACCCTCGGTGTGGTGCGGCGGCGAGACTTGAACCGCGGGAAACCGACCGGGCGGCCGGCCCGCTTGCCGCCGCGGGAGTCCGACCAGTTCTTCAGCGCGCGGGCGAGCGCGTCGAGGCCGGTGTTGAATGCTTCCTTCGAGCACTCCCGCCACCACGGCGCGACGTCTTCCTTGGCGGCGTTCCATGCTTTCCGCAGGGCTGGCAGCGACCACGACACCGCCGGGGTCAGCAACTCCTCTGGCACCCCGTAGGTGCGTTCTGCTGCCCGTTGGCCCATCACCGCCTTCACCCGGGCCAGCGCCCAGTTGTGGGCGACCCGGGCGGCCCCGGCGTGCGCGAGCACCGCGCGTTGCTGCGACGGGGTGAGGTCGAGGGCGAACCGGTACGCCTGGATCCCTTTCACGACGTGGCCTCGGTGACTGCCTCGACAGCACGGCGGGCGCGGTTCGCCGCCGCGCGGCGGCCGTACAGGCGGGCGCACAGCGACGTCAGGATCTCGGTGACGTCACGCACCAGGTCGTCGTCCACCTCGGCGGGGTCGACCACGAGCAGGCGGCGGCCCTGCGCGGCGAGAGCGGCCTCGACGTACTCGGCACCCAAGCGGGCGAACCTGTCCCGATGCTCGACCACGATCGTGGCCACCCCCGGGTCGCGCAGCAGCGCCAGGAACTTCTTGCGATGCCCGTTGAGCGCCGAGCCGACCTCGGTCACCACCCGATCCACGCCCAGGTGCCGTCCGGTCGCCCACATCGTGACCCGGGCGACCTGCCGGTCCAGATCCGGCTCCTGCTCGGCGGACGACACGCAGGCGTACACCACCACCTGCCCGGCGTCCGGGGCCGCGCCCGTCACCGGTTCGCCGACCATGATGAGCCGGCCGAGTCGATACGTCGGAACGGGCAGCAACCCGGCCGCGTACTGCCGCCGCGCGGTCACGTACGAGATACCAGTTGCCGCCGCCCACTCCTTCAAATTCACGACAGCAACTATAGCGCGCTAGACGTCGCTAAGGACCACCGGCACGCCAGCCGTTGTTAACCCCAGCGAGGACGCCACGTACGCCCGGGCGCTGGGCCACCGGCTGATCACCGGCTACCTGACCGTGCCGGCGTACGCGGCCTTCCACCGCTGGCTGGGGCGGCAGGACAGCCTCGGTCCGATGTGGGAGGCGTGGGCCGCCGGGGACCGGCGGGCGCCTCGGCGGCGGTGCCGGACGACGTGGTCGACGCGCTGATCCTGCACGGCTCGCCCGAGGAGTGCGTCGCCCGGGCCCGCCGGTACGCCGACCACGGCGTGGACGTGCCCGTCCTGGCGCTGCTGCCCACCCCGGAGCTGACCGCCGGGGGCGCGACCGCCTGGGGCGATCTGCTGCCGCGGCTCGGCCCGACCGGCGGGGAGGCGGGCTCATGAACCTGACCGACCGGGTGGCCGTGATCACCAGCGGGGCGGGCGGCATCGGGGCGGCGCTCGGCCGCCGCTTCGTCGCCGAGGGCGCCGCCGCCGTCATCCTGGCCGACCTCGACGCCGAGGCGGCGCGCGCCGTGGCCGAGGGCATCGGGCCGGTGGCGCACGGCGTCGCGCTCGACGTCACCGACGAGGCGCAGGTGCGGGCGCTGGTCGACCAGACCGAGCGCCGGTACGGCCGGATCGACCTGTTCTGCGCGAACGCCGGGGTGACCACCGGCGGGGGAGTGGACGCGCCCGACGCCGACTGGGACCGCGCCTGGCGGGTCAACGTGCTGGGGCACGTGCACAGCGCCCGGGCCGCGCTGCCGGCCATGCTCCGCCGCGGCCAGGGCTACCTCCTCTTCACCTGCTCGGCGGCGGGCGTGCTCACCGCGGTCGGCGACGCCCCGTACACGGCGACGAAACACGCGGCGGTCGGCCTCGCCGGTCCGTTACACCCCTGAGGATGGCACGGTCCGGGTGGACGCCGGGCACAGCGGTGGTGTGGCCATCACCTACCGGGACGCCGGCGTCCGGGTCAGCGCGCTCTGCCCGCAGGGGGTGGACACCCCGATGCTCGCCGGCGGCCTGGCCGAGGGGCACCTGGGCGCCCGGGTGGTCGCCGCCTCCGGCGCGATCCTCACCCCCGACCAGGTCGCCGACGCGACCATCGCCGGGCTGGCCGAGGAGCGGTTCCTCATCCTGCCGCACCCGGAGGTCGCCGGCTACGCCCGCCGCCGCGCCGAGGACCCCGACGGCTGGCAGGCCGGCCTGCGCAAACTCGTCCGGAAGCTGCGCGCGGCCGGTCAGTAGTGTCACCCAGGTGATCGCCGCCCGGGCATCTTTGCCGTCCTGACCTACGGGGCGTGGCGCCGGCCTCGACCTCCGCTCCCGCTCCGCTACGCGGGCATGCCCTAGCATGCGGATGTGTGCCGGTATTCCGAGACCATCTACAAGGTCCACTACGTGTGTGTGCCGTGCCGTCGCAGTCACAAGTACGCCTGGGACGACGCGACCCACCCCTGTACGTCGTGCCGGCAGCCGATGGTCTTCGCCGGGCACGACTTCGCGGCGCCGCGCCGGCGGAACGACTCCGGGTGGGCCGCGGTCGCGGCTGTTCTCGGGGCGGGGCTGCGCTATGAGGGTTTCGAGGTGTGCGGGTGTTCGCGGGAGCCGAAGTTCCGGCCACGGACGCGCGCCCAGGTCCGGGTGCGGCGGCGGGCCGCCGGCCGCCTCGGGTTGTCGGAGGCTGAGGCACTCGCTGCCCGGGATCCCTACGACCCGGCTTGACACCGGGGCTTTCGCCCGCAAGGGAAGTCGCCCGCATAGGCCGTGGGTCAGCGGCGCCAGCGCAGCGGGCCGGGGTGGACGGTCCACCGGAGGCGACGCCAGCGGGAGCCGGTGGCCCGCAGGGCGGTGACGTAGGCGGTGGCGACGGCCTCCGCCCTGTCGGCCTGGGCCGGCGTGGCCGTGCCGGGGGCGAACGCCACCTGGTTGAGCAGGTCGGCCAGCTCGTCCACCTCGGCGGCCACCGGGACCTGCCCGGCCTGCGCCTCGGCGAGGGTGCGGCGGGCCTGGTCGGCGACCTCCGCCGCCGCCAGGTCCGCGCCCGCCGGGTGGCCGGCCAGTCGCAGCGCGTCGGTCACCTCCCGCCAGGCGCCGGCGATCCGGCGGCCCGGGTCACCGTGGGCCAACCGGCCCCGGCTCAGGTTCCGGCGCAGCGTGGCCAGGGTCAGCAGCAGCGCCCCGAGCAGCAGCACCAGAGCGCCGACGCCACCGCCGAGCAGCACCGGCGTACCCGGTCCGGCCCTGCCGCCGCGCCGGTCGGGGGCGGCCGCCGCCGGCGGCGTGGCCGTGGGTTCCACGGTCGGCGCGGGCACCTCGGACGGCGGCGGGTCCTCCGGCTTCGGCCGGAAGTCCTCCTCCACCGGGCGCGGCTCCTCGTCCGGGCGCGGCATCGGGTCGAACGGCACCCAGCCGACGCCCTCGAACAGCACCTCCGGCCAGGCGTAGGCGTCGGCCGCCCGGACCGGGCCGTCCGCCTTCGGCTCGAAGCCGACCACTACCCGGGTGGGCAGGCCGGCCAGCCGGCCCAGCACCGCGAACGACGCCGCGAACTGCTCGGACGTGCCGCGCTGCCCGCCGCCGTTGCGCGGCCCGAAGAGGAAGAACCCCAGGTTCGGGTACGCGTGCCCGCTCGGCGCGTCCGCGGTCACCCGGTAGTGCTCGGCCAGGAAGTCGGCGATCGCGCTGGCCCGGGCGTACGGGGCGCCGTTCTCCTCGGCGAGCTGGGTGGCCAGCCGGCGCATCTGCTCCGGGGCCCCGTCGGCGACCCGCAGCACCCGGGCCACCGCGTCGCCGGCCGGCACGTTGGCCGTGCCCAGCAGGTTCAGGTCCGGCTGGTCCCGCACCGAGGCGACCGTGTACCGCAGCCCCGGCGCCAGCCCCTCCGGCCGGATCAGCGTCCCGGTCGCCGGGTCGTACGCCACCCGCGCGCCGGTCACCTCGCGTGGCGTCGGCACGGCGGGCAGCAGCCGACCGGTCAGGTCGGCCACGGTGACGTCCTGGCGTACCGGCTCGGTGGCGGTGCCCGGCGCCGGATCGGTGGCCGGCAGGATCCGCCCGGCGTTCCGGTAGGTCGCCCCCACCCGCCAGGTCACCCCGTCGTAGTCGCTGAGCACCGCCAGCCGGATCCGCGGCGGCCCGGCGTCCGTGGCGCCAGCCTCGGTGCGCACGTCGAGCAGCTTCTGGTCGGGGTTCAGCGCCCACCCGGAGATCCGGATCAGCGGGTTCTCATCCAGCGACTCCACCTGCGGCGGTTCGACGTAGCGGCGCGGGTCGACCGGCCGGTCGTCCACCCGGCCGGCCACCACGGGGGCGAGCAGCGCGGCGAGGGCCACCACCACCGCCACCCCGGCCGCGCTCGCGGCGAGCAGCCGAAGCCGCACCGCCGCGCGCACCGCCGGCGCCAGGCCGGAGATCGGC